>CAMCJM010000204.1 GCA_945874835.1 Pseudomonas synxantha | reverse complement strand
ACAACTGGGTGCGTTCAGTAGCCGTATCCCCTTTGTGGCACTCAGCAGGCTTTGTATATGAGCCCACTCGGTATCGCTTAACTGGCTTCTGTCGGTCATGGCAAAAGCCAGATTCTAGCCGGTGGCTTACGTCAACAGAACCTAGAACTCAGCGCGATCTTGGAGAACGCCGCCGAGGCTATCCTGATCTTCGACCAAAAAGGACAGATAGAGCGCTCCAATCCCGCAGCCAACTGCCTGTTTGGCTACCCGGCGGCGCAACTGCTGTTACAGCCGCTTGAGCGCCTGTTGCCCGCACTTGAGGGGGCGATCGAAAACAACCTGGAAAACCTGCTCGGCTGCGATATTCAGGTGCAAGGTCAGCATGCTGATGGCCGCACGCTGCAACTGGAAATCAGCCTCAGCCGCTTTGCACTCGCGGACCGTCAACTGTATATCTGCATGCTGCGCGACATCACTGCACGTAAAAAAGTTGAGCAACTGAAGAACGAATTTATCTCCACCGTCAGCCACGAATTGCGCACCCCGCTGACCTCCATCAAGGGCTCACTGGGGCTGTTGTCCGCTGGTGTATTCGGCCAATTGCCCGCGCCGGTGCAAGAGCTAGTCAGCATCGCGCAAAGCAACTCCGAGCGACTAGTGAGTTTGGTCAACGATATTCTCGACATCGAAAAACTCGAGCTTGGCCAAAACCAGTTGCAACTCGAACCCACCAATCTGAACCCACTGCTGCAACAAGCACTGGCGCAAAATCAAGGCTATGCCGACAGCTTTAACGTCCACCTGTCCTTGAACAACGCCTTACCCGAGCCGCTGCTGGTAGCCATTGATGATCTGCGCTTGCAACAAGTGCTGAGCAACCTGATCTCCAACGCGGTGAAGTTCTCCAGTGCCGAAGGCCGGGTGGAGATCAGCGCGCGCCTGCTCGACGGCCAAGTCGAGGTGGCCGTGCGTGACTATGGGGTGGGTATCGCGGAGGAGTTTCGCGAGCGCATCTTCCAGAAATTCGCCCAGGCGGACGGTTCCGACACCCGCACTCGCAGCGGTACCGGCTTAGGCCTGAGTATTTGCAAAACCCTGATGGAGCGTATGCACGGCGAAATCGGCTACCACAGCGTGCTGGGTGAAGGCAGCACCTTCTACGTGCGCCTGCCCTTGGTGTAATGGCATAAGACAGATAGAGGGGAAGATAGCGCGCGGATTCTGCTGCGTAGCGCGGCAATCGGCCCCTCAATGCCGTCATTCATCGCTACAGCCAACGTTAGCGCTGGATTTAAGTCGATGCAGGCGGCGCTTCAGCTAACCCCTGCTCCGCCTACTGGCGGGCTTGCTTAATCCCCAGCCAAATCAAAGAAGCGGCCGCCAAGCCCAGCCAGGGCAGAAGCACGAGGTTCAGGGTTTGCCAGCCAAGTGCATGCAGCAGGCCACCGGCACCGAACGAGCAAACCAGCCCGACGGCAAATATCAGCATGTCGTTAATGGCCTGCGCGCTGCCTTTTTCGGCCGGGGTGTAGGTGCTGGTCAGTAGGGTTGTGCCGCCGATGTACATGAAATTCCAGCCGACGCCGAGCAGAATCAGCGCACTGGCGAACGAGCTAAAACTTGTTCCGGTCAGGGTGAGCAGAATGTGGCCGATAAACAGCAGCACGCCGACAAGCATGATGCGCAGCACGCCAAATCGAACAATCAACGTGCCGGTGATAAACGAGGGTAGGAACATGCCGAGCACGTGGAGTTGGATCACGGTGGCGGCGGAACTCAGCCCGTGATCGTGGTGCAGCATCGCCAGCGGCGTGGCGGTCATGGCCAAGATCATGATGCCGTAGCCGGTGGCCGCGCCGAACAGGGCAACGCGGTAAGTTGGCTGCGCCACGATCTGCCGCCAAGGGCGACCTGCGGCGCGTTCGCTATGCGCTGGTTCGTCAGCTGGCATGTGCAGGCCCAGCAGAACGCCAGTGGCCAACAGCGATACCACAGCGAGAATCAGGAACGAACCCAAGTACTCCGGCTGCTGAATGGGCCCACCCAAGCGTGCCAGTGTGGGGCCAGCCAGAGCGGCGACCACACCGCCGGCCATGACCAGGGAAATGGCGCGCGGGCGGAATGCCGCGTCGGCCACTTCACTGGCGGCGAAGCGATAGAACTGGGCGAAAGCCTGGTAAGCACCGACCAGGAAGGTGCCGAAGGCAAGCATGGGCAGCGACGCCTGAGAGATGCCAAGCGCGGCAACCAGGCCACCGGCCACACCCAGCAGCGAGCCGTACAAAAAGCCGACGCGACGACCCACTCGCACCATCCACAGGGAGGCCGGGAAGACCATGACCGCCGTGCCCAGAAACATTGTGGCGATGGGCAGGGTGGCCCACGTGGGCGATGAGGCGATTTGGCTGCCGGCCAGTGCGCCGATGGTCATAACCATAATGGAGACGACCTGAAACAGGGCCTGCGCAGCAGCGAGGATAAGAACCTGGCGGTGCATGGTTGTGTTCTGCATATGGAACCTACTGGGTCGTACTGTTTAGGAAACCGGCGCAGCGCGCACGGCGTAAGAAGCGGCTAAGCAGTGTTCATGGCGCTGGCGACGGGCGCGTCATGCTGAGGACCATGCGGAATTTGACGCCACCGGATTTCATCTTCTGGTAGGCCTCGTTGGCCTGTGCCAGCGGCATCACTTCAATCATTGGGCGCACGCCAGCCAGCACACTGAAATTCAGAGTTTTCTCGTTCTCAAAAGGTGAACCGGTGATGGAGCCCAGCACGCTGCGTTCACCGATCACCAGATGCCCCGCCGAAACCGGCAGCGGATCTTTGCCAGCGCCAAGCAGCACCAACCGCCCTTGCGGGGCAAGCCCCGGCATCAGCGCCGCAACGCTGTCGGCATGGCCGACGGTGGTGACGATGGCCTGAACGCCGCCCATGCGCTGCAGTGTGCTGGCGGCATCGGTCTGCTGACTGTCGATGTAAAGGTGCGCCCCGAGCGCCAGTGCCTCGTCGGCAATGTCCGCGCCGCGCCCCACGGCGACCACCTTGAACCCCATGCGACGCGCGTACTGCACGGCCATGTGCCCCAACCCGCCGATACCCAGGATGACGACGCTGTCACCGGCCTGTGCGCCGCATTTCTTCAGGGCATTGAAGGTGGCGATACCGGCGCAGAGGATAGGCGCAGCCTCTTCCGAACTCAGCTCATCGGGAATCGATACCAGCCCTGTGGCGCGCGCGATCATCATTTCAGCGTAGCCACCATCACAGCTGGAGCCGACAAAAGGTTGCTGCTGGCAGAGCTGAAACTTTCCCTGGCGGCATTGAGCGCATTCATTGCAATAACCGCCCAAACGCCCGACGCCGACGCGCTGGCCGATGCGCCAAATAGCAGGGGTGTGGCTGCCCAGCGCTACGATCCGGCCGACCACTTCGTGGCCCGGTACACGCGGTGGCTGCAGGTTTGGATCTGCCCGTTCGATGTCGGCGACATCCGCACCACAAATACCGCAAGCCTCGACCTCAATCAGGACTTCGCCGCTTGCCGGCATCGGCGTTTGTCGCTGCACCCATTGCAGCACGCCGGGGCGGGCAATTTGCATGGCGCCATAGTGTGTTTTCAAGCTCATGTCGGAGCACCTTCGGTGCGCAGCAACAGAGCCTGTACACCCATGCTCGCCGCCTCAATGGCTCCAGCAACGTAGCCGGGGAACTGCGCCGACCACTCGCTGCCAATGCCCGTCAGGTAGCCGACCCACGGCCCCGCATCAGCCGTGGGCATGGGTGCCTGCGCATGCTGGGCAGCGCCCTGCTGGTCGGCCACAGTGGTTGTGAAAGGTTCCTGCGCCCAATCCTTGAGGAACTCGGCTGTGGGCTTGGCCGCCTCCGGGCCGAACAATCGTTCGAGTTGCACCCGGCAAAGCCGCCGTAACTGCTCTTCGCTCACGGTTTGGCGCATGCTGGCTGGAACGCCGAGAAAGCCAAACAGCGCCGCACTGCCGCCCGGAATCGAGGCGTCGTGAATTTCGCCCAGCGGGCCACGAACGCTTCGCGCCTCACCAGACAGGCCCTGTTCGCGCCAAAAAGGTCGCTCGTAGATGGCCACGTATTTAGCGTGAGGGGCCATCCATGTCGCGGTGCCCTGCCATTGCCGCGCCAACACCGGAGGCAACACAGGCGTGAAGGCGATGCTGGTTTCAGCCAGACGCGGCGGCAGAGCCAGCAGCACATGCTCCACGCACCAGGTGGTGCTGCTACCCGAGGCATCGACACTGTGCAATTGCACATGGTTATTCACGCGATGGAGATGGGTCACCTTATGCCCGGTCCTGATCCGCGTCGCATCCAGACGCTCGCGCAACGCATCAGTCAACGCCGCCATACCGCCCATCAGCCTCATCGACGGCGGTGCGTTCAAGTAACCCGGTGAGCGCGTGAGCGGCCCTTTGGCTGAGCGCTCCATCACCATGTCGCCCGCCTCAAACTGCTCAAACCGCTTCAGGCCCAAGTCGTGGACAAGGCGATCAAGTTGGCGCTGATAACCCGGCCAAAACCAGGACGGGCCCAGATCGAAACGCTCCAGCGGTGACGCACCGGCTGGCGCGACGGAGACCACACGCCCGCCGACCTCTGGGCGCGCCTCAAATACCACATAGTTGCGGATGCCTCTTTGCTCCAACAGGTAGGCGGCATACAGCCCACTCAACCCTGCGCCGACGATGGCCACACGTGCTGTTTGCATGCTCATATCAGCTGCGCCGTTGCGGCCAAGTGGCCCGTTTTCAAATAAAGCGTGACGCCCTGGCTGCCAGCGACAATCACCGGGGGCTGACCGTGCGGCAGGCGCATCCAACTGCCGTCCTGGTAAACCTGCCCGTCGGCCAGTAACTCGCCGCTTAGCACCAGCAACTCCGCGCCTTTTACCGGCGCAGAGAACAGCACCTCACCGCCCGCCAAACGCTGCAAGCTCACCTGTTCATGGGCGCTGACAAACAGTGGGCAAACCTCGCGACCGTCTTCTTCATGCCAGTTGTCGGGGTCTTGCGTGTCGATACGCACACGCTGCTCATCGTCCGCACTCATCTGCCAGAGTTTGACGAAGATGATCGCGCCTTCATGGCTGTATGGCCGATGGCTAGACCCAGGCGGATTACGCAAATACCAGCCGGCCGGGTAATGGCCTTCTTCTTCGGAAAAAGTCCCTGCAAGCACCAAAATTTCTTCACCACCGGGGTGCGCATGCGCGGGGAAATCCGACTCCGGCGCGTAGCGCACGAGGGAAGTCGCACGGGCTTTTTCACCGCCAAGTCGGTCCAGCATCATGCGCTCGATGCCCTGCTGAGGTGAGGCCAACCACTGGTACTGTTGCGGCGCGACGACGGCGCGCTGGGAGAAATCGGCGTTAACGAGCATAAACGTGACTCCAGTATTTATGAGGGCCTACGTGCCGAATCGGTCGGCACATGGACGTCCCTAGGTTCTGTTGACGTATCAGCGGAGCCACAACAGGGTTGCAGCGAAGGCCAGCATAGACTTGAAATGACTGGCCTTTTTCTCAAAACGCGTAGCAATCCGCCGGTAATGCTTCAGTTTGCCGAACAGGCACTCCACGACGTGGC
>CAMCJM010000203.1 GCA_945874835.1 Pseudomonas synxantha | reverse complement strand
AGCGAACGGCGGCTAGCACTTCCTCGTAATACAGGCGTTCGTCAAACACCTTCCGATCAAAAAAGCGCGGCCCTACCACGGCGGCCAGAGTGCCGATGATCACAATGACCATCAGCAACTCGACCAAGGTAAAGCCACGCCTACTAGCGGGCATGGAGCAATCAACAGCCGTCGTTGTTGGCATCAACTGATGCAGGTATAGCAGCGACAGCGGGCGGGCCAGCGACCGCTGCAGTGGCAGCGGTATAGATCACACGGCAGTTCGTTGCATTGCCGCCATTAGGGGTAAAGGTAATGGTCGCACCAGGGCCAGCACCACCTGCAGTCTTTTCAATACCGTCAACCTGGGCAGCAGCAACAATGCCCGCATTGTCCGCCGTTGGATAGCCGCCAATCATAGTGATTACAACACCTTCCAGGGTCACAGGATCAGCACCACCGTCGCCGGCCGCAAGCTGGGAAGCACGCGCGATGGACATCGCTGAGCGCAGCCCGCCAGCGATGCCATCAACTGTCGACTCACGCGCCTGCACACTGAAATCAGCAAACCGCGGCAACGCAAACGCAGGAAGAATGCCGAGGATCACTATCACCATCACCAGTTCGATCAGGGTAAAGCCGCTTTGTTGTTTGTTCATGGGTATCACTCCGGGTTGAAAGCCTTATTGAAAGGTATAGGTCACGCTGCCGGTATTGGCGTTGTACTGGATGCTGTCGTTGCCGCCTTCAGCCTGGTAGGTGAAGGTGCACTGGGTGCCTGAAGCGCTGGTTACATAGTCGTTGCCGGAGGCGGTGCCGACGCTGGGGGCCGCACCTTGCAGCACAGCGCCGAACACTTGGTTGCAGGTGGCAGCGCTCATGCTCGAGGCGGCATTGGGTAAGCCGACCCGTGCGGTGCCAATCGGCCAGCCATTGGCGTTGACGTCCACCGTGCCATCGCCAAAGCCCTGCACGTTGATCTGGCAGTTGCCGCCGGCACAGCCGTTACGACCGCCATTGCGGTTGAGTTCCCACTGCGCGCGCACCAGCAACACGGCGGAGGCCAGTGCGCTGGCGGTGCTTTTGACCGCCACTTCGTGGGCGTCTCTGGCCGGGGTGATCAGCCGAGGCAACGCCAGCGCCGCCAGCACGCCGATGATGGCGATCACCACCACCAACTCGATCAGGGTAAAGCCTCGCTCAACAGCCCGCATAGACACCTCGTGGGGCACACAAAACACCGCGCGACGATGCATCGGCCGCGCGTACCACACCCACTAAAACTGTGATTCAGTTTGCATTTTCTCGGCCGAGCCTGGCAATTACTGTTTGCATCAACGCCCCCTCGCCGCCGAGCCGAGTTCCCACATGGGTAGGAAGACACCCAGTGCCAACACCAACACCATGATGCCCATGGCGACAATCAGAATGGGCTCGATGGCATCGGCCAGTTGCTTGAGGTCGTAGTCCACTTCCTGCTCGTAAAAATCCGCCACTTCAACAAATAAGTCGTCCAGCGCGCCCGTTTCTTCACCCACGGCCATCATCTGCAGCACCAGCGGAGTGAACAGGCCGCTGGCGGAGGCGGTGCGGGTCAGCGCCTCACCGCGTTCGATGCCCTCGCGCATGGCCAGAATCGCCTGACCGATGAAGCGATTACCGACGCTGGCGCTGTTGATCGACAGGGTTTGCAGCAGTGGCACGCCGGCGCGGTACATCATGGCGAAGGTGCGGGTGAAGCGAGCCAGGGCAATGCGTTCGAAGATGCCGCCAACAATCGGCAGGCGCAGCTTGATCTGGTCCCATTTCAGCGCGCCGGCATCGGTGTCGATCCATTTGAAAAAGCCATACAGGCTGGCCCCGAACAGCAGCGCCAGCAGCCACCAGAAATCCTGAAAGAACTGCGAGGTGCCGATCAGTACCTGGGTGGCCCACGGCAGTTCGGCCTTGAACTGGGCGAACACTCTGGAGAACGCCGGGATCACAAACAGGTTGATCACCACTAGCGCCACCGCCATCGCCGAGAGCACAAACAACGGGTAGCGGGTGGCTTGTTTGATGCGCTTGCGGGTTTCGCGCTCCAGTTCCAGGTACACCGAGAGCTGGCGAAACGCCTGATCCAGCTGGCCGGTGTTCTCACCGACGCTGATCATGCTGACAAACAGGGTGTTGAACACCTTGGGGTGGCCATTGAGGGCCACGGCCATGCCCTGCCCGCCTTCCAGGTCACTGCGCACGTCCTGCAGCACTTCGCGGAAATACAGGTTGCGATGGGACTCAGCCAAACCGCCGATGGCGCGGATGATCGGCACCCCGGCCTTGCTCAGGCTGTACATCTGTCTACAGAAGATGATCAGCTCTTCCAGCTCAACGCGCTTACGCCGCAGGCGCTCTTTGAGTTGAGCCAAGGCATCGCTGTCCGCCACCTGAGCCTGCTCATCGATGGTCAGGGGCGTGATGCGCTCGGCTAGCAGTTCACTGGCCAGGCTGTCGGCCGACGCGCTTTCGCGGCTGCCACTGACCTTCGTGCCCTGCGCGTCGCGCCCAGTAAACTTAAACTGGCTCATGGGCAGCACCCGTAGCCCGGATGCAATCCGGGATAAGCATTGCCCCCAGCGCACAGACGCGCACGACCGCACACCGCAGGCCTAGGCTGCCGCGCCAAGGCAAGAACTGCCCGCATCAGCCCACCGCCTCGTCGGTGAGGGTGGCGCAGACTTTCAAGACTTCATCCACGCTGGTTACACCCGCCAGGGCGTAGTCGAGCGCACAAGCCGCCAAGGGGCGATAACCGGCGCTGGTTTGCGCGGCTTCGGCAAAGCCTTGTGGGTCGCTGCGACGGAGGGCGGCGATCATGGCCTCGTCCATTTCCAGCAGTTCGTAGACGCCGATTCGGCCGGCATAGCCGGTGTTGTGGCATTGGTGGCAACCTGTGCCGCGCTTAAAGCTACGACCTTGCAGCGAAGCTTTATAGAGCAGTTCCAGCCAGGCCAGTTGGCGCGGCTCAGGGCTGTGGTCTTCCATGCAGTTTTCGCACACGCGGCGCACCAGACGCTGGGCCAGCACCGCATTCAGCGAGGTGGCCACGAGAAAGGGCTCAGCGCCCATGTCGATCAGGCGCATGGCCGAGGTGAGCGCATCGTTGGTGTGCAATGTGGACAGCACCAGGTGACCGGTCAGGGCCGCGCGCAGGCCGATTTCAGCGGTTTCCTGATCGCGCATTTCACCGATCAGCACAATGTCCGGGTCCTGACGCAGGGCGGCGCGCAGCACGCGGGCAAAGCTCAGGTCGATCTTGGCGTTGACCTGCACTTGGTTGACGCGCGGCAGGCGGTATTCCACCGGGTCTTCCACGGTGATGATCTTTTTTTCCGGGCTGTTCAGTTCGGACAGACCGGCATACAGGGTGGTGGTTTTACCCGAACCGGTGGGGCCGGTGACCAGCACCATGCCGAAGGGACGTTGCAGCAGGCGGCGAAAGCGCACCAGCATGTCGGGCGGCATGCCACTGGCATCCAGATTGGACACCCCGGCCGTCTGGTCGAGTAAGCGCATTACCACCGATTCGCCGTATTGCACCGGCATGGTCGATACCCGCACGTCGATGACGCGGCCCTTGACGCGGATGTTGAAGCGCCCGTCCTGTGGCAGGCGTTTTTCGGAGATATCCAGCCCGGACATGATCTTCAGGCGCATCACCAGCGCCGAGGCCACGCGCGCTTCTTTCATCACCTGTTCGTTGAGCACACCGTCGATGCGCTGGCGAATACGCACCACGCCTTCATCTGGCTCGATGTGGATGTCCGAGGCTTTCATTTGCACGGCGTCTTCGAACAGGGTTTGCAGCAGGCGCACCACCGGGGCTTCGGTGTTGCTGTCGGCACCCAACTTGGACAGGTCGAAGTCGCTGTCTTTGAGTTCGCCTTCCAGTTCACCGGCAATCGAGGCGATTTCACTGGTGCGCCGGTACACGGTATCCAGCGTGGCCAGCAACTCGGCCTCACGTACCACGGCCGGGCGTACACGAACCTTGAGGATGCGCTCCATCTCGTCGAGGGCAAACAGATCCAGCGGGTCCGACATGCCTACCAGCAAGCCATCGCCTTCGCGTGACAGCACCAGTGCACGGAAGCGCCGGGCCATGGCTTCTTGCAGGCGTTGCACCAGTTCTTGGTCAAAACGGAAATGCCGGAGGTCGATAAAGGGAATCTTCATCTGCTCGGACAAGGCAGTGAGCAAACGCACTTCCTCGACAAAGCCCATGTCGACCACGGTGCGGCCCAGTTTGGCACCTGTGCGTTTTTGCTCCTGCAGGGCCAGTTGCAGCTGTGCATCGCTGAGCAAACCGGCCTGAATCAGCAGGTCGCCCAGGCGAACCTTACGCTGGCGAAGATCTTCCTGACTCATCAACGGCCTCCCAGCGCCGTGGCGCGTTCACTGGCGAAGCGCCGAGCGCTGTCGTCCAGAGTTGACCCTTGCAGGGCCAGACGATAATGGCGGCCTGCTTCGGCCGGTTGATCAAGTTGTTCCAGGGCAATCGCCAAACCCAGTTGCCAGGTCGACTGGCTCGGCCGCAGGGCAATCATGCGCCGGTACAACTCGGCACTGTTTTGCCATTGCCCGGTTTGCTGGTAGCTGGCGGCGAGCAAGGCAAAGTAAGTGGGTTCCTGCTCTAAACGCGGCGGATTTTGCTCCAGCGTGGCGACGGCGCTGCGGGTTTCCCCGGCGTGCATCTGGGCCCGTGCCAGCAGCAGGCGCAATTCACTGTCGTGGGGTTGCTGCGCCAGTTGGGCGGGCAGCCAGTCGAGCAAGCGCTGCTGCTCACCGGCCGCCAAGTAGGCGCGTGCCAGCCAGCGTTTTGCCTCCGGGTTGCTTGAGCTGTGTTGCAGCGGTTCGAGCAGGTTGATGGCGCGCGCACTGTCGCCATCCTGCAGCGCCTGCCGCGCCAGCGCTACGGCATCCGGCTGATGCGCGGCAATCTTCACCTCGGCCTTACGGGCGGGCGCAACGGGTGCGGAAATCGGGGCCTCGGCGCGCATTTCAGGCACGCGGGGGTCGGCAGTGCGCGCAGGAACCGGGGCGCTGGCCCAGGCAGGTAACGCCGGCTCGGCAGCGGGTATATCCGCTTGCGCCGTAGGCAGATGATCCAACATCAGTGCAGGTTCAGCAGCCTGCACAACGGGGTTTAACGGCACCTCGAGCCAAAGCATCCAGCGCTCTCCGGCCGGTTCCAGACGATCACGCACATCCAGTCTGTCGCCCAGCCCCACCACGAGAATCTGCACGTCGGCACCGGCATTCTCGACGCGCCAGGACAGGCTGCGCCCATCACGCTGCACACGGCCGCGTTGCACATCGCCCGGCCAATGCGCACCACTGAGGCGCAGGCTCACCGAACCGTTTTCTTCAACCCGCTGATAGGGCGTGCTGCGATCCAGCAGCACCTGCAGCACCAGGCCTCGAGCGTCATGCTGCGGCAGTATGTCCAGCACCTGCACTGACTGCAGCGCTGCGGAGGGTTCGATCGTGGCGGGGATAACCGCTGCCACCGGCGCTTCGCCGCCCACACGCCCGTAGAGCAAGCTACCCGCCACCAACAGCAGAATAAGCACCAGCACCAGCACCAGCACC
>CAMCJM010000202.1 GCA_945874835.1 Pseudomonas synxantha | reverse complement strand
CAAATGGTCGGAGATGCGCAGCGTGTCCTGCTGGCGCACATAGGCGTCGAGCAGGGTCAGTTGCGGGCTGTAAAACAGGTAGTCGAGGGTGCGGTCCGGGGCCTTGATCGCCGGATCGTTAGGAATGTGGGTGTACCAGCGGGCTTGCTCATCGCCGTTGGCATCGTGCAGCGCTGGAACCATGGCAAAGCGCTCGGCCAGGCTCTGCAGTTCGCTGTCGGGGCTGTACCAACTGCGTTGGCTGGGGGGCAAGCTGGCATATTGGCCAGGTGGCAACAGGTTGAAATCGCCACCCAGAACCCAGGGCGTGCCCTCGGCCTGCAACTGGTCGAGCATGTTGCGGGTCATTGCCACCTGGCGCTGCATGGTGTCGTTGCCCTGCGCGAAGGCATCCAGGTGGGTGTTGATGACCGCTAGTTCGCTGCCGCCGCGAATCGGCAGATGACTGACCAGTAAGGCGCGCTTGAGGTTGAACGCCTGACTGATCAGGTCGGCGGGCATCTTCGGCAGTTGCAGGCGTTCGCTGCGGCTGATCTGAAAGCGGCTGAGGGTGCCCAGTTGCATGCCGACGCTGCCCAGAATTTTCGGGTGCGGGACGAAGGCCGCCTTCCAGTAAAAAGCCTGCGTGCTGCACGGGTACAGGTCGCGCAGGCGCTCTTGCAGCAGGGCGAGTTGGTCTTGGTAGTCCGTAGCTTTGGCGCCGTTGTGCAGTTCTTGCAGCAGAATAATATCGGGCTGCGCGTCGCGTAATACGCGGGTCACTTCATCCAGCGTGACAGCCAGATCGGCAGCGCTGGGGCGCTGGTCGGGGCCGCTGCCATCGGCCAAGTCATACCAGAAGACATAGCCCTTGCCCGCCAGGTACTGCACATTCCAGCTCATGACTTTCAAGGCTTGGCCCGGTTGCAGAACCGGCGCGTTGGCCGAGCAGCTGACTTCGGCCTGTTCGCGCGCGGCGGGGTGCCAGGTCAGGCTGTAAATCAAGGCCGCCATCACGCAGACCAGGCTGGCCATACTGAGTAAAAACAGGCGCAGAGGGCGGGGCAGTGACATGGGCGGAATCGCTTATGGCTGGACTATGCTGACCAAGTGAGCATACCGGAGATGCGTGCGTATGCCGACCTGACCAGCAGGTTCTCGCGCGCCATATTGTGCGCGGGCCTGCGCCTTCAAACGGTCGCAGGTGGTTGCAGAGGCGTGGCCAACAAGGTGTAGTAGATGCACCGCGAAGCAGACACAGGGGCCGTATATGTACCGCAAGGTGTTCGCCAATAAGGTGTTTGAGCGCAAGGTGGTGGTGATTACTGGTGGCTGTGCCGGGATCGGCCGCGCCTTGGCCATGCGTCTGGCGCAAGCCGGTGCGCGGGTGGTGATTTTTGACCTGCAGCAGCAGGCGCTCGACAGCCTGGTGCAGCACTTAGCCGATCACCACAACGTCGAAGCGTTGGGCGTGTTGTGCGATGTGGCGGATGCCGACGCGGTGGCGCAAGCCATGGCCCTGACGGTGGAGCGCTTTGGTGGCATTGATGTGCTGGTCAACAATGCCGGCATTACCCACCGCAGCAGTTTTGCCGACACGGAATTGGCGGTTTTCCAGCGCATCATGGCGGTCAACTATTTCGGCGCACTGCACTGCACCAAGGCCGCCTTGCCCAGTCTGATCGCGCGTGGTGGGCAGATCATCGTGCTCAGTTCGCTCTCCGGCTTCGCCCCGTTGCTTTACCGCAGCGCCTATAACGCCAGCAAGCATGCCTTGCATGGGTTGTTTGAAACGCTGCGCTTTGAGCTCAAAGGCTCGGGCGTCAATGTGATGCTGGTGTGCCCCGGTTTTACCGCCACCGACCTGCGCAAGAATGCGCTGGTGGGCGATGGCTCGGTGGCCGCACAGCCGCCGCTGGCGATGGGGCAGGTGGCCTCGCCGCAGGATGTGGCCGAAGCCATTTATCAGGGCGCGTTGAAGCGGCGTAGGCTGCTGGTGCTGTCCAATGTCGATTGGCGCGCCCGCCTGTTGGCGCGTTTCTTCCCGCGGATTTTTGAGCGTATCTTGCTGCCGCGTTTGTCCGGTCTAAAGCCGCCGCGCTGAGGTCATTATTCGGCGTCGGCTTTGAGGCTGCGCAGCATATACAAACGGAACAGCACCACGGTCGAGAACAGTTGCGCAAAGCGGCTCAGGCAATCGAGCGCCAAACTCGCCAGTGCATTGCTTTCGAGGGCCGGGTTGCTTTGGCTCCAGCCATCCAGTAGCCACAGCGGCAACATGATGCCCAGAATGCAGCCGAGCATGGGCCAGAAATAGCCGGTGGTCAGGGTGAAGCTTTCCTGCAGCGCTTTGAGTGGGCTGAGTCCGCGCAGTACCAACAGGTATTCGGCAAAGGCCAGCTTGACCATCAGCCACAGCCCCGGCAGCACAAACAGATAAGCCCCCAGCACAATCGCAAAGGTGCTGATGCCTGCCAGCAGGGCAAAGCTTGGCCACAGGCGCAGGCCGGCCGCCAGCAGATCGAGCAGGCGGGGCGATGCGCCCTGGCTGCGCGCATCCAGAAACAGGATCAGCGCCGCGCTGTAGATCGGGTAAAACAGCAGCCCCGCCAGCAAGCGCCACTGCAACGTCGACGCCGAATCCGTCAGCTGGTCGACCTGCTGCAGCAGCAAACCTTCCAAGACGATCAACGGCAAGCACAGGCAGGCAATGGCCGTCAGGTTATGGGTAAAGAAGTACCAGGCGTCGCGCAGGGCTGTGAGTATGTTCATTGCAGTGGTTCGTTCTCGGTTGCAGGCGCGCACTCTAGCGGATTGGCGTGAGTTCACCCATCCATTGGGCAAGCAGAGTCTTACTGGTTATGACATCGGCATATTCATCTCGTAGATTGGCCATCGCCATCGCGTGAACATCTTCAGCGCTGCGAACATGGCCGTTGAAGTCGAATTTGTCGAAGGTGTAGCAGGCGTCCGCCACCACCTGCGTCTGAAAACCCAAATTGCTGGCGCTGCGCGCGGTCGCTTCAACAGAGTTCTCGCTGGCCACGCCGACGATGATCACGCGGCGGATATTCCTGGCATGTAACCATCGCTCCAAACCACTGTGGATAAATGCATCGGTAACGTTTTTCTCGAATACCGGCTCCGTGGGCAAGGGTGCCAGCGCTGCTTGGAAGCATACGCCCGGCTGTCCTGGGGCAAAAACTGAGTTCGCCTGTCGTGAAACATGGCGAATATGAACACACGGCAGTGTTTGGCTGCGCCAATAAGCCAACAACCCGGCGATACAGGTTTCTGCATTAGGGTTATTTCTCGGTTTGGTAACACCCTGGATGCCTTGCTGCATGTCGATAATCAGCAGAGCGGGTGGGCTGGGTGTGTGGGAGGGGGTTACATGCATTTCGACCGTCCTTGTCTGTTGGCTGGCATACTGCATGCCGACTTTACCCTGAGGGCTCTTCGCCCGTCAGCCGCCTGATGAGGATTGCCGGTGAAGAAAATCGCCGTATTCGCCGATGTAGAAAACCTCTATTACACCGTGCGCCAAGCCTATGGCTGCCACTTCAATTACGCCGCGTTGTGGGCGGACATCAGCCAGCATGGGCAGATCGTCGAGGCGTATGCCTACGCCATCGACCGTGGCGATCACAAGCAGCAGCAGTTTCAGCAGATCCTGCGCAACCTCGGCTTTACCGTGAAGCTCAAGCCGTTTATCCAGCGCAGCGACGGCTCGGCCAAAGGTGATTGGGATGTGGGCATCACCATCGACATCATGGACGCCGCGCCACGTGTCGATGAGGTGGTGCTGGCTTCCGGTGACGGTGATTTTGACCTGCTGCTGGACAAAATACGTGGCAGTTATGGCGTTGAGGCCATCGCTTACGGCGTGCCGGGACTGACGGCGCAATCGCTGGTGCGCGCCGCCAGCCGCTATGTGCCGATTGATGGCGCACTGTTGTTGAGGAACTGATTAATGCTGGCGGACTCCATCGCGGTACTCGACTTTGAAACCACCGGCATGTCGCCCGCCCAGCAAGCGCGTGCGACGGAAATTGGCGTGGTGATCGTCGAGGGCGGGCAGATTGTGGCGCGCTACCAGAGCCTGATGAACAGCGGTGCCTGGGTGCCGCCCTTTATTGAGCAGCTCACCGGCATCAGCAATGCCATGGTGCGCAGCGCGCCGCCTGCTGCGCAGGTGATGCAGGAGGTCGCTGAGTTCGTCGGCGAGCGACCGCTGCTGGCACATAACGCCAGTTTTGATCAGAAGTTTTGGGATGCTGAGTTGGCGCTTATTCGTCGGCAGCGCGTGCAGCCGTTTGCCTGCTCGTTGTTACTGTCGCGCCGCCTGCTGCCAATGGCCCCCAGTCATAAACTGGGCAACCTGAATCGTTGGGCCGGGCTGCCAGACACCGGCAAGGCGCACCGCGCATTGGCCGATGCCGAGATGGCGGCCAACCTCACTTGCTTTATGGCGGCCTTATTGCGCGAGCGTCATGGTATTGCCGATATTTCCCACGACCTGCTGTGCAGCTTGCAGCGTGTGCCGGCCGCTAAAATGCCGCTGGCTTTGCAGAAGCTGCGCGAGCAATGCCTGAGTTAAACCAAGGTGTTATCAGCTTGTTACATCTGAGCAGCCTGTCGGTTGTTTGGCTGGATTAAGCTGCTGTTCTACCTGACCGGGTAACCCTTCTCGACAGAGGCATTGAGTATGTTCGGTTTGTTCAAGAGCGACCCTGCGAAGAAATTACGCAAGCAATACAGTGCCAAGCTGGAAGAGGCGATGCAGGCGCAACGCAACGGTGATATCCGCAGTTACTCCATGCTCACGGAAGAGGCGCAGGCTTTGTGGGCGCAATTGGAGCCGCTGGAGCGGGCCAAGCAGTAATTGCGTTAACCCAAAACGAAAGAAGGCTGCCGATTGGCAGCCTTCTTTCGTTTAGGCGGGGTTAGTTTTGCGCCAGCGTCTGCTCGAACTGGGCCAGCAGGCGTTTGGCGTGCGCCACTTCCAGCGCTTCCATGGCATTGATTGGCTTGATCGCAGCGGCGCGTTTGAGGTGTGCAAGGGCTTTTTCTTGCTCGTCATCGCCGTAAACGTACATCAGGGCGTTGGCGTACTCGTAATGACCGATGGGCAGATTGTCCTGCGCCTTGAAGCTGCGGCTGAAGTACTGCTCCATGTTGTCGGCACTGACGCCATAGGTCATGCGCCCGACCATTTTGCCGACCTTGCGAATCACCCCGGCTTCATAGCCGCCATACAGTGTCAGCGCAAAAGGCTGTTGCGGGTGCTTGGCGAGTAGGGCTTTAAGTTCGTTAGGAATTTGCGTGGTGTAGCCGCGCTTGAGCACCACCGGCACGGAGAGTTCTTCACCCAGGCGCGCCTTGGCATACACGCGACCAAACTGGGCCGCGGTGTTGGCTTGCACCAGTTCGCCAGCCTGATCGGTGTAGCTGATCACTTCCTCAAGCAGTTTGTGTTTTTCGGCCTGATCAGGCACCAGAAAAAGGGCATAGTGCGTATTTCGGCCCACCGTGACCGGCTGTTTCGGTAGATCGTGACCGGCCATTTCGCTAACGCGTGACCGCTCATTTCGCTATCAACGTGACCGATTTCCAGCCTGCTCCGAAACAGGCGGTCACGA
>CAMCJM010000201.1 GCA_945874835.1 Pseudomonas synxantha | reverse complement strand
GCCACGTCGTGGAGTGCCTGTTCGGCAAACTGAAGCATTACCGGCGGATTGCTACGCGTTTTGAGAAAAAGGCCAGTCATTTCAAGTCTATGCTGGCCTTCGCTGCAACCCTGTTGTGGCTCCGCTGATACGTCAACAGAACCTAGGCTGGAAAGGTTGGGCGGCCAAGTCCGTTTACCACGTTGCCAAGAGTGTCCGTTCCGGCCTCTCGGTGCAGCGCAAGCGGCTGAACCGAGAGGTGTTCAGGCGATATATACAGGAGCAAGCCGAGCCGGCGAGTGGGGTATGGAGGTCTGCGGCACGGTCCATTACAGGGGCGGGTGGCACAGTCTCTGGGGCATTGGGTGAAGCTGATCCATCCCCGCTAAGTGCGTCCGTATCGCCGCCGCAATAAAACCGACTGGTGGGGTTTTGCGTTTTACAGAGATGTCGCTGGTTTGCAGTTCCACAGCAGCAGCGTTTCGTAGCCTTCGACGCTGTTGACCTGAGAACGCAGTTCGAGGATGTGGCACCGGTAAGCGTAAGGTTCCTGACCGTTGGCCTTGGCGGTTTCCACCAGGCTGTAGATGTGTGCGCGGTTCAGAACGCGCCGGTCGCCGGGCTGCAGTCATCCAGAGCCTGCTGGCCACCGCCAAGCTTAAAGGTTTTGAGCCCGCCGCCTGGCTCAAGGATACGTTGGAAAAATGCCCACCTGGCCTAACAGTCGAATCGATGAGCTGTTGCCGCTGGGGCTTTCAATCGTAAAGTGAAGGGGAGTGGCTGGACGCTTACCGCGCAACATCCTCGTTATAAGGTCGAAACCTTGCGACGCAAAGTCACAACCTAAGACTGAACTGAAGGATGGGCGGCGGGAAAAGGGGCGCTGATCAATCCTGCGACTGCAGAGCTACTTTCAACTCTTCATAACCACCGCCGTTAATCAGGTTGCTGTAGCCGAGGGCGCGCAGCCTGTCTTCGGCGATGCCCGAACGGCGACCGCTGCGGCAGTAGAGGACGATGAGCGTGTCTTTATCCGGGGCCAGTGCGCTGATGCGGCTGGCGATCTGCTCAAAGTCGATCTGTTCGGCACCGGGTAGCGCACTGACTGCGAACTCATCGGCGGTGCGGACATCTATCAGCACACTGTGCGGGTTTTGCAGAGCGCTGATGGCCGCATGCAGGTGGTTTTCGTTGGCCATAACGGGCAGATAAATGAGCAGGCCGAGGGTGGCGATAAATGTGCGCATGGTGGGCTCCTTGGGTGAGTGAAATCACCCTAGCACAAGCCACCGTTAACTGCTGCCAGCGCCACTAAGGCGACTGGCAGGGCTTCTGGGGCGCGGTCGAGTTTTGCCAGCAGTAGCGCTGCAGCAAAATTCAGGCCCAGTTGATCAAATGGGTCAGGTTGGGAAGGATCAAAATCAAGGTGGTGGCAAAAACGATCATGCCGGCCTGGCGCATCTTAATGAGGTTGAACATGGCGGTTGGCCTTCTTGTTTTTTACGGCGGGTCGTCACAGCCTTGCAGCACTACGCGGTGGTGACGCCACGTCTCTGGGTGGTCAAACATGCTGCCCCGGCAAAACCCGGCGACAACGCCTACAACCGGCGGCCTGCGGTGATGCTGCAGGGCTCGCTTTTCAACTGTAGGGGCGTACGGGGTGCGGCCATAGATGAGTTGATTACAACGCTTCGCAGGCTTGCTGCCGGCAGTTATGACGTAACCCCAATCGACCTTAAGCAGCCCTTGAGCTAGAGGCGTTGTTGCCTGTTTGCCCCGCACGTAACCGTTGGTCTGAGCTGAGCGGTCAATGGCCCTGAGCGCTTCGGTCATTGAGCCTGCCGGTACGCGGCGTATGGTGACAGCACTCAACAAAAACAGGCGCGGGCCTCACCTGCGCCATCAGCCACCCTCCATTGGAGTTCTGAGGACGCCATGACCGAAGCATATATTTTCGATGCCGTGCGCACGCCCCGCGGCAAGGGCAAGAAGGATGGGGCGCTGTACAGCGTCAAGCCGGTCGACCTCATCGCCGGCCTGCTCAAGGCCCTGCAAGCGCGTCATAACCTGGACACCAGCCAGGTCGATGACATCGTGCTCGGCTGTGTAACGCCGGTGGGTGATCAGGGCGCGGACATCGCCAAAACGGCCGCCATGGTCGCCGATTGGGATGTCAGCGTGTCCGGCGTGCAGCTCAACCGTTTCTGCGCCTCGGGCCTGGAAGCAGTGAACATGGGCGCGATGAAGGTGCGTTCCGGTTTCGAGGATCTGGTGGTGGTCGGCGGTGTCGAATCGATGTCGCGCATTCCCATGGGCTCCGACGGCGGCGCCTGGGTGATGGACCCGGCGACCAATATGCACACCCATTTCACCCCGCAGGGTATCGGTGCCGATCTGATTGCCACCCTGGAAGGTTTCAGCCGCACCGACGTCGACAGCTTCGCCCTGCGCTCGCAGCAAAAAGCTGCCCGCGCCAGCAAAGATGGCTCGTTCAGCAAATCGCTGATTCCGGTGGCCGATCAGAACGGCATCGTCCTGCTCGATCACGACGAATTTATCCGTGGCGAGTCCACCCTCGAAGGCCTGGGCAAGCTCAAGCCGAGCTTCGAAATGATGGGCCAGATGGGCTTCGACAGCACCGCGCTGCGCGTCTACAGCCATGTTGAACAAATCAACCACGTGCACACCCCGGGCAACAGCTCGGGCATTGTCGATGGTTCGGCCCTGATGCTGATCGGCTCCGAAGCCAAAGGCAAAGAACTGGGCTTGAAGCCGCGTGCGCGCATCGTCGCCACGGCGGTGACCAGCACCGACCCGACCATCATGCTCACCGGCCCGGCACCGGCCACGCGCAAGGCACTGGCCAAGGCCGGGTTGAACGTCAATGACATCGACCTGTTCGAGGTCAATGAGGCGTTCGCCTCGGTGGTGATGAAATTTATGAAGGACATGGGCGTCAGCGAGGACAAGGTCAACGTCAACGGCGGCTCCATCGCCATGGGCCACCCGCTGGGTGCAACCGGCTGCGCCATCCTTGGCACCCTGCTTGATGAGCTGGAGAAGCGCCAATTGCGCTATGGCCTAGCAACATTGTGCGTAGGCGGCGGTATGGGTATTGCCACCATTATTGAACGTATTTAAGGAGCTATCACGGGCTACTGCGCTCGGCCATGCTGCGTTGGAAATCCTCCGGAAATGCTCATTTGCACCAGCAAACTCCGCTTTCCGAATGATTTCCGCCTTGCCTGACCTTCGCTCGTGACGCCCCTGAAGCGCTCCCCCAACATTTGGGAATGTGAATAGAAATGACTGACGCCATCCGTTACGAAAAAGGCCAGGACAATATTGTCGTTCTGACCATGGACATGCCCGGCCAGAGTGCCAACACCATGAACGCGGTGTACCGCGAAGCCATGGGCAAGACCGTCGACCGCCTGGAAGCCGAGAAGGATTCCATCGCCGGGGTTATCCTCACCTCCGCGAAGAAGACCTTCTTCGCTGGCGGCGACCTGAATGAGCTGATCAAGGTCACCAAGGCCGATGCGCCGGCTTTCTACCAGATGATCCTCAATATCAAAGGCCAGCTGCGCCGCCTGGAGTGCCTCGGCAAACCGGTGGTGGCCGCCATCAACGGTGCGGCCCTGGGCGGCGGCTGGGAAATTGCCCTGGCCTGCCATCACCGTATCGCCCTGAACAATTCCAGCATCCAGCTCGGCCTGCCGGAAGTGACCCTTGGCCTGCTGCCAGGCGGCGGCGGGGTGGTGCGCATGGTGCGTATCCTCGGCCTGGAAAAAGCCCTGCCGTATCTGGCCGAGGGCAAGAAGGTACGCCCTGATGCGGCGCTCAAAGCCGGCCTGATCCATGAACTGGCCGCTGACAGCGATGAGCTGCTGGCCAAGGCCCGCGCCTTTATCGCCGCCAACCCGACGGCTGTGCAGCCGTGGGACGTGAAAGGCTACAAAATTCCCGGTGGCACGCCGTCCAGCCCAAATGTGGCGCAAATGCTGGCCATCGCACCGAGTGTGCTACGTGACAAAACCAAGGGCTGCTTCCCCGCGCCGGAGAAGATCATGTGCGCTGCCGTCGAGGGCGCGCAGGTTGATTTCGACACCGCGCAGATCATCGAGGCGCGCTACTTCACCGAACTGACCACCGGCCAGGTGGCGAAGAACATGATTGGCACCTTCTGGTTCCAGCTCAATGAAATCAACGCCGGTGGCTCGCGTCCGCAAGGCTTCGCACCCTATGTGACCAAGAAGGTCGGCGTACTCGGTGCCGGCATGATGGGCGCCGGTATTGCCTACGTGTCGGCCGTCGCCGGTATCGATGTAGTGCTCAAGGACATTTCCATCGAGGCCGCTGAGAAGGGTAAGGATTACTCGTCCAAGTTGCTGGATAAGAAGGTCAGCCGTGGCCAGATGAGCGCCGAGAAACGCGATGGCATTCTGGCGCGGATCAAACCGACGGTCAGTGATGCTGATTTCGAAGGCTGTGACCTGATCATCGAAGCCGTGTTCGAGGACCGCGACCTCAAAGCCAAGGTCACGGCCGCCGCTGAATCCGCTGCGCTGGCGGATGCAGTGATCGCCTCCAATACCTCGACATTGCCGATCACCGGCCTGGCCACCGCAGTGCAGAAGCAGGACAAGTTTATCGGCCTGCACTTCTTCAGCCCGGTGGACAAGATGCCGTTGGTGGAAATCATCAAGGGCGAGCACACCAGTGACGAGACCCTGGCGCGTGGTTTCGACTACGTCATGCAGATCAAGAAGACCCCGATCGTAGTCAACGACAGCCGTGGCTTCTTCACCTCGCGCGTGTTCGGCACCTTCACCAACGAAGGCCTGGCCATGCTCGGTGAAGGCGTGAGCGCAGCGATGATCGAGAACGAAGCGCGCAAAGCGGGTATGCCGGTGGGCCCGCTGGCGATCAGCGACGAAGTGTCGATGAGCCTGATGAACCATATTCGCCAGCAGACCATCAAGGACCTCGCCGCCGAAGGTAAACAGATCCCCGAGCACCCGGCCTTTGCCGTCATCGACATGATGCTGGGCGAATACAAGCGGCCGGGCAAAGCCGCTGGGGCGGGCTTCTACGATTACCCTGCGGCCGGCGCTCCGGCTGGCGGCAAGAAGCACCTGTGGCCGGAACTCAAAGCACGCTTTGAAAAAGCCGAGGCGCAGATTTCACAGGAAGACGTACGCGATCGCATCCTGTTTATCCAGGCCATCGAAACCGTGCGTTGTGTGGAGGAGGGCGTGCTCAAGTCGGTGGCCGATGCCAACATCGGTTCGATCTTCGGCATCGGCTTTGCCGCCTGGACCGGCGGCGCGTTGCAGTTCATCAACCAGTACGGCGTGCAGGACTTTGTCGCCCGCGCCCAGTACCTGGCTGAGCAGTACGGTGAACGCTTCCTGCCGCCTGCTTTGCTGTTGGAGAAGGCCGCCAAGGGCGAAACCTTTTAAGCCGGTGTGCGCTTGTTAAAAAGCCAGCCTTCGGGCTAATGCCAGTCAGTTAAGCTGACTGGCATTTTTATTTCTGATCGGATACTCCGAAGATTTAAGCCTGATAGCCCGAGGGTAAACGCGCTCCTCCCGTCGATGCGGCAGGACGTAATGCGGGGCCGAGGCATGCAGCTCGGCCAGGTACTTGGGGATGTTCCCGGAGCGATCAGCGGAGACGCTGTTGATAAACCCGAGAATCGCCCAGGTACAGGCGGTAAAACTCATTTCG
>CAMCJM010000200.1 GCA_945874835.1 Pseudomonas synxantha | reverse complement strand
CTGGGCAAACTGGTCGCTTTCTACGACGACAACGGCATCTCCATCGACGGCGAAGTCGAAGGCTGGTTCACCGATGACACGCCTAAGCGCTTTGAAGCCTACGGCTGGCAGGTGATTCGCAATGTCGATGGCCACGATGCTGAAGAGATCAAAACCGCCATCGAAACCGCCCGTAAAACCAGCGACCAGCCGACCCTGATCTGCTGCAAAACCACTATCGGTTTTGGCTCGCCGAACAAGCAGGGCAAGGAAGACTGCCACGGTGCGCCGCTGGGCGTTGAAGAAATCGCCCTGACCCGCGCCACCCTCGGCTGGAACCATGGCCCGTTCGAAATTCCGGCCGACATCTATGCCGAGTGGGATGGCAAAGCCGCCGGTGCGGCTGCCGAGGCCGAGTGGGATCAGCGTTTCGCTGCCTATGCCGTGGCCTTCCCGGAGCTGGCCAGTGAGTTTAAGCGCCGCGTCGCCGGTGAGCTGCCAGCCGATTTCGCTGAGAAGACCGCTGCCTATATTCAAGAAGTGGCCGCCAAAGGCGAAACCATCGCCAGCCGTAAGGCCAGCCAGAACACCCTGAACGCCTTCGGTCCGCTGCTGCCTGAGTTCCTCGGTGGCTCGGCGGACCTCGCTGGCTCCAACCTCACCCTGTGGAAAGGCTGTAAGGGCGTATCCGACGCGGATGCCAGCGGCAACTACATGTTCTACGGCGTGCGCGAGTTCGGCATGAGCGCGATCATGAACGGCATCGCCCTGCATGGCGGCTTTGTGCCATACGGTGCGACCTTCCTGATCTTTATGGAATACGCGCGCAACGCCGTGCGCATGTCCGCACTGATGAAAAAGCGTGTGCTCTATGTGTTCACCCACGACTCCATTGGCTTGGGCGAAGACGGCCCGACCCACCAGCCGATCGAGCAACTGGCCAGCCTGCGTGGCACGCCGAACCTCGACACCTGGCGCCCTTGTGACGCCGTGGAATCGGCGGTGGCATGGAAATACGCCATTGAGCGCCACGATGGCCCAAGCGCGCTGATCTTCAGCCGGCAGAACCTGCCGCACCAGAGCCGTGATGCCCAGCAGCTGGCTGATGTCGCTCGCGGTGGTTACGTGCTGAAAGATTGCGCCGGTGAGCCGGAGCTGATCCTGATTTCCACCGGTTCGGAAATCGGTCTGGCCGTTGCCGCCTACGACAAGCTGACCGCCGAAGGACGTTTGGTGCGCGTGGTGTCGATGCCATCCACCAGCGTCTTCGACCAGCAGGATGCGGACTACAAGCAGGCCGTGCTGCCGCTGCAAGTCAGCGCGCGCATCGCCATCGAAGCCTCGCATGCCGACTATTGGTACAAGTACGTCGGTCTGGAAGGTCGCATCATCGGCATGACCACCTTCGGTGAGTCGGCCCCGGCGGCGCAGTTGTTCGAGGAATTCGGCTTCACCGTCGAAAACATCTTGGAAACTGCTGCCGACCTGCTCGACGCCTGAGTGAGAACGACGCCGTAGGGGGGATGAGAGTCTTTTCATCCACCGTGACACCGCCGGTGGATCGATGAAGCGCGATCCACCCTACGTTCAGCCGAGATACCCGATGTCCAAACGTCCCTATCGAATCGCCCTCAACGGCTACGGCCGTATCGGCCGCTGCGTGCTGCGCGCATTGCATGAGCGTGGTGACGGGGCGCAGCTGGAAATCGTTGCGCTGAATGACCTGGCCGATCAAGCCAGCATCGAATACCTGACGCGTTTCGACTCCACTCATGGGCGTTTCCCCGGTGAGGTGAAGGTTGACGGTGATTGTCTGCACATCAATGGTGACTGCGTCAAAGTGCTGCGTCAGGCCACGCCGGAAGGTGTTGACTGGGCGGCGCTGGGCATCGACTTGTTGCTCGAGTGTTCCGGCCAATACACCAGCCGTGGCGAGGCGCAGCGCTTTATTGAGGCGGGTGCGCCGCGCGTGCTGCT
Source organism: Pseudomonas synxantha (assembly GCA_945874835.1). Taxonomy (GTDB): domain Bacteria; phylum Pseudomonadota; class Gammaproteobacteria; order Pseudomonadales; family Pseudomonadaceae; genus Aquipseudomonas; species Aquipseudomonas synxantha_B. The sequence continues at coordinate 3,759 of CAMCJM010000200.1, read as the reverse complement.
CTCGCAGCCGATGGCCAGTGAAGCGGATATCGACGCCACGGTGGTGTTCGGGGTCAATCAGGGCGACCTGACCGGCCACGAGCGGCTGGTGTCGAACGCCTCCTGCACCACCAACTGCGGTGTGCCGCTGCTCAAATTGCTCAACGAGACGGTGGGTATCGAGTACGTATCGATCACCACCATCCACTCGGCGATGAACGATCAGCCGGTGATTGACGCTTACCATCACGAAGACCTGCGCCGCACGCGCTCGGCCTTTCAATCGGTGATTCCGGTGTCCACCGGGTTGGCACGCGGGATCGAACGCCTGCTGCCGGAATTGACCGGGCGTATTCAAGCCAAGGCCATGCGCGTGCCGACGGTAAACGTCTCCTGCCTGGACATCACCCTGCAGACCGCCCGTGATACCTCGGCGGCGGAGATCAATGCGGTGCTGCGTGAGGCCTCGCTCAACGGCCCGCTCAAGGGCTTGCTGGCCTACACCGAACTGCCGCATGCCAGTTGCGACTTTAACCACGACCCGCACTCGGCGATTGTCGATGGCAGCCAGACCCGTGTCTCCGGGCCGCGTCTGGTCAACCTGCTGGCCTGGTTCGACAACGAGTGGGGGTTTGCCAACCGCATGCTCGATGTTGCCGAACATTTCCTTTCCCTGACTACTCCTGTTCCCGTGAAGGACTGACGCTATGACCGTTCTGAAGATGACCGACCTCGACCTCGCCGGTAAGCGCGTGCTGATCCGCGAAGACCTCAACGTGCCCGTCAAAGACGGCGTGGTGAAGAGCGACGCGCGCATCCTCGCTTCCCTGCCGACCATCAAGCTGGCACTGGAAAAAGGTGCTGCTGTGATGGTCTGCTCGCACTTGGGGCGTCCGACCGAAGGCGAGTTCAGCGCAGAGAACAGTCTGGCGCCAGTGGCGGCCTACCTGAGCAAGGCGCTGGGCCGTGACGTGCCGCTGATCAAGGATTACCTCGGTGGCGTTGAAATCAAAGCCGGTGAAGTGGTGCTGTTTGAAAACGTGCGCTTCAACACCGGCGAGAAGAAGAACAGCGATGAGCTGGCCCAGCAGTACGCCGCCCTGTGCGACGTGTTCGTCATGGACGCTTTCGGCACCGCCCACCGCGCCGAAGGTTCGACCCATGGCGTGGCCAAATTCGCCCAAGTGGCTTGCGCCGGCCCGCTGCTGGCGGCTGAGTTAGACGCACTGGGCAAGGCCCTGGGCGCGCCTGCGCGGCCGATGCTGGCTATCGTTGCAGGCTCCAAGGTGTCGACCAAGCTGGATGTGCTCAACTCCCTGGCCGACATCTGCGACTCGCTGATTGTCGGTGGCGGCATTGCCAACACCTTCCTCGCCGCCGCCGGTTTCCCGGTCGGCAAGTCGCTGTATGAGGCTGATCTTCTCGACACTGCCAAGGCCATTGCGGCCAAGGTCAGCGTGCCGTTGCCGGTCGATGTGGTGGTGGCCAAGGCCTTTGCCAAGGACGCTGAAGCAACGACCAAGTTGGTGGCCGATGTGGCTGAAGACGACATGGTCCTCGACATTGGCCCGCAGACGGCGGCCATGTTTGCTGAAATGCTCAAGGCCTCCAGCACCATCCTGTGGAACGGTCCGGTCGGCGTGTTCGAGTTCGATCAGTTCGGCAACGGCACCCAGGTACTGGCTCAAGCCATTGCCGAAAGCGCGGCGTTCTCCATTGCGGGCGGTGGCGACACTCTCGCAGCCATCGACAAATACGGCATTGCTGAGCAGATCAGCTATATCTCCACCGGTGGCGGCGCGTTCCTCGAATTCGTTGAGGGCAAGGTGCTGCCGGCCGTGGCCGTACTCGAAGCGCGCGCCAACGCATGATCAGCCTGATCAGGGAGCCTTTAACGATGCTCAAGCGCAGCACTGTGCTGGCGTTGCTCAGTGTGCTTGGCGCGTGCGCCAGCCAGCCAGCACCGTCTGATAGCTGGACGCGCTGGGTATGCGACAGCCAGGCCGAGGTGCTCTGGCGCCTGGCCGACAGCAAGGGCGAGCAGGTGGATGTGCGCTTGGGCGGCGGCGATATTGTCTATCGCCTGACTCAGGAACCGGCCGGTTCGGGTGCGCTGTACAGCGATGGCCAGCTGTCCTTCCACACCAAGGGCGAGCAGGGCGTGGTGTACTGGACAGCGCAGGACGACCTGATCGGGCGCGGCTGCAAGGCACCCTGACAACGACTTAAATACAGGCAGGGTTGACCCCCGGTCTGCATGACTTGAATAGCGCCTGCCCCTGCGGCAGGCTTGAATGATTAACGAGCACCACCGGGAGAAAGAACACCATGGCACTTATCAGCATGCGCCAGATGCTCGACCACGCCGCCGAATTCGGCTACGGCGTGCCGGCCTTCAACGTCAATAACCTCGAGCAAATGCGCGCGATCATGGAAGCGGCCGACAAGACCGACTCCCCGGTGATCGTCCAGGCCTCCGCCGGTGCGCGTAAATACGCCGGTGCGCCGTTCTTGCGCCACCTGATCCTGGCGGCGATCGAAGAATTCCCGCACATCCCGGTGTGCATGCACCAGGACCACGGCACAAGCCCGGACGTCTGCCAGCGCTCGATCCAACTGGGCTTCAGCTCGGTGATGATGGACGGCTCGCTGAGAGAAGACGGCAAAACCCCGGCTGACTACGACTACAACGTCCGTGTCACCCAGCAGACCGTGGCCTTTGCCCACGCCTGCGGCGTGTCGGTGGAAGGTGAGTTGGGTTGCCTGGGCAGCCTGGAAACCGGTATGGCCGGCGAAGAAGACGGCGTCGGCGCGGAAGGCGTGCTCGATCACAGCCAGATGCTCACCGACCCGGAAGAAGCGGCTGATTTCGTCAAGCAAACCCAGGTCGATGCATTGGCCATCGCTATCGGCACCAGCCACGGCGCGTACAAGTTCACCAAGCCGCCCACCGGTGACATCCTCGCCATCGACCGCATCAAGGCCATCCACGCGCGCATCCCCAACACCCACCTGGTGATGCACGGTTCCTCGTCGGTGCCGCAAGAGTGGCTGGCGATCATCAACCAGTACGGCGGCGACATCAAAGAAACCTACGGCGTGCCGGTTGAAGAAATCGTTGAAGGCATCAAGTACGGCGTGCGTAAGGTCAACATCGACACCGACCTGCGCCTGGCGTCCACCGGTGCCATGCGCCGCCTGATGGCCGAGAACCCGAGCGAGTTCGACCCGCGTAAGTTCTTCGGTGCCACCGTCACCGCCATGCGCGACATCTGCATCGCCCGTTACGAAGCCTTCGGCACCGCCGGCAATGCCTCGAGGATCAAGCCGATGAACCTGGAAACCATGTTCCAGCGTTATGCCAAGGGTGAGCTGGCTGCCAAGGTCAACTAAGCCTAGGCGATCTGCTGCGCGTCGGCGCTACGGCGTTGAAAGCAGCCTCGGAAAGCCGTTTGCGGCTAACGCACGTCAGTGCGGCCCCGAAGGGGTGAGCGTAGCGAGTTATGCTCATGTACAACTCGTACACTCCGCTTGATTCGCTTCGCTCACCCTGGGGGTCAGCAGTTGGCTGTTACTCCGCTGCGCTGCGTTTCTCGGCTGCTTGACCAGCCAGAGGCTGTTACTGACGTAGCTCCTTGTATCGCTCTAGCTCGCAAGTTCGCGCTTAACTTGTACTGAAAGCCCCGCCGATGCGGCAATGCTGTTCACTTAAGGATTGTTGACTAATCCTTGTTCAGCAGGAGAATCCGGAACCCTTACTAGGTTCTGTTGACGTAAGCC
>CAMCJM010000199.1 GCA_945874835.1 Pseudomonas synxantha | reverse complement strand
GACACCACGCAGCGCAAAGCGGCCGAGCAGCGCATTGAGCAGCTGGCCTACTACGACCCGCTGACCCAACTGCCCAACCGCCGTTTGCAGCGCGAGCGGCTGGAGCATGCCTTGCTTACCAGTCAGGAGACCGAGCAGCGCGGGGCGATTTTGTTTATCGACCTGGATAACTTCAAAACCCTCAACGATTCGCGCGGTCATGCCATGGGTGACGAACTCCTGCAACAGGTCGTGGAGCGCCTGACCAGTTGTGTGCGGCAAAGTGATAGCGTGGCGCGCATTGGCGGCGATGAGTTTGTGGTGCTGCTGGAAAACCTTGGCCAGGAGCCAAATCAGGCGGCCCAGCAGGCTCAGGCGATTGCCGGCAAGATCTTACTGAGTTTGCGCCAGCCCTTTCGCATCGGTGGTATTGAGCATTTCAGCACCCTGAGCATCGGCATTGCGATGTTTAGCGGTACTGATGAGCTGCTGGATGACTTGATGAAACAAGCTGATCTGGCCATGTACCAGGCCAAGGCCTCAGGGCGGAACACCTGCTGCTTCTTTGAGCAGCGCATGCAACAGCAAGTGTTGCTGCGTGCCAGCCTGGAAAGCGATCTGCGCCAGGGGTTGTTGAAAAGCGAGTTTGTCCTCTATTACCAGGCGCAGATTGATCAGCACGCAGGGCTGCAAGGGGCGGAAGTGTTGCTGCGTTGGCAACACCCCGAGCGTGGTTTGCTTGCGCCGGGGGAGATTATCCCTGTGGCGGAGGGCAGCGGCCTGATTCTGCCGCTTGGCGAATGGGTGCTGGAAACCGCTTGCGCCACCCTGGCGCAGTGGGGGCGGCAGGCGCATACCCAGCACTTGAGCCTGTCGGTTAATGTCAGTGCCAAACAGTTGCAACAAGCCGACTTTGTCGAGCAGGTGCTGCACTGCGTGAAACGCAGTGGTTGTAATCCAAACCGGCTAAAGCTGGAAATCACCGAAAGCATGTTGCTGGATGGACGTGAGGCGGTAATTAGCAAAATGGTCCAGCTCAAGGGCCATGGTATTCGCTTCTCGCTGGACGACTTTGGCACCGGCTATTCGTCATTGTCGTACTTGAAAACCTTGCCGCTGGATCAACTGAAGATCGATCGCTCATTTGTCTGCGACCTGATGACCGACCCGTCAGATGCCGATATCGCCCGCGCCATTGTCACGCTGGGCCATGCGTTGAATCTGGAAGTGATTGCTGAAGGCGTCGAGACCCTGGAACAGTCCGAGCGCCTGAGCAGTTATGGCTGCACGCGATTCCAGGGTTACTACTTTGGTCGGCCGATGCCGCTGGAGCAGTTGCTTGCGGCGATGACGGCCAAATCACGCTGACTCTCAGTGGCCGACGACCTTGTCGATTTCCTCGGGTTTCTCATGCATGCCAAAGCGATCGATGAGGGTGGCGCTGGCGTCGTTCAGGCCCAGCACCTCAACCTCGCTGCCGGCACGGCGCAGTTTGAGTACGACCTTATCCAATGCGGCCACGGCGGTGATGTCCCAGAAGTGCGCGCGGGTCAGGTCGATGGTGACCTTACTCGGCACGTCCTGGAAATCAAAGGCTGCGACGAACTTGTCGGCGGAGCTGAAGAACACCTGACCCACCACCGTGTAGGTGCGCTGACGCCCTTCGCTGTCGGTTTGCGAGTTGATATAGAGGAAATGACCAATCTTGTTGGCAAAGAACATCGCCGCCAGCAGCACGCCGACAAACACGCCGTAGGCCAGGTTATGGGTGTAAACAGTCACCGCTACGGTGGCGAGCATGACCAGATTGGTGGAGAGCGGGAATTTTTTCAGGTTACGCAGCGAGTCCCAGCTGAAGGTGCCAATCGACACCATGATGATCATCACCGCCACCAGCGCCGCCATGGGGATCTGGCTGACCCAGTCGCTGAGAAACACCACCATCAGCAACAGCACGCTACCGGCCACCAGGCATGACAGGCGACCACGCCCACCGGATTTCACGTTGATCACCGATTGGCCGATCATCGCGCAGCCGGCCATGCCGCCCATCAAGCCGGAGGCGATATTGGCCACGCCCTGACCCTTGCATTCGCGGTTTTTGTCGCTGCTGGTGTCGGTCATGTCATCGATGATGGTCGCGGTCATCATCGATTCCAGCAGGCCGACCACGGCCAATGCTGCGGCGTAAGGGAAGATGATCGTCAGGGTTTCAAGGTTCAGCGGCACGTCTGGCCAAAGGAAGATCGGCAGGGTGTCCGGCAGCTCGCCCATGTCGCCGACGGTGCGGATATCCAGACCGAAATACATCGCCACCGCTGTCATCGACAGGATGCACACCAGCGGCGAGGGAATCAGTTGGCCGATCTTCGGCACATAGGGGAACAGGTAGATGATGCCCAGGCCTGCGGCGCACATGGCGTACACATGCCAGGTGACGTTGGTCAGCTCCGGCAACTGGGCCATAAAGATCAGAATCGCCAGGGCGTTGACGAAACCGGTGACCACCGAGCGCGAGACAAAACGTATCAGCGAACCGAGCTTGAGGTAACCCGCGCCGATTTGCAGCACCCCGCAGAGCAGGGTCGCGGCCAGCAGGTATTCCAAACCGTGGTTCTTCACCAACGTCACCATCAGCAGGGCCATGGCCCCGGTGGCGGCGCTGATCATACCCGGACGGCCGCCGACAAAGGCAATCACCACGGCAATACAGAACGAGGCATACAGGCCAACTTTAGGGTCGACGCCGGCAATGATCGAAAACGCGATGGCCTCCGGGATCAGCGCCAGCGCCACCACCAAACCGGCGAGCACGTCGCCGCGTACATTAAAGAACCAGGTGTTTTTCAGGTGTTCGAGCATGGTGTGTTCCAAAAGTGGGGTCTGCCAATGCGCATGCTGGGCATGCTGGATTGACGAAAAACAGGCTGTTACAACGCTGCCGCATGAGGGCTGGCATGTGTTTCAGGCGCAGCGCAGGCGGGGGTATAACCGGCTGGCTGGGCGCAAGGGGGGCGGAACGCTATGGCGGCGTAGGTCTGCCGCGCGCTGGCTGGGTCAGCGTTACGTCCATCTGCCTCTGTCCATGGTGGTTAAAAAGGCTCGGCACCTTATCACAGGCGTCCGTTTATTAGGGGGCATGGCGGATTGGCTGAGCGCCACCTGAACTTCACGTGCTCTTGGTACTCCTAAAGCCAGCCAGGCGCACTGCATCATTCTTTAAGAGTGCAACGCAAGGCTGTCATGTAGATACGACAACCTGCTGTTTTCCCTGCGCGCGAGAATAATAATTGATGATGTCCGCTGCTAAAGAGGGGCTAGGACGGCTACCGAAAATCAGCCCATGGAAATGGGCGCTGCTGTTATTGACGTTGACTCTGATTTATCAGGTGGCGGTTCGGCACTTGGATAACCGCCTGTACTTCTGGCTGAAGACCTCCTGGCATGAAACCGAATGGCAAGGCCGCAGCCTGTGGCTGCCTGAGTATCAGGTGCGTATCGATGCGTTACCGGTTGTTGGGGTCAGCCAAAACCTTTCCGGACTCACTTACGATGACGCGCGCGATCAGCTCTGGGCGGTGGTCAACAGCCCCGAGGAGTTGCTGGCCCTGAGCAAGGATGGCGAGGTGCTGGCGCGTTACCCACTCAGTGGTTTCAGCGATGTCGAAGGGATTACTTACTTGGGTGACAACCTGTTGTTACTGGCCGAGGAACGCGATCAGGCGCTGGTGGTGGTGCAGATACCCGCACAGGCAGGCCCGCTGTTCCGTGACGATTACCGGGCGCTGACCCTGGGTATTGATCTGGGCGGTAACCAGGGCTTTGAGGGCGTAGGGTACGACCGCGCGCGCGACCGGCTGTTTGTGGTCAAAGAGCATTCGCCGCGCAAGCTGTATGAAATTCGCGGGTTGAAGACCAGCATGCAGGGCAACTTCAACTTGCAGGTGATTGATCGTCAGGCCTGGATTGATCACAAGGTCTTCGCCACGGATTTGTCATCGGTGCATTACGACGAGCAAACCGGGCACCTGGCCCTGCTCAGCGACGAATCTCAGGTGATGATCGAGTTGGATGCGCAGGACGGCAAACTGATCAGTTTCCGTTCGCTGCTACGCGGCTTTGCTGGGCTCAAAGACAGCGTGCCGCAAGGCGAGGGGCTGACTCTGGATGATCAGGGCAACCTCTATCTGGTCAGTGAGCCCAACCTGTTTTACCGCTTTGAGCGTGAATAGCCGGCCTTGTGCTTAATCAGGGAATCGTAGCGGTAGCCCGGATGCAATCCGGGGAATGCTGTCCGCTAGACAATCTCTCCCGGATTGCATCCGGGCTACGTCGCATGACGGCGTAGGGCGGACATGCCGAAGGCTTGTCCGCCATCGGCGTGGTCTGCGGTGGACATCCCCCTACAAAAAGCCCGCGTCGCGGCTTACGGCCACTGCATCTCACCTTTGAGCACCTTGGCGCTCAGTTCCAGGCTGCTGGCGTCGAGCAGATCCGGGTACTTGGCCTTCATCGCCTCAATCAGCGCCTGGCTGTTCTTGGCCTTGGGCAGTGCGGCTTCCAGGTCGTTGAGGTAGTTGCGGGTAAAGCGCAGGTCATCCAGGTTCAGCTTCGGCTCGTCCATAAAATGGCCTGGCACCAAGGTTTTCGGCTGCAGCGCTTCCAGCTCATCCAACGATTTCAGCCAGGTCTGGCGCGCTTGCGGTGTTTGCGCATCGGCAATCCAAGGGTGGATGTTGGCGTAGGTCAGCACGCCGCCCACCACGGCTTTGATGCTGGGGATCCACAGGCTGGTGTGTTTCGGGTCATGGCCGACCAGTTCGAGGCGCTGGCCTTCCAGCATCAGGTGATCGCCCTGCAGCGCTTGCGGCACCACTGTGCGGGCGGGTGCGCTGTCTTTGAGGATTGGGCCCCAGTAGGCCAGCTTCGGTTCACGGCTTTTCTCGATGTAAGCAATGGTCGCTGCCGTGGCCACTACCTTGGCCTTGGGGAAGGCGCGGCTCAGGGTATCCAGGCCGAAGTAGAAATCCGGGTCGTCGTGGCTGATAAAGATGGTGGTCAGGTTTTTGCCGCTGGCTTGAATGCGCTCAACCAGCTCCTGTGCTTCGCGGGTGGAAAACTGCGCATCGACCAGAATCACATCGCGCTCGCCGCTGATCAGCGTTGAGGTCACGGGGAACACCGCTTTGTCACCGGGGTTGTAAACATCCAGGGTCAGTGGTTGGGCCATGGCGGTAGTCGCCAGGGTTAGCAGGCTGGCGCTGGCCAGCAGGCTGCGCAGATGGGTAAGGATCGACATGTGGATCTCCTGTTGAGTGAGTGAGGTGATCTTAGTTGCTTTAAATCGATCAAAAAGCCCCGTAATCTGCACATCTTTGTTGCATTAAGTGGGCTAATTATGGACCGGCTGACGGCCACGCGGGTCTTTGTGGAGGTGGTGGAGCGCGGCAGCCAGACTGCGGCGGCCGATGCGCTGGAGATGTCGCGGGCGATGGTGTCGCGCTACCTGGGCGAGTTGGAAACCTGGGTCGGTGCGCGCCTGCTGCACCGCACTACGCGCAAACTGAGCCTGACCGGGGCCGGGGAGCAGTTGCTAGGTTCTGTTGACGTATCAGCGGAGCCACAACAGGGTTGCAGCGAAGGCCAGCATAGACTTGAAATGACTGGCCTTTTTCTCAAAACGCGTAGCAATCCGCCGGTAATGCTTCAGTTTGCCGAACAGGCACTCCACGACGTGGC
>CAMCJM010000198.1 GCA_945874835.1 Pseudomonas synxantha | reverse complement strand
AAATTGGCAAAAATGCCTGATTTCCGGAAAAGCCAATGCTCTATCTGTCTGCGGGGCTCAAGTCCGACAGGCTGCTAGCGACTTCCGGCAGTTTGCCGTCAAGCCTGGCGGGTCTTCTTCGGCGTGCTGTTTATGCGCCGCTGGTGCTGGGGCGGTACTGCAACGCTTCCGCTAGATGATGGCGGTGGATGGTGCTGGCGGCATCCAGATCCGCCAGGGTGCGTGCCACTTTCAGCACCCGGTGCGCCGCGCGCAGGCTCAAACCCAAGCGCTCGCAGGCGCTCTCCAGCCATTGCCGGTCGACGTCCGGCAGGCTGCAATGTTGCTGCACGCCATTTAGGTCCAAGTGCGCATTGGCGCAGCCTTGACGTTGCAGTTGCAGTTGGCGCGCGGTGACTACTCGTGCGGCCAGTTCCGCACTGCTGGGGCCTGCTTCGCTATGGGCATTTAAACGGGTGGTTTCTCGTGGCACCGTCAGGTGCAGGTCGATGCGATCAAGCAGTGGCCCGGAGAGTTTGCTGCGGTAGCGCTGGATCTGTTCGGCCGAGCAGCGGCAACGCCCCGAGGGGTCGCCCAGGTGCCCACAGGGACAGGGGTTCATGGCTGCAACCAATTGAAACCGCGCGGGGAAACGCACCTTGTCACGGGCGCGGGCAATCACAATGTGGCCACTTTCCAGAGGTTCTCTTAAAACCTCCAGCACCTTGCGGTCGAATTCGGGAAGCTCGTCCAAAAACAGCACGCCCTGATGGGCCAAGGTGATTTCGCCGGGCTGTGGACGACTGCCACCACCGACCAGCGCCGGGCCGGAGGCGCTATGGTGCGGTGTGCGAAACGGCCTTTGTGGCCAGGCACTCAGCGGCGTATGGCTGGCCACGGAATGAATGGCCGCCACCTCCAGCGCTTCGGCCTCATCCAGCGGTGGTAACAGCCCCGGCAGGCGGCTGGCCAGCAGGGTTTTACCCGTGCCTGGCGGGCCGGTGAACAGCAGATTATGCGAGCCGGCGCCCGCCACCAGCAGGGCGCGCTTGGCGGCAATCTGGCCCTGCACTTCGGCCAAATCTGGATAGGGCAGCACCTGGCGCAACAAGCCTTGCGCTTCATACGGCGCGATGGGGGTTTGCCCAGTCAGGTGCGCGGCCACTTCCAGCAGGTGCTCGACAGCAAACACCGTCAGCCCCGAGGCCAGGCTGGCTTCTTCGGCATTGGCCTTGGGCACCAGCAAGGTGCGTCCGGCGGCGCGGGCCGCCAGTGCCGCCGGTAATACGCCCTGCACGGGGCGCACTGCACCGGATAACGCCAGTTCGCCCAGGCACTCCATTTGCTCCAGGGCGCTAGCGGGCACCTGGCCACTGGCCGCGAGAATGCCCAAGGCAATCGCCAGATCGAAGCGCCCGCCATCTTTGGGTAAATCGGCGGGGGCGAGGTTCAGGGTGATGCGTCGGGGCGGGAAATCAAAAGCACAGTTAAGAATCGCGCTGCGTACGCGGTCTTTGCTTTCCTTAACGGCGGTTTCCGGCAGGCCGACTAACGCCAGCGAAGGCAGGCCATTGGCCAGGTGGGCTTCGACAGTGACGGCGGGTGCATCAACACCCACTTGGGCGCGGCTGTGGACTATGGCCAGGGACATCGATCACTCCTTGATCGGCAGGTGCATCCGCTGCGGGTGTTAGGGGGTGGTGGTAGCGCTCTCGCTGTTGCGGGTTTCCATTTCAGCCACCTTGGCTTCCAGGGCTTCCAAGCGAGCTCGGGTGCGCGCCAAGACGACCATTTGGCTGTCGAATTCATCCCGGCTGACCAGGTCGAGTTTGCTGAAGGCGCTTTGCAGCAGCACTTTGAACTGCGCTTCAAATTCACTGGCCGGCAGGGGCATATCACCGTTGAACAGGCGCGAGGCGTGGGTGGTCAGGGCGTCTAACAGGGCTTTGGGTGGCAACATGATGAGGTTCCGTGTGCAGTGGCCGGCAGTGTAGCACGGCGCTTTATTGCGCTTGCCGGGTGCGGCTGTCGCAGCCTTGCGCGCCGCGTGCACGCTTTTCGCGCGCCTGCGATGCCGGCTGTGCACTGTTGTTGTGCGTTGTCGCTGTGCGGTTATTCCTACGAAAGCTGCTTTAAGCGAGTAACTGCATGAAATAAATCGTTTTTCGTCGATCTGGCAAGCTTTCTGCTATGTCTCTGGTGACGCAAGCACCGATGCAGTTCCGGTGCGTTAGACGAGGCGGGGAAGTGCTTCGTCGGGAGCGGTTGGTGAGTATCGGTGCCGCTGAGTCAGGGCGGCGATGCATTACAAAAGCCAGGCACTGCGCTTAGACTTGGTTCGGGTTCGAAATTCCTGGGGCAAGTCCACCTTACACGGGAGAAAGTTACATGAAGCTAGTCACTGCCATCATTAAGCCGTTCAAGCTGGACGACGTCCGTGAGTCTCTGTCGGAAATCGGCGTACAGGGCATCACCGTTACTGAAGTCAAAGGCTTCGGTCGCCAGAAGGGCCACACCGAGCTGTATCGCGGTGCTGAATACGTGGTCGATTTTTTGCCAAAAGTGAAAATCGACGTGGCCATCGCTGACGATCAACTCGATCGCGTCATCGAAGCCATCACCAAAGCGGCCAACACCGGCAAGATCGGTGACGGCAAGATTTTTGTTGTAAACCTGGAACAGGCCATCCGCATCCGTACCGGCGAAACCGGCACCGACGCAGTTTAAGCCTCCGAACCCCACGCCCCAGGAGTTAAACCATGACTCTGCGAAAAATCGCAGGGCTAGGAGCCCTTTTGTCTCTTGTTTTGCCAGGTATCGCCCTGGCGGACGAGGCTGTGTTGAACAGCGGTGATACAGCATGGATGCTGACAGCCACTGCGCTGGTGCTGTTTATGACCATCCCAGGTCTGGCGCTGTTCTACGCTGGCATGGTGCGTTCCAAGAACGTGCTGTCGGTAATGATGCAGTGTTTTGCCATTACCGGTGTCATGAGCATCCTCTGGGTCGTGTACGGCTACAGCCTGACCTTCGACACCACGGGTATGGAAGCTGGGGTTACCAACTTCAACTCCTTTATCGGCGGGCTGAACAACCTGTTTTTGGTCAACTTGACCAAGGACTCGTTGATTGGCGCATTCCCGGAAAGTGTCTTCATCACCTTCCAAATGACCTTCGCCATCATCACGCCGGCCTTGATCGTCGGTGCTTTCGCCGAACGCATGAAGTTCTCCGCCATGCTGATCTTCATGGTCATCTGGTTCACCCTGGTCTATGCACCTATTGCTCACATGGTATGGGGCGGTGACGGTGCGTTGATGTGGGATTGGGGGGTGTTGGACTTCGCCGGTGGCACCGTGGTGCACATCAACGCCGGTATCGCCGGTCTGGTGGCGTGCATCGTGTTGGGCAAGCGCAAGGGTTATCCGACCACTGCAATGGCTCCGCACAACCTCGGTTACACCTTGATCGGCGCAGCCATGCTCTGGGTGGGTTGGTTCGGCTTCAACGCCGGCTCGGCCATCGCAGCGGACGGCACGGCAGGCATGGCCATGCTGGTGACGCAGATTGCGGCGGCGGCTGCGGCATTGAGCTGGATGTTTGCCGAGTGGCTGACACACGGTAAGCCAAGCGCGTTGGGCATTGCATCTGGGGTGGTGGCTGGTCTGGTGGCGATTACGCCAGCGGCGGGTACGGCGGGTCCGGTCGGGGCTTTGGTGATCGGTCTGGCTTCTGGGGTGATTTGCTTCTTCTGCGCCAGCAGCCTGAAACGCAAGCTGGGTTACGACGACTCTCTGGATGTATTTGGTGTGCATGGTATCGGCGGCATCGTCGGCGCACTGCTCACCGGTATTTTCGCTGCACCGGCCTTTGCTGGCTTTGGTGAAGTAGAAAACGTCGCCCTGCAACTGTGGATTCAGTTCAAAGGCGTGGCCTTCACCGTGATCTACACCGGCATCGTCACATTCGTGATTCTGAAGGTGTTGGACAAAGTGATGGGTTTGCGTGTCAGCGAAGAAACCGAATCGGTGGGGCTTGATCTCTCCGAACACAACGAACGCGGCTACAACCTGTAAGCACACGGAGTACGTCCGGTGCCAACCCGGACGTGTTAACCGAACAGCGCTTTGAAGCGCGACGGCATGAGGTGATCTATGGACAACACAGCATTAACTGCACTGCAGTATGGTTTTGATACGTTTTACTTCCTGGTTTGCGGCGCACTGGTGATGTGGATGGCGGCTGGTTTCGCCATGCTCGAATCCGGTCTGGTGCGTGCCAAGAACACCACTGAAATTCTCACCAAGAACGTGGCGCTGTACGCAGTGGCCAGCATCATGTACCTGGTGATCGGCTACCACATCATGTACTCCAGCCCTGAGGGCGGCATCCTGCCGAGCCTGGGTTTCCTGCTGGGTGAGGAAAACAGCGTTGAATCCGTGCTGGCTGGCGGTGACGATGCGCCTTACTACTCGGCCCGTTCGGACTTCTTCTTCCAGGTGGTGTTTGCTGCGACCTGTATGTCGATCGTGTCCGGTGCGGTGGCTGAGCGCATGAAGCTGTTCGCCTTCCTGGCGTTCGCCGTGGTGATGACGGGTTTCATCTACCCGGTTCAAGGCTTCTGGAAATGGGGTTCGGGCTTCCTCAACGAAGCAGGCTTCCTCGACTTCGCAGGTTCCGGCATCGTTCACATGGCTGGTGCTACTGCTGCTCTGGCGGGTGTGCTGCTGCTGGGTGCACGTAAAGGCAAATACGGCCCGAATGGCCAAGTAAATGCCATTGCGGGTGCCAACCTGCCGATGGCGGCCCTGGGTACGTTCATTCTGTGGATGGGCTGGTTCGGCTTCAACGGCGGCTCGCAGTTGAAGATGAGCACCATCGAAGACGCCAACGCCGTTGCCCAAGTGTTCGTCAACACCAACATGTCGGCTGCCGGTGGCTTGATTGCTGCGCTGATTGTGGCGCGCATTCTGTTCGGTAAAGCTGACCTGACCATGGCCCTTAACGGCGCGCTGGCTGGTCTGGTGGCGATCACCGCAGAACCGCTGACCCCAAGTGCCCTGCAAGCGACCCTGATCGGTGGCGTGGGTGGTGTGCTGGTGGTGTTCTCGATCCTCGGTCTGGACAAGCTCAAGCTTGACGATCCGGTCGGTGCCATCTCGGTACACGGTGTAGTCGGTATCTGGGGCCTGCTGGCTGTTTGCCTGACCAACAGCGACGCCACACTGGGCGCTCAGCTGCTGGGTATCGGTGCGATCTTCGCCTGGGTCTTCGTGGCTAGCCTGATCGTATGGTCGATCATTAAAGCCGTGATGGGCCTGCGTGTAACCGAAGAAGAAGAATACGAAGGCGTGGATATCGCCGAGTGCGGCATGGAAGCCTACCCGGAATTCACCAAGCGTTAATTCCCTGGGTCTTAAACAAGGGCGCCTTTTGGCGCCCTTGGTTTTTTCTGCAAAGGCCTGAGCAACCCAGATCCTGCTTGTGCTGTGTCAAAACTGGCGCGGCGCGGTTGTGATCAAATGCCAACAGCCCCTAGAATGCGCGCCATTGAGCGCAGATTGCCGATGCGCAGCGCTCAGCGTGAGGAAGCTCCATGAATTTTTGCCGGCAACGTTAGGTTCTGTTGACGTAAGCCACCGGCTAGAATCTGGCTTTTGCCATGACCGACAGAAGCCAGTTAAGCGATACCGAGTGGGCTCATATACAAAGCCTGCTGAGTGCCACAAAGGGGATACGGCTACTGAACGCACCCAGTTGTCG
>CAMCJM010000197.1 GCA_945874835.1 Pseudomonas synxantha | reverse complement strand
GATGAAAGGTGAGTCGCTGCGGCGGAAAAACACAGAGGAAGAAGCCGCATCGTGACCGATGCGGTTAGAATTTAAACCCCGCGCAATCGGGTGGAGGCACCGGTCACGTTGTTAGCGAAATGAGCGGTCACGTTCACCGAAATCCGCATAGGGGGATGACGCTCTTTTCATCCACCGCAATATCGCAATGGTGGATGGATGAAGCGTCATCCACCCTACTTCGATCTAGCCCGGGTCGCGAAAGCCCGGGTAGTGAGGATTGCTCTGTGCCACGCTGATGGAGGTGCGGGTGGCGAGGTCGATGCCTTCGCTGGCGACTTCTGCGAGAAAGTCGATCTGCTCGGGGGTGATCACATAAGGCGGCAGGAAGTACACCACGCTGCCCAGCGGGCGCAGCAGGGCGCCGCGTTCCAGCGCGTGTTGATAAACCTTAAGGCCACGCCGCTCCTGCCAGGGGTAGGCGGTCTTGCGGGCTTTGTCTTGCACCATCTCGATGGCCAAGGCCATGCCGGTTTGACGTACTTCGGCGACATGCGGGTGATCAGCCAGGTGCGCGGTGGCACTGGCCATGCGCGTGGCCAGTGCCTTGTTGGCCTCAATCACGTTGTCTTGTTCGAATATATCCAGCGTCGCCAGGGCGGCGGCGCACGCCAGCGGGTTGCCGGTGTAACTATGCGAATGAAGAAAGGCCCGCAGGGTTGAGTAGTCGTCGTAGAACGCCTGATACACCTCGTTGGTGGTCAGGCACGCAGCCAGCGGCAGATAGCCGCCCGTGAGGGCTTTCGACAGGCAGAGAAAGTCCGGGCGAATACCGGCTTGCTCGCAGGCGAACATCGTCCCGGTGCGGCCAAAGCCTACGGCGATTTCGTCGTGAATCAGGTGCACGCCGTAACGGTCGCACGCTTCGCGCAGCAGCTTGAGGTAGATCGGATGGTACATGCGCATGCCGCCCGCGCCTTGAATCAGCGGTTCGACAATCACGGCCGCGACTTCATGGCTGTGCTCGCCCAGCGCCTGCTCCATGTGGGCAAACATGGCCCGTGAATGGTCTTCCCAGCTCATGCCCTCGGGGCGGTGGTAGCAGTCCGGGCTGGGCACTTTGATGGTATCGAGCAGCAGCGCTTTATAAGTGTCGGTAAACAGCGCGACATCACCCACCGACATCGCGGCAATGGTTTCGCCGTGATAGCTGTTGCTCAGGGTAATAAAGCGCTTCTTGCCAGGCTGGCCGACGTTGAGCCAGTAGTGAAAGCTCATCTTAAGCGCGACTTCAATGCAGGATGAGCCGTTATCGGCGTAGAACACCCGGTCCAGGCCTGCCGGGGTGAGCGCGACCAAGCGTTCGGAGAGTTCGATCACCGGCTGATGACTGAAGCCGGCGAGAATCACGTGCTCCAGTTGATCGACCTGATCCTTGATGCGCTGGTTGATGCGCGGGTTGGCGTGGCCAAATACGTTGACCCACCACGAGCTGACCGCATCGAGATAACGCTTGCCGTCGAAGTCTTCCAACCACACCCCTTCACCTCGGCGGATGGGCACAAGTGGTAGGTGTTCGTGATCTTTCATCTGCGTGCAGGGGTGCCAGAGTACTTTGAGGTCACGCTGCATCCACTGGTCGTTCAAGCTCATTGAGGCGTTCTCCGTTTTCTGCCGCAAGCCTATCAGAAGCCTTGCTGCGGATGGACGGTACAATCACACCAGGCACCGCTGGCAGTCCGTGCGTTTGCTCTAATGTGTGACGTGATACGCGAGCTAATCGCACCCACGGTGAACTTTTACGAGCGGGCCTGGACTAATTGGTCAGGGTAAAATGTACGGCTGTAATCATCGTATTTCCCGATATTTCAAAGCAAAAAAATCCGCTGTTAATCGATAGGTTTGTTGCTAATCTTGCAGCTGCTTGGCTTCGAGCCCCTTATTTTCGGAATGTTTTCATGCAATGGCGCAATAGCTCTTCTCACTACGGCATGACCAGCATCCTGCTGCACTGGCTGGTGGCCTTGAGCGTATTCGGTTTGTTTGGTTTGGGTTATTGGATGGTCGGCCTGGACTATTACAGCAGTTGGTACAAGCCAGCACCGGATCTGCACAAGAGCATCGGCTTGGTGTTGTTTGTAGTGATGCTGGGGCGTGTTGTGTGGCGTCGGGTAAGCCCGCCACCGGCTAGTTTGCCCACCCATGGTGAGCTAACCCGCAAGGCCAGCAAACTGGGTCATGCCTTTTTATATGTGGGCCTGTTTGTATTGATGATTTCCGGCTACCTAATTTCCACGGCCGATGGTCGTGGCATTGCGGTATTTGGTTTGTTTGAAGTGCCGGCCACGCTGACCAGCATTCCTCGCCAGGAGGATGTGGCGGGCTTGGTGCATGAGTACCTGGCATGGGCGCTGGTGATTTTTGCCGGCGTGCATGCTTTGGCCGCCTTGAAGCATCACTTCATTGATCGTGATCGCACACTGCTGCGTATGTTTGGTCGCTGATTGAGCTTTTATAACCGGGGGGTGAATGCCCATCCCCTCACTCACACTGCATAAGGAGAATGTCCATGTTGAAGAAAACTCTCGTCGCGCTGGCCCTGGGTAGCGCACTGATGGGCGCAGGCCAAGTCATGGCAGCGGATTACGCCATCGACAAGCAAGGCCAGCACGCGTTCGTCAATTTCAAAATCAGCCACCTGGGCTACAGCTGGCTGTACGGCACCTTCAAGGATTTTGATGGCAGCTTCAGCTTTGATGCAGCCAAGCCAGAAGCCAGCAAAGTGAATGTCACGCTGAACACCGTAAGCGTCGACACTAACCACGCTGAGCGCGATAAGCACCTGCGCAGTGGCGATTTCCTCAATGTCAGCAAGCACCCGCAAGCGACGTTCACCTCCACTGCCGTGAAATCCACCGGTGAAGGTAGCGCCGACATCACTGGCGATTTGACCCTCAACGGCGTGACCAAGCCGGTTGTGATTGCCGCCAAATTCATCGGTGAAGGCACTGATCCGTGGGGCGGCTACCGCGCCGGTTTTGAAGGCAGCACCACCCTCAAGCTGAAAGACTTCGGCATCACTAAAGATCTGGGCCCAGCCTCGGAAACCGTTGAGCTGATCATCTCGGTTGAAGGTGTTCGCAAGTAAGATCGCGCAAGAGGCTTTAGCTGCGGCAGAGTCTCAACCCATTGTTGCTTGATGCAATACCAACAAAAACGCCGCCTGATCAGGGCGGCGTTTTTGTTTACGCGGTGTGGCTTACGACTCTTCGCGGTTACGCGTCAGCAGCGCAGGTTTTTCACCGCGTGGGCGGGCGCTGGCCAACTCGTCGAGTTGCTCCGGTGTTGGGAAGCGGTCCAGGCGTGAGCCTTTGTGCATGATCACCGGTTGCTTATCACTGGGTGCCTTCGCGGCACCTTCGCGGCGCGGCAACTCATCACGGTTCAGTGATGTGGTGCGCGTGTCACGCGGTGGTCGAGCACGACCTGAGTTGTTTCGGCCTTGGCTGGTCGGTGCAGCACCGCCCTGACGACGGCCTTGGTTGGTGGCGCCAGCAGTGCTGGTAGTGCTACGCGGGCTTTTCGCGGCGCGTGCAGGTTGGCCGACGCCGTTACTGGCGCTGGGGCCTGAAGCAGGCGCACCGGGCCGACGGCCACGGTTCTGCTGCTTGTTCTGGTTTGGGCTGACATAGTCGGCACGATTACCGAAGTTGTCGATTTCATCATCGCGGAACTCATCCGGCTCACGGTCCGGAGGGAGTGCAGGCACCGCCGGGGCGGCAGAACGGCTTGCTGAGGCGGTGCGCGGTTGTTGGCTGCGGCTGCCTTGAGGCTTGCTGCGGTTGTTGTCACGACCGCTGTCCTTGCCTTTGTCCTTGCGGCCACCGCCGTGGCGCTCACCTTCTGGCTTGGCAACGCGTGGGGTGCGAGGTTTTTGCGGCTCGCGTACTTCCGGGCGTTCGGCCTCAACGGTGCTGGCATCGAAACCCATTAGATCACCGTCCGGGATCTTCTGCTTGGTCATGCGCTCAATGCCTTTGAGCAGCTTTTCTTCGTCCGGCGCAACCAGCGAAATCGCTTCGCCGCTGCGACCAGCACGGCCTGTGCGGCCAATGCGGTGAACGTAATCTTCTTCGACGTTAGGCAACTCGAAATTGACCACGTGGGGCAGTTGGTCGATGTCCAGGCCGCGTGCGGCGATGTCGGTGGCGACCAAAATGCGCATGTTGTTCGCTTTGAAATCGGCCAGGGCTTTGGTGCGTGCGTTCTGACTTTTGTTGCCGTGGATCGCGACAGCCGGTAGGCCATGTTTATCCAGGTATTCGGCCAGGCGGTTGGCGCCATGTTTGGTACGGGTAAAGACCAGTACTTGCTCCCAGGCACCCTGAGTGATCAGGTGCGCGAGCAGGGCGCGCTTGTGGCTCGCGGCCAGGCGGAATACGCGCTGCTCAATGCGCTCGACCGTGGTGTTGGGCGGCGTGACTTCGATGCGCTCGGGGTTATGCAGCAGCTTGCCGGCCAACTCGGTGATGTCTTTGGAGAACGTTGCCGAGAACAGCAAGTTCTGGCGTTTGCTCGGCAGTTTGGCGAGGACTTTTTTCACGTCATGGATAAAACCCATGTCGAGCATGCGGTCGGCCTCGTCGAGCACAAGGATTTCCACGTGCGAGAGGTCAATGGCGCGTTGGTTCGCCAGGTCGAGCAGTCGGCCTGGGCAGGCCACCAGTACGTCGACGCCTTTGGCCAGTGCTTGCACCTGTGGGTTCATACCAACCCCGCCGAAGATGCAGGCGCTGACGAATTTCAAATCGCGGGCATACAGCTTGAAGCTGTCATGCACCTGGGCGGCCAGTTCGCGGGTGGGTGTCAGCACCAATACGCGCGGCTGTTTTGGGCCGTGGCGTTGTTCGCGATCCGGATGACCGTTAGGGAACAGTCGCTCAAGGATCGGCAGGGCAAAGCCGCCTGTCTTACCTGTACCCGTTTGGGCCGCCACCATCAGGTCGCGACCTTGCAACGCGGCGGGGATGGCCCGCTGTTGCACCGGAGTGGGTTGGGTGTAGCCGGCAGATTCGGCTGCACGGACTAAAGCCTCGGAGAGACCGAGGGAGGCAAAGGACATGTGTAATCCTGTCTAGTGAGGGCGCAGCCCTATGGGGTGTATTGCCAGGCTTGAATCACGCTTGGGGAGCGCAATCCCGTCCGGTACTGCTGACCTCTGGGGTCTAGCATCCGGGCGCAAGCCTGGCGGGAAGGCCCGAGTATAACAGAGCCGCTAGTCTGCGCGAGTTTCTCTCTGCTCGACGGTCTGCGCGGGTAATTCCTGGTGATAACGGCGCAAGATGGCGACGTATTCCGGCGTCTGTTTAACCCGGCGTAATTCGCTTTCAAAGCTCGGCACTAACATAGCTACTTCGGGGCGTTTATTAAAGATGGCATAGAGTCGATCAGTGAATAACGGCTGACTGAATCCAACAGCCTCTCGAATGCCCATCTTTCCGGTAGTCCAGAAGGCGACAGCCCGGTCAGTGATAAGCACGTCCAGACGATTTCGCAGCAGTTTCCCAATATTAGCGTCGAGGTCAGGGCCTTCTATGCGAGTGAACCGTGTATCAGTCGAAAAGCCCACGTCGCCATAGACATAGCCTGGCTCGGTACCTACCCGCAAACCTGTAAGGTCATCTATTGAGCGTATTAGGTTCTGTTGACGTAAGCCACCGGCTAGAATCTGGCTTTTGCCATGACCGACAGAAGCCAGTTAAGCGATACCGAGTGGGCTCATATACAAAGCCTGCTGAGTGCCACAAAGGGGATACGGCTACTGAACGCACCCAGTTGTCG
>CAMCJM010000196.1 GCA_945874835.1 Pseudomonas synxantha | reverse complement strand
TTCAAGTCTATGCTGGCCTTCGCTGCAACCCTGTTGTGGCTCCGCTGATACGTCAACAGAACCTAGGCGCTGAGTGACCTCATTGAGTTGGCTAGACAGGGTTTGCAGGGTTTGCCCGGTGCTTTCGGTGCGCTGCACGTTCTTTTGGTTGGCGGTGGCGATAACGGTGATTTCGGTAAGGTTGCGTGAGATGTCTTCGGCCACTGACGTTTGCTCTTCGGCGGCGGTGGCGATTTGCCGATTCATGTCGCGGATGGCCTCCACCGCCCCGGTGATCAACTGCAGGGTGGCACCGGCCTCAGTGACCTGGGTGACGCCTTCCTCGCTGCGCTGCTGACCGCTCTCGATGGCGCGCGCCGCATTCACCGCGCCGGTTTGTACGGTGTCGATGATCTGGTGAATTTCTGCAGTGGACTCGGCTGTGCGCTGCGCCAGGGTGCGCACTTCATCCGCCACCACCGCAAACCCGCGACCCTGTTCACCCGCGCGGGCGGCTTCGATGGCTGCGTTAAGCGCCAGCAGGTTGGTCTGCTCAGCGATGCCGCGAATCACTTCCAGCACCTGCCGATACGCCCGCTGTCGGCTTCCAGGCGGCGAATCACCTCCGAGGTGTTGCTGATTTCGCTGCGGATATCGGTGATGGTCTTGATCGTCGCTTGCATCACCTTTTCACCCTGACGCGCAGCGCTATCGGCTGCATCGGCTGCGCCGGCCGCTTCGACAGCATGTCGGGCCACTTCCTGAGCCGTGGCGGACATTTCGTGCATGGCCGTCGCCACTTGATCGGTGCGCGAGAATTGTTCGCGCGTGCCTTGGGCCATCAGTGTGGCAATGCTGTTGAGCTCACCGCTGGCGGTATCCAGGTCGCTGCTGCTGCGCTTGAGGCGCGTGAAGGTGTCAGCGAGGAAGTCACGCAGAACATTGGCCGCCACCGCCAATTTGCCCAGTTCGTCCTGGCGTGTGGCGTCTACATGCTGGCCGAAGTTGCCGCGGCTGAGCTGGGCGATATGCTCGATCAGCTCGCGGATCGGGTTGACCAGGTTACGGTTGACCAACCACACACTGAACAGTCCGATCACCACCGTTGCCCCGAGCATTAACGCTGTGCCGAGGAGAATAGTGCGGTCGCCCGCGGCATTGATCACTTGGGCTTGTTCCAGACTTTGCTGATGCAGTTCGCTGGCCAGCGCTTCCATTTGTTGGGCGGTGCTGCGGTCGATGCCGGAGACGGCTTTGTCGCCCACGCTGAAATCAGCCCCAGCGGCAAGGTAAGCATCACGGCCTTTGCGGTAGTTCACGCCGAGGGTTTGATGCTCGCTGCGCAGGCTATCGATTTTGCTTTTGAGCGCGCGGTCATCTGCGGCCAGCTCGCTCAGTTGCCCCAGTAAATCTTGAACCTTGCGTTCCTGTGCTTCGAACTGGCCCCAAAATTTATCGAGTTGGGCTTTATCGCTGCCGCGCAGCAGGACATTCTTCCATTCCTGCACCTGGGTTTTGAAGTTGAGGTTGGCCGCATCGATGCGCGCGGATTTTTCCAGTGGGCCGGACAGCAAGCCCTGGTAGGCCTGCATGCCATTGGACAAAAAGCTGAAGCAGGCCAATGCCGTGACCAGAATCAGCGCCAGGCTGCCGCCGAGCAGGGCAAGAATTTGCGCGCGCAAGGATGTTTGCAGAAACATGGGTGTACCCCTGAGAGTGAGTGGCCGGATGCCAACGTCGCCAAGTACGCCTTCACTGCCAAGCTCCGTTTGGATGTGTGCAGGCAGTGCCACAATCTGTGAACACCTAGGAGTATAGATCGGCCTCGCGACAGCGTTCTTGAGTTTGCACTCACAGGGTTACAGCTAGGCTGAAGCTCTCAGGTCAGGCGCAGGTGGTTATCCCAAAGCCCGGCAGGTAGTTGCAGGGGCTGGCTGGCGATCTGCGGACGGCGGCAGTCGTACAGTCGGCAGCGTCCCACGCCACTGCTGACGACAAACCCCTCGGCCACTGCGCCAACGCCCGCGCAGTCTGCCAGCGGCGCATCTAGGCGCAGTGCGGCGCTGTCCAGATCCCAGATAAACACCCGGTTGCCGCGTGGCGCGGTCAGCGCCAGCAGGCGCAGTTCGCTGTGGATCGCCACGCTGGCGGTGTACTGGTTTATTAGCTGGCGTTGTGCTTCGGCTACCGGGAAGTGTTCGAAGGGTTGTCCTGGACGTTTGATGGCCAGCAAGGGGACTGCATCGTCGGCCGCGCCCATGTACTGCTGACCCGTCACCAAGGTGCCATCGGCGGCGACAGCCATGTGCCGCACGCTGTTCATGCGCTCGGGCAGTTGCTCCCGGCTTATCAGGCGGCCGTCGCGGTGTAGCAGCACCAAGCTGGAATCCATGGCGTCGAGGTTCATCTCCACGCGGCTGTCGGCTTCGGTGCGAATGCCGCCGTTGGCCACGGCCAGGGTTTCGCCATCGGGTAGCCAGAGCAATTGATGCGGGCCGATGCCGTGGGTGGACAGTTCGCCTGTGCGCTGCAAGTACTCGCCTTTTAAACGATACACGCCGAGCACACCACGACCGGGATCGGTGGTGTCATTTTCAGTGGCGTAGAGCCATTCGCCGTCTTTATGGAACGCCGCGTGACCATAGAAGTGGCGCTGCGCAGGTGATTTCAGGATCTGCAGCAGGCGGCCGTCGCGGGTATCGATCAGATAACTCTCGGTGCTTGGCCGGCGACCGACAAACAGCGCCATGGGCAGAAACGCATGAGCAATCACGTCATGGCAGCGCTCGGCCACGCGCGTGGCGAACACCTGGCTGCCATCAAGCTGATAGCCCACGGCGAAGTGCTCGCCGGCACTGTTGTTGCGGGCCGACAAAAGTAACGGCTGCGCGCCGTTGAACAGCGTCCAACCCTTTATGGCAGTGGTCGCCATGGCTGCTGCAGCCAGTGTGCCAACCCCTAAGCCAAGCAAGCTACGACGGCTAACCGACATGGCTTAATCGCCGTCGTGGGCGTTAAAGCCCAATTGAATGCCCAAGGCCTTGGCCAATTCGGCCTCGTGTAGGCGGTGCAGCGTATTCAGGCTGTCGTAGAGCGCATTAGCTTCTTGCATGCCTGCCTCTTCACGCAGCAGTTCGCTCAGCGGTCGTTGTGCGGTAGCTAGGCGTTGGCGGGTGTCGCTGTAGGCGGCGTCGATACGGGCTTTTAGGTCGCTGTGCTCACCGCTGAGCAGGCTGCTCAGACCGTCCTGTTCGGCACCTAGCCAGAGCCGTTCGGCGCTGGCCAGGCTGGCAGCGAGGTTGGCCAAGCTGGCGTTACTGCGCCAAGCATCGGCTTGATAAGGCTGGGGCTGGCCTTTGCTTTGTCGGCCCAGCGGCGTGCCCAGTTTTTTCTTCAGACCATCAAGCGCGTTGACCTGGGTGCGTAGCAGTTCGGCCATTGCTTCTTGGGCATCGGCGAAGCGTTCGTTGGGGAAGCGTTTGAGCTGCGCGCCAATACCATTCGGGCTTTGCCACTGGCTTAACACATCGGCAGCCAAGACGTTCTGGTGCTCGCCAATGGCCATCAGCAGTGGGCAGTAGCGGGCTTTTTGCGTGCTGTTATTGAGATCAATGGCTGGGTCGAACAACACATACTCGTAAGCCGTCAGTCCCTGGACCACCACGCTGGACTTGTTCAAGTCGGCCGGAGTGAGTTCGGGTTTGCTGTTGATCAGTGCTTCAACCTGGCGCGCGACCAGGTTTTTCTTGTCCGGCCAGAATTGAATCTGCCAGGCGCGGTTGCCTTCGGCCAGCGGGCCGATAAGCCCCGGTTGCACCCCGGCCCAGGCACTTTGTGCACTCAGAAACACCCGACGGGTTTCAGCCAGGGTTTGCGTGCCCGCACAGAAGCCTTGAGCGCTGACGGCCAGTTGCCGGTCGGCTTCGTGCCAGGCGCTGTAAATAGGCAGTAATACGCCGTCGGTTA
The DNA here is from genome assembly GCA_945874835.1 of Pseudomonas synxantha. Classification (GTDB taxonomy): domain Bacteria; phylum Pseudomonadota; class Gammaproteobacteria; order Pseudomonadales; family Pseudomonadaceae; genus Aquipseudomonas; species Aquipseudomonas synxantha_B. Next base: position 1,911 of record CAMCJM010000196.1, on the reverse strand, counting down.
ATGCTTGGCTGACGTGTTGGTGCGGGTCGCTCGGGCTGCAGCCGGCCAGGGTCAAAGTGAGCAAGGTAAGGGCAAGAGGCGCGCGGATCATTAGATGCTCCTTACAGCGAATTCAGAAAAGCCAACAGCGCGCTGCGCTCGCTGGCATTAAACGTCAGGACGGTTTGTTTGGCGGCCTCAGCTTCGCCGCCGTGCCAGAGTATGGCTTCTAGCAGGTTGCGGGCGCGACCATCGTGGAGAAACTGAGTGTGGCCGTTGACAGTTTCAGTCAGGCCGATGCCCCACAGCGGTGCTGTGCGCCATTCGCGGCCAGTGGCGAGGAACTCGGGGCGGTTGTCGGCCAGGCCGTCGCCCATGTCGTGCAGCAACAGGTCGCTGTAGGGACGGATCAGCTGGTTGGCCAGTTCAGGTTCAGCGGCATCGGCAGCGGTGGTGAACTGGGGGGTATGACAGCTTTGGCAGCCCGCCTGGTGAAACAGGTTTTTACCGGCGATGACCTCCGGCGCATCTACATTGCGCCGCGCCGGCACAGCGAGGTTGCGCGTGTAAAACAGCACCGTGGCGAGGATGTTGTCGCTGACTTCCGGTTCGCCACCATGAGGGGCTTGCAGGCAGTCGGTCTGCACGGCCGTGCAGTTGTCATGGGTGATGAGCGAACTGGTCAGCCCCATGTCGTTGGCAAAGGCATCGGCGTTTTGCTGGTTAAGCGTGGGCTGTCCGGCCTTCCAGCCAAAGCGGCCGAGGGCGGTGCGCTGCTGGGCGTGATCCCATACTTGGTTAGCACGGCCGGAAATGCCGTCGCCGTTCAGGTCATCCGGGTCTGCATTGGCCAAAATGGCCGCTTCAGGGATGGCCTCCAGCAAGCCCAAGCCAATCATCGGCGGGGCGATACGCACGGAAAATTGCGATTCTGGGTGCAGCGCGCCGTAGCCGAGTTGGCTGATCTCCAGCGTTGGTTTGCGCAGTTCCACTTCCAGGCCGTCGGCAAAAGTAACGCGCTCGCTGCTGTAACTCACGCGCACTTTACCTTCTGGGGCGACGCCAGGGTTGGCCATATCTTGCAACTGACCGCCATAAGTGGGCTCGGCCAGCACGCCCAGGCGTTCGATGATGGCCGCGTGTTCGGGGCCTGCGGGGATCGACAGGCGCACCAGCATCGATACCGAACTCAATGCATCAGCGGCCGGTGGATGACCACGGCCGTCTTTGATGTGACAGTTTTGGCAGCCGTTGGTGTTGAACAACGGGCCAAGCCCGTCGCGGGCAGTTGTAGTGGCCGGTGCAGTAACCCAGGGGTTACGGAAGAAACTGTTGCCGACGCTGAAATCCAGTCGCCGTGATGGCGGTAGATTGGCCGACGGCATGGAGAACGCATTCTGGTCGAACTGATTCACGGTGGCTGCCCCGCCCGACAATGCCTCGCCAGGTTCGGCCTGAGTGAACTGGGGGGCTTGGTCACATCCCATCAGGGCAAGACTCAATGCCCACAACAGCGCAAAACGATGCGGCGCAAACATAAACGGACATCCGCAGTAAAAAATAGGCGCGAAGAGTAGCAGTCCAGACCGATTTAAATAAGACGGATTTGCATTATCGATCGTGGCCAAAGGTCGCAGGCCACAAAAAATCGCCGGGAGCGATTTTTGACGTCGCGTAGCGACGGCCCCGAAGGAGTGGACGCCAGGGATGGCAGGCCACAAAAAAGCCGCAACTCCGGTTAAGGAGTCGCGGCTTCTTATGTGCTACCAATTTTCGGACTTCGCGAGCTAGGTTCTGTTGACGTAAGCCACCGGCTAGAATCTGGCTTTTGCCATGACCGACAGAAGCCAGTTAAGCGATACCGAGTGGGCTCATATACAAAGCCTGCTGAGTGCCACAAAGGGGATACGGCTACTGAACGCACCCAGTTGT
>CAMCJM010000195.1 GCA_945874835.1 Pseudomonas synxantha | reverse complement strand
AACATACGACGACTCATAAATCCGACAATTCCTTTACCAACTGGCGCAACGGAGGGGCAAGATACCCTGCAGCAACGACCGCGCATACGGTCCTAGAGCCTGATCACCGCCCATTTCACCGCAGAGAACGTTCCGTAGCCACGATGTTTGAAATCAAAGCGTTAAATCCTGAAACCTACCGCCAGCAAACCCGGCGCAGCACCCTAACAATTGCGGGCATTTTCGTTGTGCTGGCCATGCTGCTGTCGACAACAGCCGTACAGCTATTTGGCCAAGCCGATGGCGATAACTTTCGCTGGAATTTAGGCGGCGTGCTGCTCGCCCTACTGCTGACGATTGCACTGGTACGCCAGGTGCTGTGGTCGAAACCCTGGATGGCCGCTGCCGTATACGGCTGGCAACTCAAGCGCAGCCTGATGCGCATCACCAATGTGATGCATCACGTTAAAGCCGGTGTAGCCGCGCACAACCCGGATGCCATGCACCTGCTGCGCTTTTATCACCAGGGCCTGACGCAGATGCATCAACTTGATGGCAACAGCAGCGCATTGAGCGAAGCCGTGGCCGAGATCAATCAACACATGGAGCGTATGCAGGCGCTGGGCATGCACACGGATCAACCCAGCCTCCACTCAGAGTGGTTGCAGGCCGTGAAACAGATCCCCGCGCAGCGCAGCTAAGCGTAATCACCTACCGGCCGGCGGTTACCCGCTGGCTGCCATCAAAGCTTAACAAGCAAGACCTAGAGTGCCACCGTCCTTTCAAGAGGGTCACCGTGTGAGCCGCTCAAACCGCGACATCTGCAAAACACTGGATCAGGTTGCCAGCAATAACCAAGCGGCGGCGATTGCCGTGATGCGCGCTGCTGAACGCATTGGTGATGAAATGCTCAGGCAGCAACTGCTCAAGGTCATTCACCAGATGAACCTGGATGCCGCCCTGCTGCGTTACAGCCGCGAAGCAATCGCCGGCCAGGCTTTGAAACGCGCCTGATCAGTCCAGCCAACTCACCGCTGTATTCTTTTTAAGCGCATAGCGCAGAGGCATCACAACCTGACAAGCGCAGCCAGCGTGTTTGTGGGTTGCTCCAACCCGCTACAACGCGAACAATCCTGTACAAGAATACAGTGATAGCCGCCATGCCAGCCCCACTCCCCGTCGAACTCTATTACCTCAGTAACTTTCGTACTGCGCTCGCCTGGGTGGCTGAGCGCTATGCCGATTTACTGACGGACGAAGAGCAGGCCTTTATCACCACCTTCACGGCTCTGCCTTGGCAAGCGCAGGCCTTGCTGGTGCGCATGATCATGCGCAAAGGCTGTCACTTTCGTCTGAGCAAGCTCGACTATGCAGAAATCGGCGATGCATCGAGCGCGGCTCAGCCCCTGCTTGAACACGGCTGGATCAGCGAGCAGGTGTTGTTGCATGCCGATGAAGTCGCTGAGTTACTGCGCAAGGATGAAGTCCTCAGTCATCTGCCGGTGCTCAGTCGTCGCGCCACGCAAAAAAAGACCGATTTGCTTGCACAACTGCGTGAACAACTACCGGCACAGTCTTTCAGTGACTGGTGCCCCAACCTCGATGAGCGCCTTTTCAGCCTTGTCGTGGGTGAATTGTGTGATCGCTTACGCCTGATGTTTTTTGGCAACCTAGCGCAGGACTGGTCGGAATTTGTCCTCGCGGACTTGGGCATCTACCGCTACGAGTCGGTAGACATCCGTCCCGAATCACGCGGCTTTCAGTGCCGCCAGGATCTTGAGGATTACCTGCACCTGCGCCAGTTGCGTATCAGTGTTGAGCAAGGCGCGGCGCTGACAGAGATTGTGCCGCCGTTACTGGCCTTCCGCTCAGACAACCCTTACCTGTGCAGCCGCCGTTCGCGCCTGCTGTTTCAGATAGCCCAGCAACTGGAAAAGGTCGGCGAGCTGGAGCTGGCGCTGGCGCTCTATGAGCAAAGTGAGCACGGCGAAGCCCGGTGGCGGCAGATTCGCGTGTTGGAACAACTGAGCCGTGATGCGCAGGCCAATGAACAGGCGCTAGCCTTAAGCGCGCAACCCGGTAGCGATGAAGAAAGCCAACGCCTGGCACGCGCCCTTACTCGGCTGCGGCGCAAACTTGGCTTGCCGGCGCACAAAACCACGAAGGCGATGGGCGAAGTGCGTAGTGACCTGCGCCTGCCGTTTCCAGCGCACGGCTGTGTGGAAATTGCCGTGCGCGACCACCTGCACCAGGACGAGGCCCCGGTGCATTACGTGGAAAACACCCTGCTCTGCAGCCTGTTTGGCCTGCTCTGTTGGGAGGCGATTTTTGCACCGCTGCCGGGGGCGTTTTTCCATCCATTCCACAGTGGCCCGGTGGACCTGCACAGCGCGGATTTCTACGCGCGCCGTCAGCACCTGTTCGAGCGCTGCCTGCAGCACCTTGAGCAGCCCGACTACGGGCCGTTGATCAAAGCCCGTTATCACGAGAAATACGGCCTGCAGTCACCCTTTGTGTTTTGGGGCATGCTCGATGAAGCGCGGTTGGATCTCGCTCTGCTGTGCATTCCCGCCGCGCACTTGCAGGCCTGCTTTGCCCGCCTGTTGCGCGATCTGCGTGCCAACCGCGCCGGCATGCCCGACCTGATTCAGTTTTATCCGCACGAACGACGCTACCGGATGATCGAAGTAAAAGGCCCCGGCGACCGCCTGCAGGACAATCAAAAACGCTGGCTGAGCTTTGCCGCCGAGCACGGTATTACGGTTGAGGTGTGCTACGTGCAGTGGGCCGAAACGTGAGCTATCGGGTGGCGGTAAGGGCGCTGTGCGAATTCACCGCCAAGGTGGGTGACCTCGACCTGCGTTTCACCCCATCTCCCACTGCACAGGAAGGCATGGCCGGGCACCAGACGGTGGTCAGCCGGCGTGGCGCGAGCTATATCGCCGAAGTGCCCTTGAGCGGCACGTACCCAGGGTTGCTGGTCAGCGGCCGGGCCGACGGCTATGACCCCGAGGAGCGTCGCCTCGAAGAAATCAAAACCCATCGCGGCGACATCAGCCGCATCCCCGCCAACCATCGGCTTCTGCACTGGGCGCAGGTCAAAGTCTACGGCTGGCTGCTCTGCCAACAGCTGGGGCTACAGGAGCTGGAGCTGGCCGTGGTGTATTTCGACGTGATGAGCCACGCCGAACATGCCTTCAGCGAACACTTCAAAGCCTGTGAGTTGGAGGACTTCTTCAACCAGCAGTGCCGGCAATTTCTCAGCTGGGCCGAGCAGGAAGAAGCGCACCGCACGCGCCGTGACGCGCACCTGCAACGCCTTAACTTTCCCTACCCGAGCTTTCGCCATGGCCAGCGGCAATTGTCCGAGGCTGTTTACCGCAGCGCCCGCGATGGCCACACGCTGATGGCACAGGCCACCACGGGCATTGGCAAAACCCTCGGCACCTTGTTCCCGCAGCTAAAAGCCATGCCGGGCCAGCAATTGGACCGCCTGTTCTTTCTCACCGCCAAGACCCCAGGCCGGCGTTTAGCTTTAGATGCCTTGCACAGTTTGCGTGAGGCCGAGCACAACATTCCCCTGCGCGTGCTGGAGCATGTGGCCCGCGACAAAGCGTGCGAGCACCCGGACAAAAGCTGCCACGGCCAATCCTGTCCGTTGGCCAAAGGCTTTTATGACCGCCTGCCCGCCGCCCGCCTGGCTGCCCTGGAACAGGCCTGGCTGCCGCAGGCAGAGGTGCGGCGCATTGCCCTGCAACACCAGGTTTGCCCTTATTACCTGAGCCAGGAACTGTGCCGCTGGGCCGACGTGGTGGTGGGTGACTACAACTACTACTTCGACATGAATGCCCTGCTCTACGGGCTGACGTTGCTCAATGAGTGGCGCGTGGCGGTGCTGGTGGACGAAGCGCACAACCTGGTCGAGCGAGCGCGCAGCATGTACACCGCCGAACTTGATCAGGCGTTGTTTCATACCCTTTGCAGCAGCGCACCGGCAAGCATCCGCAGCGCCTTACAACGGGTGGGCAGGCATTGGGAGCAACTCAACCGGGTGCAGGAGCAGGACTACCAGATCTACCCCTGTGTGCCGGATCTGTTTGTCGCCGCCTTGCAAAAAGCCGTGACGGCCATCACCGACCACCTCAGCGAACAACCCGATGGCCAAGAGCGCAGCCTGCTGCAGTTCTACCGAGACGCCATGCTGCTCTGCCGCTTGAGCGAGATGTACGGCCCCCACTCGCTGTTTGACATCACCCGCCAGCCAGACAACAGCCTCAGCCTGGACACCACACTGTGCCTGCGCAACCTGGTGCCTGCGCCCTTCCTGGCCAGCCGTTTTAGCGATGCCCACACCACCACCCTGTTCTCAGCCACCTTGCGCCCGGCCAACTATTACCGCGACCTGCTGGGTTTGCCGGAAGAAGCGCAATGGATTGACGTGGCCTCGCCCTTTGCCGCCGAGCAACTCAACGTGCGCGTGGTGCGTAACCTCTCCACGCGCTTCCAACACCGCCAATCCAGCCTGGCACCGATCTGCCGGTTGATGGCGCAGCAATACCGCCAAGAGCCCGGCAACTACCTGGCATTTTTCAGCAGCTATGCGTACCTGCAACAGGTGCGCGATGTATTCAGATCAGAGCACCCAGAGATCCCCACCAGCGAGCAAACCCGCAGCATGAGTGAGGGCGAGCGCCAGGTATTTCTCGACAACTTCACCCTGCACTCCGAAGGCATCGGCTTCGCCGTGCTGGGCGGTGCATTCGGTGAGGGCATCGACCTGCCCGGCAAACGCCTTATAGGCGCGTTTATTGCCACCTTGGGCCTGCCGCAGGTCAACGAGGTCAATGAAGAAGTCAAAGCGCGCATGCAGCAGATGTTCGGCGACGCAAATGGCTACGACTACGCCTATCTCTACCCCGGCTTACAAAAAGTGGTGCAAGCCGCCGGCCGAGTTATTCGCACCACCGACGATCGCGGCGTGGTCTACCTGCTGGATGACCGCTTCAACCAAAGCAAAGTGCGTGATCTGCTACCCACCTGGTGGCAGGTCGACTCATACCGCCTTTAAGTCATCTTTAGCCGCAACAGGCCCGGCAATCAGCTTGGTTGCCCGCCATAGGCCAAGCGCGCCAGGCCCACCATCAGCAGCACAGCGCCCAACAACACAACGTATTCACTCAAAGAACTCAACATGATCATGGCGACATCTCCTTGATAACGAAGAACCGTGCATGGCGGTTCAGCCAGGGCAGCAGTACGTAAGCGTGTGGCCTGCAAAGAAATCGGACATATCCGCAACCATCCCGACAGGTGTCTCTTGTGTGAGATCAAAACCAACAGATACTGTATATAAATACAGCTATTGATGATATCCCATGACCAACGCTCTGATAATCGGCATGTTGCGCAGCCAAGGCACACACCTCCCGTACTTTGAGGGGCGTATTCCCGCCGGTTTTCCCAGCCCGGCACTTGACCACATGGAGCGCAAGCTCTCGCTGGATGAACTGCTCGATATAGACGCTCCGCACACCTATGTGGTGCAGGTCAGCGGTGACAGCATGACCGGGGCGGGCATTTTCGATGGCGATTACCTGATCGTCAGCCGCGCGCGGCAAGCCAAGCCCGGCGAGATTGTAGTGGCCTGTTTGAACGGCGAGGTGTTCGTTAAACGCCTGGGTAAAAACCACGAGGTTTTCGTGCTGCAGTCCGAGCACCCGGACTATCCCTCGCGCTAGTTGCGGATTTCGGTGAACGTGACCGCTCATTTCGCTAACAACGTGACCGGTGCCTCCACCCGATTGCGCGGGGTTTAAATTCTAACCGCATCGGTCACGATGCGGCTTCTTCCTCTGTGTTTTTCCGCCGCAGCGACTCACCTTTCAT
>CAMCJM010000194.1 GCA_945874835.1 Pseudomonas synxantha | reverse complement strand
GAGCGCCACGTCGTGGAGTGCCTGTTCGGCAAACTTAAGCATTACCGGCGGATTGCTACGCGTTTTGAGAAAAAGGCCAGTCATTTCAAGTCTATGCTGGCCTTCGCTGCAACCCTGTTGTGGCTCCGCTGATACGTCAACAGAACCTAGGTCTGCTCCCTCGGGAATACAATTAAACACCTCCTCAATGCTTGGCAAAAACTGGATCAGTTGAAACGAGAGGGTGTTGTGGCCCAATGGTCCTGGGTGCCCCGGTAGGGCGTGAAGCGTTGTCCAGTAATGGGGTGTCTAGGTTAAACGGCGGCGTCAGCGACACCGATTGAACTGGGAGCGCATGGCTGCGCTGGCCAGGCTGTTTATCCCCTATCCGCGAGAGCTACCGATGCATCCATATCCCATAACCCGCTTCGGCGTTATAACCCAAGGCAGGAGCCGTATGCGGTAATTCCGCACGTACGGATCTTTGCGGGGGGTGGCAGGCGAATGCTATTCCTACCGCGACCGAAAAAATGCGTCACGCAATGACCGCGGGTTATTTGCCAAGCAATCTCAGGGCTTCAAAAGCCAAGCTTAAGGCGCTAGGCTGCGCAGGAAGGTAGTGCCAATGAGAGATAACTACATGAAACGGGCTAATGACTGATTTGTCTCCAATACCTGTTTTAGATTCGGCGGCCAACGCGCTAGGCGGGCACTTCTTCCGGCCGCCGCTGCCCGCCAGTTACATTCCGCGTCCGCGCTTGTGTGAGCGCCTGCTGGAGGGTTTGACCGGGCGTCTGTTGCTGGTCAGTGCGCCAGCGGGCTTCGGTAAAAGCTCCCTGGCCATTGAGTTTTGCGAGCATTTGCCTGGCCACTGGCAGAGCTTGTGGCTCGGCCTGAGTGCCCGCGATAGCGATCCGGGGCGGTTTCTTGAGCGTTTGCTCACCGGGCTGCAGCAGTTCTACCCCGGCGTTGGGCAAGACGCCCTAGGGTTACTGCGCTTGCGCCAGCGCCATCAGCCGTTTGCTTTCGAAGAATGGCTCGATACGTTGCTCGATGAACTGGCCACGCGCCTGGACCCGCACCAGCCGTTACTGCTGGTGGTCGATGATTACCACTTGGCGCAAGGTGCGGTGCTCGACCGCTGTTTGCAGTTCTTCCTCAACCATCTGCCGCCCGGCCTGTTGATGCTGGTGACCAGCCGGCAGCGCCCGGATTGGCACTTGGCGCGCTTGCGCTTGTCGCGTCAACTGCTCGAGTTGCATGAGCATGATCTGCGCCTGACCGATGCGGAAAGTGCGGCCCTGCTTAACCTGCAAGGGGCCGAACTGTCAGTCGATGAGCAGTCTGTGTTGTTGCTGCGCAGTGAAGGTTGGGTGGCCGGTTTGCGCCTGTGGTCACTGGCCGCGCGCGAGGCGCAAGATGCCAGTGCCTTAACCAGCATGGCTCAGGGGGCCAATGGCCTGATCCACGACTATTTGCTTGAAGAGGTGATCGAGCGCCAGCCCGCCGACGTGCAGGCGTTCCTCTATGAAACCGCCAGCCAGGATCGCTTCTGCGCCGAGTTGTGCGATGCCCTGCGCGACATCCATGACAGCGCGGCCATTCTGCGTCACTTGCAGGCCCATCAGGTCTTTCTCGTGCCGCTGGACGAGCAGGGTAAGTGGTTTCGCTATCACCACCTGTTTTCGGATTTATTGCGCAGTCGCCCGCAGCCAAGCACTGGGCTGCATTTACGTGCGTGCCGCTGGTTTAGCAGCGCCGGGATGCTGGACGAGGCGATTGAGCAAGCCTTGCGCGCCGGTCAGCCGGATGTCGCCGCCAATTTGGTGCAGAACCTCTCGGAAGAGCAATTACTGGCCGAGCAAAATGTGGCGACTCTGCTGCGTTGGAAAATGGACTTGCCCGACAGCCTGCTCACCAGTACACCACGGCTGATCCTGCTCTACGGCTGGGCCTTGGCCTTGGCCTGTCAGTTGGATGCCGCTGAGGAGTTACTGGCGCAGTTGCAGCGATTTCTACCAGCCAGCAGCCGCACGGAGCAGGAAGGTCTGCTCGCGCAATGGCTGGCGTTGAGTGGGGTGATAGCCCGTGGTCGTGGCGACAGCGCCAAGGCTCAGGCGTATTGCACGGAGGCACTCAGTTGTTTACCGCTCGACCGCTACGGCCAGCGTTTGATGTGCCTGTCCAGTCTTGCCAATCTGGCCATCGTTCACGGTGATCTGTGGCGTGCGCGCGGTTTGAATCGCGAAGCCCTGGAGTTGGCTCAGCGCGTGGGTAACCCGCTGTTCGAAGCCTTGGCTCACTACGACCGTGCGCGGGTGCTGCAGGCGCGCGGTGAAGTGATGCGCGCGCTGGATGAAGTGCGCCAAGGTCAGCAGCGGCTGGCGGGCCTCTCTACCCAGCGGCATTACGCCGCGCGCGGCCGCCTGACACTGTATGAAGGCTATCTGTTGAGTTTGCGTTTGCAACCAGAGCACGCCCGGCAGCGCCTGCACGCCGGTATTAACGAAGCGCGTGCCTGCAGAGATATCAGTGTGCTGATTGGTTACTGTGTGCTGGCCCACCTTGAGGGGCGCGCCGGCCACTTGTCCGAAGCGTTTGCCCATTTGGCTGAGGCTGAGCGCTTGATGCACATCTGGGACACTCCACCCATTTACTACTTGGCAATGATCACCCTGATCAAGTGCGAGTTGTGGCTGCGTCAGGGCCAGACGGAGTTGGCAGGTGTCTGGCTTGATCGTCTGTTGCAAGCCTATGGCGGCGAACAGGCAGCGGCCGCGCCGGAGTTTCATCCGCAGTTACCGCTGCATATTCAATTGCACCTGGCCAGCCTTGAACGCATGCGTGGTGAGGATGAGTTGGCGGAGCGCCGCCTGCGCGGACTGAGCCAACTGGCACAAAACGCCGGTGGCCAGTTATTGGGGGCCATTGCCCAGGTGCAGTTAACCGAACTCTTGCGCGATGTTGGGCGTGAGCGTGAGGCTCAGCAACAAATGCGCAGCGCCTTGCAGACGGCTGCCGGCGGCGGGCTGCTGCCGTTTCAGGGGTTACTGGTCAAGCAACCGGAGTGGCTGCGTCAGCAATTGCTTTTGCAGGAGTCGAGCCCTTTGATCGAGGCCTTGCAGCAACTGTTGCCGCCCGTTGAGCCTCTGCTGGTGCAGAACGACTACGCCAGCGTGGTTGATGCCCTAAGCACGCGGGAGTTGGCGGTGTTACAGCTGATCGCTCAGGGCTGTTCCAATCAGGAAATCAGCGACAGCCTGTTTATCTCCCTGCACACGGTGAAGACTCACGCCCGCCACATCAACAGCAAGTTAGGCGTAGAGCGCCGCACCCAAGCGGTGGCGCGGGCCAAGGGCTTAGGGCTGCTGCGCTGACTCCAGCGGCACGCTCAAGTCCAGGCTGGGTGTGGCTGCCTTGTGTGGTTGCGCCGCCGCAGCGGCCAGTTTGCCTTGTATATCCTGTTCAATACTGGCCAGCACCGGCAGCAAGTCGGCCATGGTGATTTGCACATCACTGTTGGGATGTTGCTCAGCCAACTGGCTGATGCGCGCGAGCAGCAGCGCGCGCACATCGCCACTCAAATGCACAAACAGTTCGGGCAACTGTTTACTCAGCTCGGCGCTGTAAAGCAGCAATTCGTCGCGACCAAATTGTTTGGTCAGCCCAAGATAGTCGAGTGCGCTGGACGTCAGCATCGCGGCGGCGGCTTTGGTTTCATGCAGGCCTTGCAGGCGCACCGGGTTGCTTTGCTCAGCAGCGGAGAGCGTCATCCAAAATTCCGTGGTCAGGGTAAACAGCACCGACTGCTGGCGCATCGAATAACTCATCAGCCCCAATGCCTCGGCGGCATAGGGTTGTTGCACCGCGCGAAAATCAAAGTACAGGCGCATCAGCTCTTTGAGGCGGAATAAAACCTCGCGGGCTTCGTTCTGCCGCAGCTCCAATGGCGAATAAATATTGAGCTGTGGGCGAAAATTTTCCTCGCTGACCATGCGCTCATAGATCGGTCCGGTGAATTCGCCGCTGCGCCGGGGCAGGGCATTGAGCTGGGTGCTGTCGACCTTGTTCAGCGCCTCCAGCAACTGCTGGTAATCGGCACTGTTCCACGGCTTGTGTATGTCAGGGATTTTTTGCCCGAGGTAGAACAACTGCGCCGCTTGGACGGGGCTGAGCAAAACCAGCAAAAGGATGGCCAGCGCAAGGAGGTGGCGGGGTGTTAGCGTGTGCGGCACAAGCATAATCCTGCGGACAGAGCGTGGTCGGGGGGCTTTGACGCTGTCGCGTATTGCCGATACCACCAGCGTACTCAGCTACGCGCCGCGCGTCACCCGCGCCTTGGTTGGGACATGTGCAGATGCAGCAGGCATTAGCAGAGTTGGGAGCCGTTCGTGCGGTGTTTGAAGATCTCGGCGGTTACGGTGCCGTGGCTCAGCAGCAAGAGCAAGAGCAAGAAGGCGAAGGGCCGCTGATAGGCCATCTGCAACGGACCAATATCCAGTTGGCGGCGATTGCTGTGTTTGCCCGCAAAGGCGTGGCCGAGACCACGGTCAATGACTTGCTGTTGGCGGCGAACGTTTCACGGCGCACCTTCTACAAATACTTCGAAAACAAGATGCAGGTGCTCGAAGGCATCTATCAAACGGCCGTGGCCTTGTTGCTGACGCGCTTTCGTGAAATGCAGAGCGTCGCCGGTAGCCCGCAAGCCTGGTTGCAAGGCATGGTCGGGCGCTACTTCGACTATCACTTGGCCGTTGGTCCGATCATCCGTTTGATGCAGGAAGAAGCCCTGCGTGCCGATTCACCGCTGGCGGCGCACCGTCAGCAGGCGCACAACGAAATGGCGCGCCTGTTGGCTGAGCGTCTGCATGACGCCCCCCCGGCTGCCGAGCCACTGACTTATCGCGCCTTGATCTGGGCCATGGAAGCAGCGTCATTGGAGTTACTGGGCCGCGCCGCCCGCCGCGAGGAAATCGAGCAAGCCAAGCGCATTCTCAGTGATTTACTGATCGCCTCGCTGTGTCCCTTGTCACGCTCAACCTAGGTTAGGCGTCAGCCAGCGGTGTGCGTGTTTTGATAAGCGCTCATAACAACAATCACGAGGTGCCTGCATGTCTGCTTCCAGTCTTCCGCTGATGCCGCCGCTGTCGGCCGGTTTTGCCCGTTTGGGTTTTGGTGCTTTGCCGCTTGAGCAGCTCAAGGCGCGTTACGGCAATGCAGCCAACGGTTCGCGCTATATCGAACTCGACGGTTTCAATGTGCATTACCGTGACGAAGGCAGCCGCGACAAACCCGCACTAGTACTGATCCACGGCGTGGTGGCCTCGTTGCACACCTGGGATGACTGGATGCCCGCTTTTACAGCGGATTATCGGGTTATTCGCTTCGATGTGCCGGGCTTCGGTCTAACCGGGCCGGCGCGCGATGGCGTCTATTCTGCCGAGCGCATGCTCAAGGTCTTCGGCCTGTTGCTCGACTACCTGGGCGTCACTAAAGCCTCGCTTGTGGGCAACTCGTTGGGTGGTTATCTCGCCTGGAATTTCGCCCTGTTGCAGCCGCAGCGCGTGCACAAGCTGGTGCTGATCGACCCGGCCGGTTATCACATGCAACGCGTGCCGTGGATGATTGCCGCCGCCGCTTTGCCTGGCTCCACCGTCGCCATGCCGGTGTGGATGCCGCGTGCGCTGATCGCCCAAGGCATCAAAGAAGTGTACGGCGAGCCCGCGCGGATCAAAGCGGGTGTGGTGGATCGTTACAATGACCTCAGCCGTCGTCCCGGCAACCGCCGCGCGATGATGGATATCTTCCGCGTGCGTATTTCGGCCCACCGTGACCGGCTGTTTCGGTAGATGTCAATCAGCATCCAAAACTTTCCAGGCAACAGCGTCCAAAAGTTTCCAGTTGCTCAGGTGCTTTTCACCGCCTTTTTGCGTTGCTTGAAGCGGAATGAGTCGTTGCCG
>CAMCJM010000193.1 GCA_945874835.1 Pseudomonas synxantha | reverse complement strand
TTGAGAAAAAGGCCAGTCATTTCAAGTCTATGCTGGCCTTCGCTGCAACCCTGTTGTGGCTCCGCTGATACGTCAACAGAACCTAGCAAAGTTTAATTGGTGCGGGTGGGCTTGGCGGGTGCTATCCGCTAAGCTAACGGCCCATGTCTTCCCTCGATTTGTTGCATATCTCCCTTGCTGATCAGTCACTGTATGGCTTTGCCAGCGGTCGGCTACAGCTGCGCTTTGCTGTTTCTACGGCGTTGAACGGCGCTGGTGAGCGCAATGGCTCCGGCTGCACGCCGCGCGGTTTGCATCAGGTGCGGGCAAAGATTGGCGAAGGTCTACCCTGTGCTGCGGTGCTGCGCGGTCGGCGTTACACCGGTGAAGTCTGGAGCCCCGACTTACATGTGCAGTTCCCCGGTCGAGACTGGATTCTTACGCGCATCCTCTGGCTGAGTGGTTGTGAGCTTGGGCGCAATCGACTTGGCGATGTCGACACCTTTCGTCGTTATATCTACATACACGGCACCCCGGACAGTGAGCCCATGGGTGTGCCGCTGTCTCATGGCTGTATACGAATGCGCAATAGCGATCTGATGACGCTTTTTGCCTGTGTGCCGCCGCACTGCGTCGTTCAGATCGATGAGGCGGCCTGCCCGCAGTGGGCCGCTCAAACACTTTTATAAGGACGGATGGTGAGTAAACCCATGCAAGGTTCGTTGATGCTGGATATTGCTGGCACTTGGCTTACGCCGGAGGACCGGCAGATTCTGCGTCAGCCACAAGTGGCAGGCCTGATTCTATTTGCCCGCAACATCGAAGACCCACGGCAAGTTCGCGAGTTGGCGGCCTCTATTCGCGGGCTACGCCCCGACTTGCTGCTTGCAGTCGATCAGGAAGGTGGGCGTGTGCAGCGGCTGCGTCAGGGTTTTGTGCGTTTGCCAGCGATGCGAGCGTTGGCCGATAACGCCAATGCCGAGCTGCTCGCCGAGCATTGTGGCCGGGTTATGGCCACCGAAGTGTTAGCCGCTGGGCTGGACCTGAGTTTTGCCCCGGTGCTTGATCTTGATCATCAGCGCAGTGCTGTGGTCGGCAGTCGCGCATTTGAAGGCGATGCGCAGCGCGCAACCTTGTTGGCTGGTGCATTCGTTCGTGGCATGAATGCGGCGGGTATGGCTGCTACCGGTAAGCATTTCCCCGGGCATGGTTGGGCCGAAGCTGATTCTCATGTGGCCATACCTGTCGATGAACGCAGTCTGGAGCAGATACGCGCCGCCGATCTGCAACCTTTTGCGCGATTGAGTCAACAGTTGGCGGCGGTGATGCCCGCGCATGTGATCTATCCTCAGGTAGACAGCCAGCCCGCAGGCTTTTCCCGTCGCTGGTTGCAGGACATTTTGCGCGGTGAATTAGGCTTTAAGGGCGTCATCTTCAGTGATGATTTGTCCATGGCTGGTGCGCATGTGGTAGGTGATGCCGCGTGCCGCATCGAAGCTGCTTTGCAGGCCGGTTGTGACATGGGTTTGGTGTGTAATGATCGGGCCGCGGCCGAGTTGGCGCTGAGCGCCTTGCAGCGCCTCAATGTGGAGCCGCCGCGAGGTCTGGCGCGGATGCGTCGGCAGGCGTTTCCCGGTGTTGAGTATCGACAAAGTCCGCGCTGGCTTGAGGCGTTGGCTAGCTTACGCAGTGCGCAATTAATCGATTAGGAGCAAGGAATGACGGTTTACGCGATTATCGGCGGTACAGGCTTAACCACGCTGGATGGCCTCACGATCAAGGCCGCGCTGCATATTGATACCCCCTTCGGTGCGCCTTCGGCGGCCGTGCTCAAAGGCGACTATGCCGGGCGTGAGGTGCTCTTCCTGGCGCGTCACGGCCATCCACACCGCATTCCATCCCATCAGGTTAACTACCGTGCCAATTTATGGGCGCTGCGTGAGGCCGGAGCCACTGCAATTATCGCGGTCAATGCCGTTGGCGGGATTCATGCGGCCATGGGTACAGGGCATTTTTGCCTGCCGCATCAGATCATTGATTACACCCATGGTCGCGAGCAGACTTTTTTTGAGGGCGAATTGGACCATGTGACCCATGTGGACTTCAGCCACCCTTATGACGCCTCGTTGCGTCGTAAGCTGGCCGATGCGCTGCAGGCTGAAGGGGCTGAATTTAGCAGCCACGGCGTTTACGGCTGCACCCAAGGGCCTCGCCTGGAGACAGTGGCAGAAATCGCCAGGATGGAGCGTGACGGCTGCGACCTCGTCGGCATGACAGGCATGCCGGAAGCCGTGCTGGCACGCGAATTGGTCTTGCCTTATGCCTGTCTATCGCTGGTGGTTAATCCGGCGGCCGGTAAATCCAAGGCGTTGATCACCATGGCGGAAATCGAGCGCGCGCTTGAGGAAGGCATGGGCACGGTCAAGGCTGTGTTGGCGTGGGTGCTCGCTGGTTGAATCAAGCTCAATGAAAAAGGGCCGCTGATGCGGCCCTTTGTTTATCTGCGGTTTACAGCGGATTGACGCGAACCAGCATGCCCAGGCTGCCATTGTCGACAAAGGTCAGTTCACCGCTTTTCAGGCGTGTAGTTTGTTTGATGCGTTCGCTGTCGCTGAGCGTGCCGCTGTCATCAAACTGATTGACCCACACATCAGTCTCCAACTCGATCAGGCGGCCTTCGCGAAATTTCAGCGTGCCTTCAATCGGGTGATGGCCGAACTGCTCAAAGCCCGTCATAAGGGCAACGCCGCTGCCTGAGTTGCCAATGGACTGCGCCCACGCCTGGTGCAGTAAAACCTGATAACCGTTATTGGCGGTGAGTTTGCCGGCTTCGGCATTCAACGCCGTGCTGCGCAGGTTATTGCCATCGATGGGCTGGGTGTCCTGGGCCCAATTATCAGGCGGTAACTGGCCAGCCGAAATGGGCGTGGCGGCTTGGCGGAAGACAATGACCTCAACCTGATACAGGCGTTCGGCCAGTGCGGCGTTACTGGTGAGCAGGCAGAGCATAAGAAGCGGCAGCAGGGTCAGGGGGCGAAGTGCGCGCATGGATCAGTCCTTTACAGATTGCGAAAGTAAACGCTCGAGCAGGGCTTCGAGGGTGTTGAAGCGTTCTTCCGGTCGCTCCATTGGCACCGAGAAACGGAACAGTGTTGCGCCTTCAAACTTGTAGCGTGTGGGCTGGCTCTGGATCAGTTTGATCAGGGTCAGCGGGTCGACGCAGGTGTTGGCAGCAAACTCGATGCGCCCGCCTTGTGGGCCTGCGTCGATTTTCTTAATGCCGAGTTTCTCAGCCTGCAGTTTGAGCAGGGTGATGCGTACCAGGTTCTTGGTCGGCTCAGGCAGCAGGCCAAAGCGGTCGATCATCTCCACCTGCAGCTCTTTCAGGCCGTCTTCATCGATAGCATTGGCTATGCGTTTGTAGAGAATCAGCCGTGCATGCACATCCGGCAGGTAGTCCTCGGGGATCAAGGCCGGCACGCGCAGGTTGATTTCCGGGCCGCCACCCAGTGGCTGATCCAGGTTGGGCTGCTCGCCTTTGCGGATTGATTTCACCGCGCGTTCAAGCATTTCCATGTACAGGGTGAAGCCGACGGCCTGGATCTGTCCGCTTTGACCGTCGCCGAGTAGCTCGCCGGCCCCGCGGATTTCCAGGTCATGGGTGGCCAAGACAAAGCCTGCACCCAAGTCTTGATCATTGCTGATGGCTTCCAGGCGTTTTTGCGCATCTTCGGTCATCTGCTTGCGCGGCGGCGTCAGCAGGTAGGCATAGGCCTGGTGGTGACTACGGCCGACGCGGCCACGCAACTGGTGTAATTGGGCCAGACCGAACTTGTCGGCGCGCTCGATGATGATGGTGTTGGCGCTGGGTACGTCGATGCCGGTTTCGATAATGGTCGAGGCAATCAGCACGTTGAAGCGCTTGTGGTAGAAGTCGCTCATCACCTGTTCCAGTTCGCGCACGCGCATCTGCCCATGGCCGATGCCGATGCGTGCTTCTGGCACCAGTTCAGCCAGATCATTGGCGCATTTCTCGATGGTTTTCACATCGTTGTGCAGGTAATACACCTGGCCGCCACGCAGCAGTTCACGCAGCAATGCTTCCTTGATGGTCGGGTTGTTCTGCTCCATGACAAAGGTGCGTACCGACAGGCGGCGCGCCGGTGGCGTGGCGATGATCGACAGGTCGCGCATGCCAGCGACGGCCATGTTCAGGGTGCGCGGAATCGGTGTTGCGGTGAGCGTGAGGATGTCCACTTCGCTGCGCAGGGCTTTGAGTTGCTCTTTCTGGCGCACGCCGAAACGGTGTTCCTCGTCGATGATGCACAGGCCTAGGTCTTTGAAGCGCACATCGTCCTGCAAGAGTTTGTGGGTGCCGATGACAATATCGATTTTCCCTTCGGCCAGTTTGACGACTGCCTCGTTCACTTCCTTGGTCGATTTGAAGCGACTCATCACTTCAACGGTCACAGGCCAATCGGCAAAACGGTCGCGAAAGCTGTTGTAGTGCTGTTGAGCCAGCAGGGTGGTGGGCACCAGTACGGCAACCTGGCGACCGCTGTGCACGGCGATAAAGGCTGCGCGCATGGCCACTTCGGTCTTGCCGAAGCCGACGTCGCCGCAAACCAGGCGATCCATGGGCTTGGGCGCGAGCATGTCGGCCAGCACGGCTTCGATCGCGGTTTGCTGATCAGGCGTTTCCTCGAAGGTGAAACCGGCGCTGAAGGTGGCGTAGTCCGCCAGCGGATCCCTGAACGCATAGCCTTCGCGTGCGGCGCGGCGGGCGTAGATGTCGAGCAGTTCAGCGGCCACATCGCGGACCTGTTCGGCCGCCTTGCGTTTGGCTTTTTGCCAGATTTCAGAGCCCAGGCGGTGCAGTGGGGCGAGTGCGTCATCGCTGCCGGTGTAGCGGGCGATCAGGTGCAGGCTGGCAACCGGCACATACAGTTTGACTTCCTCGGCGTACATCAGGGCAAGAAATTCAGCAGCCTGGCCGTCGATTTCCAGAGTGACTAAGCCCAGGTAGCGGCCCACACCGTGATCTATGTGCACCACGGGCGAGCCGTCGCGCAGCTCGGTGAGGTTCTTGATGACGTTGTCGCCACCATCGCGCGATTTTTCGCGGCGGCGGCGTTGCATGACGCGCTGGCCAAACAGCGGGCTTTCCGCAATCAGTGCCAGCTCATCGAGTAGCAAGCCTTCATTCAGCGGGGCGATGCAGATGCCTAAGCGCTCTTTACTGGCAGCAAACGCCGGCCAGCCCTCGACTTCTTTCGGCTTGAGCTTGAGGCGCGCAAGCAGTTCCAGCAGCACCTCGCGGCGACCGGCAGATTCGGCGCAGAACAACACGCGGCCGGGATATTCCTCGATAAAACGGCGCAGGGCCGCCAGCGGTTCACTGGCCTTGGCTTGAATCGCCAAGTCGGGCAGGGCGCGGGCACTGAAGCGGGTGCGGCCGACGCCTTCTTCAATGTCATCTTGGCTAACCACTACGCGCGGCCAGTTTTTCAGGCGGGCGAAACAGTCTTCCACCGGTAGGAAGATGTCGGCCGGCGGCAGCAGTGGTCGTTCCGGGTCGACGCGGCGGTCTTCGTAGCGGCTGCGCGCATCTACCCAAAAATGCTCGGCGGCTTTTTCGATGCCCGGCAGGGAAAACACTTGGGTGTCGGCGGGCAGGTAGTCGAAGAGGGTGGCGGTTTCTTCAAAGAACAGTGGCAGGTAGTACTCGATGCCGGCCGGGGTGATGCCGGTGCTGAGATCTTGGTAGATCGGGCAGCGGCGAAAATCCACATCAAAGCGTTCACGAAAGCGTCCGCGAAAATCAGTGACGGCTTTCTTTTCCAGCGGGAACTCGCGCGCGGGCAGCAGTTTGATCGAATCGACCTTGTCGATGGAACGCTGGCTCTCTGGGTCGAACGTGCGAAGCGTTTCGATCTCATCATCGAACAGGTCGATCCGGTAGGGCTGGCTGCTGCCCATTGGGAACAGATCAATCAGCGCGCCGCGCACGGCGAATTCGCCATGTTCATACACCGTATCTACGCAGCGGTAGCCAGCTGCTTCGAGGTTGCCGCGCATCTGGTTGACATCCACCTGTTGTCCCACCTCCAGCACTAGGCTGCTGCCCAGCAGAAAACGCTTGGGCGGCAGGCGATGTAGTGCGGTGGTAATCGGCACAACCAAAACACCGTGCTTCAGCTCAGGCAGTCGATA
>CAMCJM010000192.1 GCA_945874835.1 Pseudomonas synxantha | reverse complement strand
ACAACTGGGTGCGTTCAGTAGCCGTATCCCCTTTGTGGCACTCAGCAGGCTTTGTATATGAGCCCACTCGGTATCGCTTAACTGGCTTCTGTCGGTCATGGCAAAAGCCAGATTCTAGCCGGTGGCTTACGTCAACAGAACCTAGGGCTCTATCCGCCAGCGGCACTGCTCGCAGTGGCTGCCTGGGCGCTGGTGTTTATCCTGACCCGCACCAGTTCGCTGGCCGCACTGATTGCCACCCCGCTGACACTGCCCCTACTGGCCTGGCAGCAGCCAGCGGCTTTGCTGCCTGTATGCGTACTCACCGGGCTTATCGTCTGGCGGCACCGTGGCAATTTACGCGATCTGTTCGCGGGCCGTGAGCGGCATTTTTAAATCACCAAAGTGAGCGCCGCTCATCCCGGATTACAACGCCGGCAACTGCTCCATCGGCCAGCGCGCTTGTACGCTAATCGCCAACCCCTCGTGCTGGCCGGCCAGCAAACGCTGGCAACCGGCATAGGCGATCATTGCGCCGTTATCGGTACAAAACGCTGGGCGAGCATAAAAAACGGCACCCTTGAGCTCGCCGAGCATCTGCTCCAGCGATAACCGCAAAGCCTTGTTAGCACTCACCCCCCCAGCAATCACCAGGTTATTCAAGCCGGTCTGCTTGAGCGCGCGCTTGCACTTGATGGTGAGGGTATCAACCACCGCCTGCTGGAATGCCAAGGCGATGTCGCAGCGGGTCTGCTCGGAGTTATCGCCGGCCGCCTGACACTGCTGCCACGTATTCAAGGTAGAGGTTTTCAAACCACTGAAACTGAACTCAAGGCCCGGACGATCCGTCATCGGCCGCGGAAACTTGAAGCGCCCTGGTGTGCCCTGCTGCGCCAGGCGTGCGATCTCAGGCCCGCCCGGATATTGCAGGCCCATCAGCTTGGCGGTCTTGTCAAACGCCTCACCTGCCGCGTCGTCCAACGACTCGCCGAGCAACTGGTATTGCCCAATGCCGTCGACACGCACCAACTGGGTGTGTCCGCCTGACACCAACAAAGCGACGAACGGAAAAGCCGGTGGCTGCGCCTCCAACATCGGGGCCAGCAAGTGGCCTTCCATGTGGTGCACACCAAGCGCCGGAATGCCCCAAGCGAACGCCAAAGCCTGAGCGCAGGAAGCGCCCACCAGCAAGGCACCAACCAAACCAGGGCCTGCGGTGTAGGCGACAGCATCAATGTCGGTTTTACGCTTGCCAGCTTCCTCAAGCACCTGGCGAATCAACGGCAGCATGCGTTTGACGTGATCGCGCGAGGCCAATTCCGGCACCACACCACCATAAACACGATGCAAATCAATCTGACTGAACAGCGCGTCAGCCAGCAGACCGCGCTCACTGTCGTAAAGCGCGACACCGGTTTCGTCGCAAGAGGTTTCCAATCCCAGAACCAGCATGGGCAGTGCCTTGTAGTAGAGAATGCAGCTTCAAAGGCGCGCATGATAATGGCCGGTGACGCGAACCGACTAGCGCTTTTCGATCAGAGGCTTTGCATTCCTCGCGATGAAGCGGTAACATCCGCAACCCTTAAAAACCTACGTTCTCCAGCGCGATTTGCCAGGAGTAACGTTACCCCGGTAATAAAGAAGGTACGCCCTGGATGCCAGCCGTCAAAGTTAAAGAGAACGAACCCTTCGACGTAGCTCTGCGTCGTTTCAAGCGCTCCTGCGAAAAAGCCGGTGTTTTGGCTGAAGTTCGCAGCCGTGAATTCTACGAAAAGCCGACTTCCGAGCGTAAGCGTAAAGCAGCAGCCGCTGTTAAGCGTCACGCCAAGAAAGTGCAGCGCGAGCAGCGCCGCAGCGTTCGCCTGTACTAATCGGCACAAGCAACGCCCTGAACGCCCGTGTTTCTGCGGGCTTCGCTTAAAGACTCCGCGTCACCCTCGGGTGACGATCGGAGTCTTTTAGTTTTTGCCTCTACCTGTTCTGCCCCTGCGCACAACAGTATTCTGAGCGCCTATGGCCGGCCTGATTCCACAGTCTTTTATCGATGACCTGCTCAACCGCACCGACATCGTCGACGTGGTGGGCTCGCGCATACAGCTAAAAAAGGCTGGCAAGAACTACACCGCCCGCTGCCCCTTTCACAAAGAGAAAACCCCCTCGTTCAGCGTCAGCCCGGACAAACAGTTTTACTACTGCTTTGGCTGCGGCGCCGGCGGCAACGCACTGGGTTTTGTCATGGACCACGACCAACTGGACTTCCCCCAGGCGATCGAGGACCTGGCCAAACGCGTCGGCATGGAAGTGCCGCGCGAAGAAGGCACCCGCAACAACAAGCCGCGCCAACCGACCGACTCACCGCTTTACCCGCTGCTAACAGCCGCCAGCGAATGCTATAAGCACGCGCTGAAAAACCACCCGCAACGCAAAGCAGCGATTGACTACTTGAAAGGCCGCGGCCTCTCCGGCGAGATCGCGCGCGACTTCGGCATGGGCTTCGCGCCACCCGGCTGGGACAACCTGCTCAAACAACTGGGCGGCGACAGCCTGCAACAAAAGGCCATGATTGATGCCGGCCTGCTGATCGAGAACGCCGAGAACAAGCGCGTGTATGACCGCTTCCGCGACCGCATCATGTTCCCGATCCGCGACAGTCGCGGGCGGGTCATCGCCTTTGGCGGCCGCGTACTGGGCGACGAAAAACCCAAATACCTGAACTCCCCGGAAACCCCGGTGTTTCACAAAGGCCAGGAACTGTACGGCCTGTTTGAAGCGCGCAAGCACAACCGCGACCTCGACGAGATCATGGTGGTCGAAGGCTACATGGACGTCATCGCCCTGGCCCAACAAGGTCTACGCAACGCCGTTGCCACCCTCGGCACCGCCACCAGCGAAGAACACCTCAAGCGCCTGTTTCGCATCGTGCCCAGCGTTTTATTCTGCTTTGACGGTGACGCCGCCGGACGCAACGCGGCCTGGCGCGCCCTGGAAGCCAGCCTGCCGAATCTGCAAGACGGGCGTCGTGCACGCTTTTTGTTTTTACCCGACGGCGAAGACCCGGACACCTTGGTACGCAGCGAAGGCACCGACGCCTTTCGCGCACGCATCAACCAACACGCCCAACCACTGGCCGACTACTTCTTCCAGCAACTCTCGGAAGAAGCAGACCCACGCTCACTGGAAGGCAAAGCGCACCTGATGACCTTGGCCGTACCACTGATCGACAAGATCCCCGGCAACAACCTGCGCACCCTGATGCGCCAACGCCTAAGCGAAATCACCGGCCTCTCCGGCGACGCCATGAGCCAAATGGCCAGCGCCACGCGCACCAACGCCCCCAGCACAAGCCCAACCCCGAGCAATTACCCTGACTTTGCCGAGATACCCGACAGCGCCTACTACGACCTGCCGCCCGCTCACAACGAATACGAAAACCCAAGCCCCGCACCGGCATTCGAACGCAGTAAAAGCAAAAGCGACTGGAAGAAAGACGGCGGCAAGTGGAACAAAAAAGGCAAAAACGATTTCGCCCCGCGCGCACCCCGCACAGCGGTTAGCGTTGAATCGCCGCACCTGAGCGCACTGCGCACCCTGCTGCACCACCCGCAATTGGCACAAAAGGTTGAGGAGGTTAGCCACTTCGCGGCCGAAGACGACACCTACGCACAACTACTGGTCGCCCTGCTCGGCGCCCTGCAAAAAAATCCAAACCTGCGCTCGCTGCAACTGATCGCGCGCTGGCACGGCACCGAACAGGGCCGCCTGCTGCGCGCGCTCGCAGAAAAGGAATGGCTGATTTCAGCCGACAACCTTGAACAACAGTTTTTCGACACTATAACTAGTCTTCTCGCCCGCCAACGTGAGCGCAGCTTGGAACATTTGCTGCGCAAAGCTCGTCAAAGCGAATTGAGCACAGAAGAGAAAGACCAGCTGCGTCAGCTGCTGAGTCGAAATGTATCAACGATAACTCCAAGCCCAACTGGCGCTTAGGAGTGTTACTCGGGTATAATCCGCGGCTTGTTTTTTGCCCGCCAAGACCTTCAGTGGATAGGGTGTTATGTCCGGAAAAGCGCAACAGCAGTCTCGTATCAAAGAGTTGATCACCCTAGGTCGTGAGCAGAAGTATCTGACTTACGCAGAGGTCAACGACCACCTGCCGGAAGATATTTCTGATCCCGAGCAAGTGGAAGACATCATCCGCATGATCAACGACATGGGGATCCCCGTACACGAGAGTGCTCCGGATGCGGACGCCCTTATGTTGGCCGATTCCGACACCGATGAGGCAGCCGCTGAAGAAGCCGCTGCTGCACTCGCTGCGGTTGAAACCGATATCGGCCGTACCACCGACCCCGTGCGCATGTACATGCGTGAAATGGGCACCGTCGAATTGCTGACCCGCGAAGGCGAGATTGAAATCGCCAAACGCATCGAGGAAGGCATCCGCGAGGTTATGGGCGCGGTTGCTCATTTCCCTGGCACGGTCGACAGCATTCTGGCTGAGTACACCCGCGTCACCACCGAAGGTGGTCGCCTGGTTGAGGTACTGAGCGGCTACATCGACCCGGACGACGGTATTGTCCCGGCCGAAGCGGCTGCGCCAGTACCGGCCAAAGAAGGTGATGCTGCCGAAGAAGCCGAAGAAGAAGACGCTGAAGCCAGCGACGACGAGGAAGAAGAAGGCGACGGTGGTCCGGATCCAGAAGAGGCCCTGCGCCGCTTCACCGCGATTGGCGATGCGCTGGCTCTCGCGAAAAAAGCGCTGAAAAAGCACGGCCGTGGTAGCAAGCAAGGCATTGCCGCGCTGAAAGAAATGGCCGAGCTGTTCATGCCGATCAAGCTCGTACCCAAACAGTACGAGGCGCTGGTTGTGCATGTACGCAGTGCCCTGGAGCGTTTGCGCGCCCAGGAACGCGCCATCATGCAACTTTGTGTCCGCGATGCACGCATGCCGCGCGCCGACTTCCTGCGCCTGTTCCCTGGCAATGAAGTTGACCAGAGCTGGGCCGAAGAGCTGGCCAAAGGTAAAGCCAAGTACGCAGAAGCCATTGGCAACCTGCAAGCTGACATCCAGCGCTGCCAGCAAAGGCTGTCAGCTCTGGAAGCCGAGTGCGAGCTGACGCTGGCCGAGATCAAGGACATCAACCGTCGCATGTCGATCGGCGAGGCCAAGGCCCGTCGCGCGAAGAAAGAGATGGTTGAAGCCAACTTGCGCCTAGTGATTTCGATCGCCAAGAAGTACACCAACCGCGGCCTGCAATTCCTCGACCTGATCCAGGAAGGCAACATCGGCTTGATGAAGGCGGTAGACAAGTTCGAATACCGTCGCGGCTACAAGTTCTCGACCTATGCCACCTGGTGGATTCGTCAGGCAATCACCCGCTCGATCGCCGATCAGGCGCGCACCATCCGTATTCCGGTGCACATGATCGAGACGATCAACAAGCTCAACCGTATTTCCCGGCAGATGCTGCAGGAAATGGGTCGTGAACCGACCCCGGAAGAGCTGGGTGAGCGCATGGAAATGCCTGAGGATAAAATCCGCAAGGTACTGAAGATCGCCAAAGAGCCGATCTCCATGGAAACCCCGATCGGTGACGACGAAGATTCGCATCTGGGCGACTTCATTGAAGACTCCACCATGCAATCGCCTATTGATGTGGCGACCGTGGAAAGTCTCAAGGAAGCCACCCGCGAAGTACTCTCCGGCCTCACCGCACGAGAAGCCAAGGTACTGCGCATGCGCTTCGGCATCGACATGAATACCGACCACACCCTTGAGGAAGTCGGTAAGCAGTTCGATGTAACCCGCGAGCGGATCCGTCAGATCGAAGCCAAGGCACTGCGCAAGCTGCGCCACCCGACGAGAAGCGAGCATTTACGCTCCTTCCTCGACGAGTAACACCAAAACCCCCGGCCCTGCCGGGGGTTTTGCATTCTAGGCAGTGACCCGGAACACTCCCTCGGTCTACACTTTTCGGACTCAGCCTAAACCGAGCCCACCCATGTCGCGCTTTTCAGCCATCGCAGTGCTTTGCCTGCTTGCATGGGCCTTGCCCGCCTCTAGCCTGGAGCTCACCCCAGAGGAACAGGCATGGTTGACCGCGCACCCCGAACTGCGCCTGGGCGTAGACAACAGCTGGCCACCGTTTGAATTCATCGACGACGAGCAGCACTATCAAGGCCTGGCAGCCGACTATGTCGCCCTGATCGAACAGCGCCTGCCAATCAAACTGAACGTCG
>CAMCJM010000191.1 GCA_945874835.1 Pseudomonas synxantha | reverse complement strand
CCCTGCAGCGCATCCCGCTCAAGCGCGTAGCAGACCCAAGCGAAATGGCTGGCACCGTGTTGTATCTGGCCAGCGATGCGTCCAGCTACACCACAGGCGTCGCGCTGAACGTCGACGGCGGCTTCCTGTCCTAAGCCGCTTGTTTGTTCACCAAGCCCGCGCCTAGTGCGCGGGCTTTTGTATGTATACCCGCGAGATTTTTAGCACTGCGGCGCGCATCTTCGCGGTTCAGGCTTTATCATTCCGGCATTCTGTTTGGCCGGGTTAACCATGAAGTTCGCCATCGCCCTGTTCTCCCCTCCGCATGCGCCCTCCTCGCGCCGCGCCCTGCGTTTTGCCCAGGCGGCCATCGCGGGCGGGCATGAAATCGTTCGACTGTTTTTTTATCAGGACGCTGTACACAGCGCGTCCGGCTATGTGGTCAACGCACAGGATGAACTCGACGTGCCACGCGAATGGCGTGAGTTTGTGCAAACCCATCAACTCGATGGCGTGGTGTGCATTGCCGCTGCCCTGCGCCGTGGCGTGCTCAACACTGAAGAAGCCGAGCGTTACGCCCGCACCGCCGCCAACCTGCAAGGCCCGTGGGAGCTATCCGGACTGGGCCAGTTGCATGAGGCGGTGCAAATGGCCGACCGTTTGATCTGCTTTGGAGGGCCATAAGATGAGCCAATCCTTGCTGATTATCAGCCGCCAATCGCCTTGGTCAGGCCCCAGCGCCCGCGAAGCGCTGGACATCGCCTTGGCCGGCGGCGCCTTCGATCTGCCTATCGGTTTGTTGTTTCTTGACGATGGCGTGTTCCAATTAAGCCACGCCCAGCAGCCGGTTCAACTGCAACAAAAAGACCTAAGCGCCAACCTCAAGGCGTTACCCATGTTTGGTGTGGAGGCACTGTATGTATCGGCGCGCAGCCTGGAAGAGCGCGGCTTGCACGAGCAACCACTGCCCCTGGCTGCCGAGTGCCTGGATGACACTCAGCTCAGTGCCTTGATCGACCGCTACGACCAGGTGATTACCCTCTAATGTCGACCTTGCATGTACTGTCTCACTCACCCTTTGGCGACAACCGTTTGAGCAGTTGCCTACGCCTTTTGAGCAGCCGTGACGCGCTTTTGCTGTGTGGCGATGCGGTCTACGCCTTACAGGCTGGCACTGCGCAGCGCCAAGCCCTAGAGCTGATGCCCGAGGTGATTAGCCTGTATGCACTGGACGAGGATGTGCAGGCACGCCACCTGACGCCACCTGAGCGCCTGAACCTAATTGACTACCCAGGCTTTGTGGCGCTGAGTTGCCAGTACGATAAGGTCAATACTTGGTTATGAGCAGCCTGCAACTCGATGTTCGCCAACTGCCAGTCGACAAAGACGGCTACCTTATTGAACTCGCCGATTGGTCCGAGGCCGCCGCCGCCGCGCTAGCAGAGCGTGAAGGCATTGAGCTGACGGATGCGCACTGGGAAATTCTCTGGCTGATACGCGACTTTTATGCCGAGTTTCAGCTTTCTCCGGCCAATCGCCCGCTGATCAAATTCGTTGCCAGCAAGTTGGGCAGCGAAAAAGGCAACAGCCTGCACCTCAACCGACTGTTCAACGGCGCTCCCGCCAAACTCTCCGCCAAGCTGGCGGGCCTGCCCAAGCCGACTAACTGCCTATGAACCTGGTAACCCCGCCGGAACACCCCTTTGCTCAATTCGTACGTATTCTGGGCAAGGGCAAGCGTGGTGCACGTAACCTGACCCGCGAAGAAGCACGCGATGCCATGGGCATGTTGCTTGACGGCAAGGTTGAAGAAAGCCAGTTGGGGGCATTCCTCATGCTGCTGCGGCACAAGGAGGAAAGCGCCGAAGAAATGGCCGGCTTTACCGAAGCCGTGCGTGCGCGCCTGCAAACGCCAGCCATTGCCGTGGATCTTGACTGGCCCAGCTACGCCGGGAAAAAGCGTCACTTACCCTGGTTTTTATTGGCGGCTAAAGCGCTGGCGAACAGTGGCCTGCGCATTTTGCTGCACGGCGGCGGCGCTCACACCGCCGGGCGTCTGTACAGCGAGCAGTTACTGGAGACGCTGGATATTCCACTATGCCGCGATTGGCAGCAGGTTGAACAGGCATTGGACCAACAGCAGCTGGCCTTTATCCCGCTGGGTGACTGGATGCCAGCGTTGCAGCACATGATTGACCTGCGCTACATCCTCGGTCTGCGCTCACCGATTCATTCCCTGGCGCGCATCCTCAACCCACTCAACGCGCGCTGCGGCCTGCAGAGCATCTTTCATCCCGGCTATCAGGCGGTGCACCGTGAAGCCAGCCAACTGCTGGGCGATGCGGCGGTGGTGATCAAAGGCGAAGGCGGTGAAATCGAAATCAACCCGGATGCCAGCAGCCACTTATATGGCACGGCTAATGGGGTTAACTGGGACGAAGAATGGCCCGCGTTAGCGGCCATGCGCCACGTCAAACCGGCCAGCCTGATGCCGGAGCATCTGCTGGCCTGCTGGCAGGGTGAAGCGAGCGATGCCTACGGGCAACTGGCGATTATCAGCACCATAGCCTTGGCCTTGCGCGGTTTGGGTGAACCGCGCGCCACAGCCTTCAGTCGCGCCGAAGCGCTCTGGGCCGCACGCCATCAGGTGGCGCGGGCTTGAGCGCCTTCGAACCAGGCCAGTTTTTCCCTTAACTGCACCACTTCGCCGACAATCACCAAGGTCGGCGCACGCACTTCATGCTCCGCCACCCGCGCTGCGAGATCGGCCAGCGTGCCGGTGATCACGCGTTGGTTTTGTGTGGTGCCTTGCTGGATCAGCGCCGCCGGCGTAGTGGCGGCGCGACCGTGGGCAATCAACTGCTCACAGATCATCGGCAAACCGACCAAGCCCATGTAGAACACTAGGGTTTGACTGCTAGAGGTCAACTCCGTCCACGGCAGGTTGGTGCTGCCGTCTTTTAAGTGCCCGGTGACAAAACGCACTGATTGCGCATGATCACGGTGGGTCAGTGGAATGCCTGCGTAAGCGGCACAGCCGGACGCTGCCGTGATACCTGGCACCACCTGGAACGGAATACCATGGGCGGCCAGCTCTTCGATTTCCTCACCGCCACGGCCAAAAATAAACGGATCACCGCCCTTAAGACGCAGCACGCGCTTACCTTCCAGGGCAAGCGTGACCAGCCGCTGGTTGATCTGATCTTGCTGCAGAGCGTGATCGGCGCGTTGTTTGCCGACGTAAATGCGTTCGGCATCGCGTCGGCACAAGTCGATGATGGCCGGAGCCACCAGGCGGTCGTAGAGCACCACATCGGCCTGTTGCATCAAACGCAGAGCGCGAAAAGTCAGCAGGTCCGGATCGCCCGGTCCAGCGCCCACCAGGTACACCTCACCGAGCATACGCGGGGCAATACCGGCGATTTTTTCCTCCAGTAGGCGCTGCGCTTCCTGCTGTTTGCCGGCGAACACGCTCTCGGCCACTTGGCCCTGAAACACGTCTTCCCAGAACACCCGGCGTTGCTGCACATCCGGAAACAGCGCTTTAACTTGCGCGCGAAAACGCTTGGCCAAACCGGCCAATTGCCCGTAGGTGGCGGGGATCCAGGTTTCGATCTTGGCACGAATCAACCGCGCGAGCACAGGCGCATCGCCGCCGCTGGTAACTGCGACAATCAGCGGCGAACGGTCGACAATCGCCGGAAAAATCACACTGCACAGTTTGGGCGCATCGACCACATTGACCGGGATGCACAAGGCCTGGGCCTGCTGCGAAATCACCGCATTCAACGGTTCGTCATCAGTGGCGGCAATGACCAACACCACGCCCTGCAAATCAGCCGGCTGATAGTCGCGCAGCAGCACTTCACCCTGACTGGCCTCGGCCATCTCTATCAATTCGGCGCGAATATCTGGCGCGACCACTCGCAAACGCGCCCCGGCCTCACTGAGCAGGCGCGATTTGCGCAGGGCGATTTCACCGCCGCCAACCACCAGCACATGGCGGTCCTGCAGTTTGTGAAACAGGGGTAAAAAGTCCATAAAGCAGCCTTCAGCAATAAGCGACGAGCCTCAAACGGGTCATCCCGCTGGAGGCTCCATGACACAGGGCCAGATGAACTCGATACCGCCCATGTAGGGCTTCAGCACCTCAGGCACGCGAATGCGGCCATCGGCTTGCTGGTAGTTCTCCAGCACCGCCACCAAGGTACGGCCAACCGCCAGGCCGGAGCCATTGAGGGTGTGCACCAGTTCGGGCTTGCCGGTTTCCGGGTTGCGGTAGCGCGCCTGCATACGGCGCGCCTGGAAGTCGCCGCAGTTGGAGCACGAGGAAATCTCGCGGTATTTGTCTTGGCTCGGTACCCACACTTCCAAATCGTAGGTTTTCACCGCGCCAAAACCCATGTCGCCCGTGCACAGCGCCAGTTTGCGATAAGGCAGCTCAAGCAGTTGCAGTACACGTTCGGCGTTGGCGGTCAGGCTTTCCAGTGCCTCGAAAGACTGGCTCGGTTCGACGATCTGCACCATCTCAACCTTGTCGAACTGATGCTGGCGGATCATCCCGCGCGTATCGCGACCCGAGGCACCGGCCTCACTGCGAAAGCATGGGGTATGCGCCACCAGTTTCAGCGGCAGTTGCTTGGCATCCAGAATCTCGCCCGCGACGATATTAGTCAGCGACACTTCGGCGGTCGGGATAAGGTAGAGATCAGCTTCGCCTTCGCGGCTGATCTTGAACAGGTCTTCCTCAAACTTCGGCAACTGCCCAGTACCTTGCAGCGCCGACGCCTGCACCAAGTAAGGCGTGTAAGCCTCTTCGTAGCCATGTTCGCTGGTGTGCAGGTTGATCATAAATTGCGCCAGGGCACGGTGCAGGCGGGCAATCGGGCCGCGCAGCACGGCAAAGCGCGCGCCGGACAGCTTGGCGGCCGTTTCAAAATCCAGCCAACCGTGTTGCTCGCCTAGGGCGACGTGATCCTGAATCGGGAAATCAAACGTAGACGGTGTACCCCAACGCGACACCTCAACGTTGCCTTCTTCATCGGCGCCAACCGGCACAGACTCGTGCGGCAGGTTGGGGATGTTCAGCAGCAGGTTATCCAGCTCGTTCTGGATGTTGTCCAGTTCGCGCTTGCCTTGCTCAAGATCGCTGCCCATCTGATCCACTTCAGCCAGCAGCGGCGCAATGTCTTCGCCGCGTTGCTTGGCCTGGCCAATCGACTTGGAGCGGCTGTTGCGCTCAGCCTGCAGTTGCTCGGTGCGGGTTTGCACGGCTTTGCGCTGCGCTTCAAGCGCTTCAAAACGCGCTACATCAAGGACAAAGCCGCGGGTGGCCAAGCGCTCGGCCACGTCTTGCAGTTGGGTACGGATGAGTTTGGAGTCGAGCATGTTCTGGTCTCAATACATCACTAAGGGTTGCATGGCCGCAGCCATGGCGCGCAATGCCGCGCAGTTTAAGGCTTTAACGAGGATGGGGCCACCTGCCCCACTCACTGATACAGACGCGCCAGGGCAAAACCGGCCCACACGGCCAGCACGCCACCAACAAGGCTGCACAA
Source organism: Pseudomonas synxantha (assembly GCA_945874835.1). GTDB lineage: Bacteria > Pseudomonadota > Gammaproteobacteria > Pseudomonadales > Pseudomonadaceae > Aquipseudomonas > Aquipseudomonas synxantha_B. The sequence goes on along the minus strand of CAMCJM010000191.1, from coordinate 693 downwards.
CAGGTAGGCGAACGCCTCATTGTGACGGCCGCTTTCAAACAACTTGAGCAGCTCAAGGCTGAATGAGGAAAACGTAGTAAAACCGCCGAGCAAGCCAATAATCAGACCGCCACGCAGTTCAATGGGCAAATCGCTGCGCAGCAGGAACAAACCAGACAACAGGCCGATCAGTAAGCAGCCAATGATGTTGACGGTGAAGGTGCCCAAGTAGAAATGCCTGGGCCACTGCGTCACCACCCAACTGGCAGTGACAAAGCGCAGAACAGAGCCGACAGCGCCGCCCAGCGCAACGGCCAACGCCATACGAATCATGGTTTTCTCCGCTGCCGAGGGCTATTGCGATCCTGATTTTTTAGATGTTGCAGCTTGTCGCGGATTTTGAGTTCAAGACCGCGCGGCACAGGCTGGTAATACGCGCGCGGCTCGAACGCTTGCGGGAAGTAATCTTCGCCAGCAGCGTAAGCGTCGGGCTCGTCATGGGCGTAGCGGTATTCATCACCGTAGCCCAGCTCTTTCATCAGTTTGGTTGGGGCGTTGCGCAGGTGCAGCGGCACTTCTTGCGAACCGTGTTCGGCGGCGTCACGCATGGCTGCTTTGAAGGCGTTGTAAACCGCATTGCTTTTCGGCGCGCAGGCTAAGTACACAATCGCCTGGGCCACGGCTAGCTCACCCTCAGGGCTGCCCAGGCGCTCT
>CAMCJM010000190.1 GCA_945874835.1 Pseudomonas synxantha | reverse complement strand
AAATACGAGTGGCTGCCAGTCACGGCTTACCAGAGCTTCAAAACGCTCACCAATCATGTGCTAAAAGTGCTGTCAGGCTATGGTGATAAATATCTGATTAATTTTGTATGACTACTTAAGATGAAGTTTTGTAGCACCTGTGGCGGCTCAATTCAGCACATCATCCCCCTGGGGGATAACCGCCTGCGGCATGTCTGCGCACAGTGCCAGACCGTGCATTATCAAAACCCAAGAATCATTGCTGGCTGCCTGCCTGTGTGGGGCGAGCAGGTGCTGATGTGTCGTCGCGCCATTGAGCCGCGCCATGGTTTCTGGACCCTGCCGGCAGGCTTTATGGAAAACGGGGAAACCTTGGAGCAAGCCGCCGCCCGCGAAACACATGAGGAAGCCTGCGCCCGTGTGCGCAGCCTGAGTCTGTATACCCTGTTTGATCTGCCGCACATCAATCAGGTGTACATGCTGTTTCGTGCCGAATTGGTCGACCTCAATTTTGCCCCAGGCGAAGAAAGCCTTGAGGTGCAGTTATTTCACGAACAGGACATACCTTGGTCAGAGCTGGCTTTCCCGACCATAGGCCGTACCCTAGAATGCTACTTCGCCGACCGCCGCGAGCAGCATTTCCCGGTGCGCAACGAGCCAGTGGAAGCCTTGCGCGCCCATTACAAGAAAACCCTCTGATCCATAGGAACTATGATGCGCTGGTTGTTCGCCCTGCTTTGCCTGACTACCGCGCTCAGCGGCCATGCCAACACCACGCCTAGCCTGTACGGCAAAACCATCGACAAGGTGTTAGTGGTCAAGTCCGAGCGCAAGCTGCACCTGATGAGCCGTGGCGACACGCTCAAATCCTATCGCGTATCACTGGGCAAACAGCCCGACGGCGCAAAACAACGCGAGGGCGATTTGCGCACACCCGAGGGCTTTTATTGGATCGACTGGCGCAAGACCAGCGACAAGTTCAACCTGTCCATGCACATCTCCTACCCCAACGCCCGCGACCTGGCCCAGGCCCGCGCCAAAGGCGTGCCCGCTGGCGGCATGATCATGCTTCACGGCACGCCGCTGGATGAAGAATACCCAGAGTGGTTCTTCCACACCCTGGACTGGACCGAAGGCTGCATCGCGCTGAAGAACACCGACATGCGCGAGGTCTGGAGCCTGGTCAAAGACGGCACCTTGATCGAGATAAGGCCCTAATCCGGACACAAAAAAGCACCTTGAGGTGCCTTTTGAATTTTCAGCGGTTTAAAACTGCAAATCAGACAGCCGCCACACATCAAAGGCTGGGGTTTCATAAGGGTGATGTTTGCGCATGGCTTTGACGACGTCGTGGATCAGCTCGTCGGCGACCATCATTTCAACCTTCCACTCGACCACCTGTTCAACTTGGCCAGACTGGCCAATAAACGGCTGACTGCCCTCCAACGGCCGGTATTGCCCCTGCCCCAGTACTTGCCAGGCGCAGTGATCATATTGGCCCACACGCCCACCGCCGGCACTGAAAACGGCGGACTTCACCGTGTCGACATGTGTTTCTGGCACATAAAAGCAAAACTTATACATCGAAGTCTCCGCCGGCAAGACTGACAAATAGGGCTCATGGTAATGCTACACAATAATGGCACTCTGCCCCAAGACGGGTTCGCGGGCTTCATCACACTTGCGCACTCAGCCCTGAGCAGCATCAGTTACTCACAGATGCCCACGGCTAAAGACCACGGCAAAAACGCAACCAGCGAGCTCCAAGACTCATCACTGGCGGGCTATGGCTGCCATCGCAATAGGGTAGACGCTGCGACTGACCGCAACGACAAAGCACTAACAATTGCTCACGCACAACATGCAATTCAAGCTGCTCAGGGCATGCAGAGACGCAATCAGGAAGCTGGGACGAACGCCCACAGCGGCACAGCAATAAGGTAGCGCCAGGCTTGACCTGACGCACCTCAGGCAGAACAGGATATTGTGCCGTCACGCGCTCCCCCATCCTTATTTACCCCCCTTATAGCGCAGAGGGTAACCGGAGGAGCGTCTCGCAGCCGCTGTTAGTCCGCCCACACGCGAGCGTTACGGAACATGCACATCCAGCCGGCGTCTTCCTGCCAGTCTTCCGGCTTCCAGGAATTCTGCACCGCGCGGAACACCCGCTCCGGGTGCGGCATCATGATGGTCACGCGGCCATCGCGACTGGTCAGACCGGTAATCCCGCGCGGCGAACCGCTGGGGTTGGCCGGGTAACTTTCCGTGACCTTGCCATGGTTGTCGATAAAGCGCATGGCCACGCAGCCGGACAGATCGGCCTCCAGCAGCGCTTCCTCATTTTCAAACTCGGCATGCCCTTCACCATGGGCGATGGCGATTGGCATGCGCGAACCAGCCATGCCTTGCAGGAAGATCGACGCTGATTCCTGCACCTGCACCATCGCCACGCGCGCTTCAAACTGCTCGGAGCGGTTGCGCACAAAATGCGGCCAGAACTCAGTACCCGGAATCAGCTCGTGCAAGTTGCTCATCATCTGGCAGCCGTTGCACACGCCGAGGGCGAAGCTGTCTTTACGTTCGAAGAAGGCTTGGAAGCCGTCACGGGCGCGGCTGTTGAACAAGATGGATTTGGCCCAGCCTTCACCGGCACCGAGCACGTCGCCGTAGGAGAAACCGCCACAAGCCACCAGGCCCTTGAACTCATCCAGGCTGACCCGGCCGCTGAGAATATCGCTCATGTGCACGTCGATGGCGTTGAAGCCCGCACGATCGAAGGCCGCAGCCATTTCCACCTGACCGTTAACGCCCTGCTCACGCAGAACAGCAATCTGCGGACGCACGCCTTTGCGGATATACGGCGCGCTGATGTCCTGATTGACATCGAAACTGAGCTTGGCTGACAGGCCCGGATTCTCCTCATCGAGGAGGGTGTCGAATTCCTGCTCGGCGCACTGCACGTTGTCGCGCAAGCGCTGGATCTGGTAGCTGGTTTGCGCCCACTCGCGCTGCAGCAAACTACGCTGACCAGCAAACACCGGCTGACCGTTAAAGCTGATCGCCACCTCGTCGCTGTTCACCGGCTGACCGATCACCGCCACACAGTCGTCCAGACCGGCGGCGCTGAACTGCGACAGCGCTTCTGGGGTGGCTTCCTGATGCACCTGAATCACGGCACCCAGCTCTTCGTTGAACAGCACGGCGGCCAGTTCAGCACTGGTATCCGCTAACGCATCGAGGAACAGATTAAGGCCACAATGACCGGCGAAGGCCATTTCCAGCGCCGTCACCAGCAAGCCCCCGTCAGAGCGGTCGTGATAGGCCAGAATGTGACCGTCAGCATTCAAGCCCTGAATCACGGCAAAGAAGGCCTTGAGGTCTTCGGCGTCATCGACGTCGGGAGCCTGCTTGCCGAGCTTGCCGTACACCTGGCTCAAAATCGAAGCGCCCATACGGTTCTGACCACGACCCAGATCGATCAGGATCAGGTCGGTTTCGCCCTTGTCCATGCGCAATTGCGGGGTCAGGGTCTTGCGGATATCGCTGACCGGGGCAAAGCCGGTCACCACCAACGACAGCGGCGAGGTCACGCTCTTGTCTGTGCCCGCGTCCGTCCACTGGGTTTTCATCGACATCGAGTCTTTGCCCACCGGAATGGTGATGCCCAACTCGGGACACAACTCCATACCGACCGCTTTTACGGTGTCGTACAGGCGCGCGTCTTCACCAGGGTGGCCGGCAGCGGCCATCCAGTTGGCCGACAGTTTGATGTCGGAGATTTTCTCGATGTGCGAGGCGGCGATGTTGGTCAGCGTCTCGCCAATCGCCATGCGCCCGGAGGCTGCTGCGTCGAGCAGGGCCAGCGGCGTGCGCTCACCCATGGCCATGGCTTCGCCGGTGTACACATCAAAGCTGGTGGCAGTCACAGCGCAGTCAGCGACCGGCACTTGCCACGGGCCAACCATCTGATCGCGCGCCACCAGACCGGTAATGGTGCGGTCGCCGATGGTGATCAAAAAGCTCTTACTGGCCACGGCCGGGTGATGCAGCACGCGGGTTACGGCTTCATCAATGGCCAGGCTGCTGGCATCAAAATCATCGCCCAGCTCGGCTTCACGGGTCACCGAACGGTGCATGCGCGGCGGCTTGCCCAGCAGCACTTCCAATGGCATGTCCACTGGGGTGTTGGCGAAATGGCTGTCGGTCACTGTCAGATGGGGTTCTTCGGTGGCTTCACCGACTACAGCAAACGGGCAACGCTCGCGCTCACAGATCGCCTTGAACCGCTCGAAATCGACGGCGCTGACGGCCAGTACGTAACGCTCCTGCGACTCGTTGCTCCAGATTTCATGCGGGGCCATGCCCGGCTCGTCGTTGGGCACGTTGCGCAGTTCGAAACGACCACCACGGCCACCGTCGTTGACCAGTTCCGGGAAGGCATTGGAGATACCGCCCGCGCCAACGTCATGGATAAAGGCGATGGGGTTGTCGTCGCCCAACTGCCAGCAACGGTCGATCACTTCCTGGCAGCGGCGCTCCATTTCCGGGTTCTCGCGCTGCACCGAGGCAAAGTCCAGATCAGCCGAGCTGGCACCGGTGGCGACCGACGAAGCAGCGCCGCCGCCCAAGCCGATCAGCATGGCCGGGCCGCCGAGCACGATCAGCTTGGCCCCTATGGTGATCTCAGCCTTCTGCACGTGATCTGCACGAATGTTGCCCATGCCGCCGGCTAACATGATCGGTTTGTGATAGCCACGCACTTCTTCGCCACGCGGGGTCTGAATCGCCTGTTCGAAGGTGCGGAAGTAGCCGGTCAGGGCCGGACGACCAAATTCGTTGTTGAACGCCGCGCCGCCCAGCGGGCCTTCGAGCATGATGTCCAGTGGCGTAACAATGCGCTCGGGCTTGCCATACGGCACCTCCCAAGGCTGCTCGAAACCGGGGATGTTCAGGTTGGAGACGGTGAAACCGGTCAGGCCAGCTTTCGGCTTGGCCCCGCGCCCGGTGGCACCTTCATCGCGAATCTCGCCACCCGAGCCGGTGGACGCACCGGAAAACGGCGAAATGGCGGTCGGGTGGTTGTGGGTTTCCACCTTCATCAGAATATGCACCGGCTCCTGCACCGCGCCGTACTGGCGGGTTTGTGCGCCCGGGAAGAAACGCCCAGCGGTGTGCCCAACGATTACTGAGGCGTTGTCTTTATAAGCGGACAACACACCTTCGCTGTGCATTTGATAGGTATTTTTGATCATGCCGAACAGGGATTTATCCTGGCTCTGGCCGTCGATATCCCAGCTGGCATTGAAAATCTTGTGCCGGCAATGCTCGGAGTTGGCCTGGGCGAACATCATCAATTCGATGTCGTGGGGGTTACGCCCCAGACCGTTGAAGCTGGTCACCAGATAGTCGATTTCGTCTTCGGCCAGGGCCAGGCCCAACTCAACGTTGGCCTTTTGCAGCGCGGCGCGACCGCCACCGAGGATGTCCACAGCGGTCAGCGGCTTGGGCTGGGCGTGGCTGAACAGTGCTGCCGCGCCTTGCATGCTATCCAGCACCAACTGCGTCATGCGGTCGTGCAGCAATTCGGCAACGGTCTGCGCATCAGCCGCATTGAGCTGGCCACTGACATAGAACGCCAAGCCACGCTCGATGCGCTGAATCTTCGCCAAGCCGCAGTTGCGAGCAATATCGCTGGCCTTGCTCGACCAGGGCGAGATGGTGCCAAAACGCGGAATGGTCAGAAACAGGCGACCGCTTGGCTCCTGCACCGGCACACTCGGGCCGTATTTGAGCAAACGGGCCAACACCTGCTCTTCGTCGGCATTCAGAACACCGGTAACTTCGGCAAAATGCGCGAACTCGGCGTACACGCCGGTGACCGCTGACACCTTGCTGGTCAGTTGTTCAAGCAGTTTGCCGTGACGGAAAGCAGAAAGAGCGGGAGCGCCGCGCAGGATCAACATCGGGGACAGCCTCTGGGAAGGGGTGTACTTTGAGGCCGCGTATTCTAGCCTAAGGAAACGCTGAACAAATCATGTTTTCTAGCCCAGAGCGCTGCGTAACCGATTTTTCAAAAAGCCAAGGCTCGTTAATCAGTCAATTCGCGGCAACTCCTGTGCATCGCACGGATTTTTCCGCGCATTTGGCCCGTTTCCGGGGCTCTTTGGCCCATCAGGACGCACCTTGGGCGCAAACGACCAACAATCGCCGGCGCGCCAACACCAGATTGGCCATGCCGAACAGCGCAAACAACTGCGCCT
>CAMCJM010000189.1 GCA_945874835.1 Pseudomonas synxantha | reverse complement strand
TGATTGAGATTCTCTGGCGGAAAATCAAATACGAGTGGCTGCCAGTCACGGCTTACCAGAGCTTCAAAACGCTCACCAATCATGTGCTAAAAGTGCTGTCAGGCTATGGTGATAAATATCTGATTAATTTTGTATGACTACTTACTACTTACTACTTGGTCGCTGAATCAGTCTGCGATTGGCTCAGGCTCATGACATAAGCTGCCAACAGGTGCACTTTGTCATTGCCCAGGTATTGGTCTTGCGCGGGCATCTGACCATTACGGCCGTGGCGAATGGTTTGCTGCAGTTGCACCAAGCTACTGCCGTAAATCCAGCCAGCCGAGGTGGTCAGGTCCGGCGCGCCGAGCATGGCCATACCTTTACCTTCAGCGCCGTGGCAAGCCAGGCAGTTGGCGGCATAAATTGCTGCGCCTTTTTCCTGGTTGTAAGTTTTGTCAGCGGGGAGCGGTAAGCCTGCCAGGTCTTTGCGCACATAAGCGGCAATGTCCTGAACGCCTTCTTCACCAATCACGGCAGCCCAGCCTGGCATCACACCCATACGCCCATTGAGGATGCTGTTTTTAATGTCGTTGGGCGTGCTGCCCCAGCGCCAATGATTGTCAGCCAGGTTAGGGAAGCCTACAGCGCCCTTGGCATCGGAGCCGTGGCAAACAGAACAATAGGTGGCAAACATACGGCCGCCCATTTTCAGTGCTTGCTCGTCTTTGGCTACTTCTTCCAGGGGCATAGCTGCATATTTGGCGAAGATCGGCCCGTAGGCTTCATCCGCCTTGGCCACTTCACGCTCCCACTGTTTTTCTTGAGTCCAGCCGCCCTCATAGCCCGGCAGCAGTCCTTTCCAATTGCCCAGGCCTGGGTACAGCGCCAGGTAGCCAATGGAAAAGACGATGGTGCCGATGAAGAGCATGAACCACCACTTTGGCAGTGGGTTGTCATACTCCTCAATGCCATCGAAGGAATGGCCCATGGTCTGTTCGGTCGGGTTCTTGTGAACTTCGCTTTTACGGGTGGCGTAAATCAGCCAGAAAAGCGCGAGCAGGGTGCCGACAGTCAGCAGCGTGATGTACCAACTCCAGAAAGTGCTCATGGGGTCTTGCTCCTTGGTGCAGCTAGCTTGGATTCGTCGGCAAAGGGCAGCAGTGCTGCCTCATCGAAGGCTGTGCGACGTTTGCCGCTGTATGCCCACAGGGTTACGCAAACAAAGGACAGGAAAACCAGGCCTGTACCGATGCCGCGCAGCATGCCGATATCAAAAAGTTCGAATGACATGGCGCTACCTCTTGTTCTTAACGGCAGTGCCGAGCACTTGCAGGTAGGCGACCATGGCATCCATTTCCGTTTTGCCCTTAACGGCCTCGCTTGCGCCTGCGATGTCTTCGTCGGTGTAGGGCACGCCGAGCATGCGCAAGGCCTTCATTTTGGCAGCAGTGTCTTTACCATCCAGTGTGCTTTCTACCAGCCATGGATAGGCCGGCATTTTCGACTCAGGCACCAAGTTGCGCGGGTTGTACAGGTGCGCGCGCTGCCATTCATCCGAGTAGCGTCCGCCCACACGTGCCAAGTCCGGGCCGGTACGCTTGGAACCCCAAAGGAAGGGGTGGTCGTAGACGCTTTCACCGGCTACCGAGTAGTGGCCATAACGTTCGGTTTCGGCACGGAAAGGCCGAATCATCTGCGAGTGGCAACCTACGCAGCCCTCACGGATGTACAGGTCGCGGCCTTCCAGTTGCAGGGCGGTGTAGGGCTTTAGGCCTGCCACCGGCTCGTTGGTTACGTCTTGGAAAAACAGCGGGACGATTTGCGTCAGGCCGCCGACACTCACGGCCAGCACCATCAGCAGGGCCATCAGGCCGATGTTTTTCTCGAGTATTTCGTGTCTCATCAGTGGGCTCCTTCAACCGTGAACTGCGCAGCGGCTTCCATTTCGGCGGCCTTGGTGTCGCGCACGGTCTGCCAAACGTTCCAGGCCATAACCAGCATGCCGGCGAAGAAAATCGTGCCGCCGATCAAGCGCACCACAAAACCTGGGTGGCTGGCTTCAAGCGCTTCAACGAAGGAGTAGGTGAGGGTGCCATCTTCGTTGACTGCACGCCACATCAGGCCTTGAGCGATGCCGTTGACCCACATGGAGGCGATGTACAGCACGGTGCCGATGGTGGCGAGCCAGAAGTGCACATTGATCAAACCAACGCTGTGCATTTCTTCGCGGCCAAAGACTTTTGGCAGCATGTGGTAGAGCGCGCCGATCGATACCATGGCAACCCAGCCGAGCGCGCCAGCATGGACGTGGCCGATGGTCCAGTCGGTGTAATGAGACAGGGCGTTAACGGTCTTGATGGCCATCATCGGGCCTTCAAAGGTCGACATGCCATAGAACGCCAGGGACACGACCAGAAAGCGCAGAATCGGGTCGGTGCGCAGCTTATGCCAGGCGCCAGAGAGGGTCATCATGCCGTTGATCATGCCGCCCCAGCTCGGTGCCAACAGAATCAGCGACATCACCATGCCCAGGCTCTGTGCCCAATCAGGCAGTGCGGTGTAGTGCAGGTGGTGTGGGCCGGCCCAGATGTAGACGGCAATCAGCGCCCAGAAGTGCACGATGGACAAACGATAAGAGTAAACCGGACGACCAGCTTGCTTGGGTACGAAGTAATACATCATGCCCAAGAAGCCTGCGGTCAGGAAGAAGCCCACCGCGTTGTGGCCGTACCACCACTGAATCATTGCGTCCGTCGCCCCGGCATAAGCCGAGTAGGATTTGGTCAGCGTCACGGGCATTGCCATGCTGTTGACTAAGTGCAGCACTGCCACCGTGAGGATGAAGGCACCGAAGAACCAGTTGCCCACGTAGATGTGGCTAACGTTGCGTTTGGCTACTGTGCCAAAAAACACGATGGCATAGCTGACCCAGACAACGGTGATCAGAATGTCGATCGGCCATTCCAGTTCGGCATATTCCTTGGAGCTGGTCCAGCCCAAGGGCAGGGTTACTGCAGCCAAGACAATGACCAGCTGCCAGCCCCAAAAAGTAAAGGCTGCGAGCTTGGGTGCAAACAGGGTGGTTTGCGAGGTGCGTTGCACGGCGTAGTAGCTGCAGGCAAAAAGCGCACAGCCGCCGAAGGCGAAAATAACCGCGTTAGTGTGCAGCGGGCGCAAAGGCCCAAAGCTGGTCCACGGTAGGTTCAGGTTGAGTTCGGGCCAGGCCAGTTGCGCGGCGATAAACACGCCGACCCCCATCCCGACAATGCCCCACACCACCGTCATGATGGCGAATTGGCGAACCACCTTGTAGTTGTAGGCGGAACTGCTGGTTGTGTTCATGTCTGGGCTTCCATCCACGGTTATAGGCAGATCTATTTAAAAATCGGCGGCTGCGAGCCCATACAATCAGCTCCACAGTCCAACGAATTCTTCTAGCGAGGCAAGCATGAGCAAAGGACGAGGGCTCGGTATTGACGGGGATCAATACCCGCAAGGACAGGTCGGTGATATCTGGCTGTGGGATCAGCCTGAGGGCGAGCGCCGGGCGACGTTACTCCTAGCCCATGGGGCCGGCGCACCGATGGACAGTGAGTTCATGCAGCAAATGGCGCAAAGCCTTGCCCTGCGTGGCGTGGCAGTAATGCGCTTTGAGTTTGCCTACATGGCCGCGCGCCGCCAGGACGGTAAAAAACGACCGCCTAATCCCCAGGCGCAGTTGCTTGAGCGTTGGCGCGAGGTTTATCGGCAGGTGCGCGGGCAGGTTGTCGGCCCGTTGGCGATTGGCGGCAAGTCCATGGGCGGGCGGATGGCCAGTCTGCTGGCTGACGAGCTAGAGGCTGACGCTTTGGTCTGCTTGGGGTATCCGTTCTACGCCGTTGGCAAACCGCAGAAGCCGCGAATCGAGCACTTGGCGCAGCTGAAAACGCACACGCTGATTATTCAGGGCGAGCGTGATGCGCTAGGGGACCGGCAGACTGTAGCGGCGTACCCGTTAGCAGATACGATCACGCTGCAATGGCTTGCGGCGGCCGATCATGATCTCAAACCGCTTAAGCGTTCTGGTTTTACCCATAATCAGCACCTGGCGTCAGCAGCCGAGCTTATCGCGGGCTTTGTCAGTCAATAATTTCAGGTGGGTGCTGGGGTTCTCCTACTAAAATACTAGGGCTTTGCCCGGCCCGGTGAGTGGCGTACACTGCGCCTATGTTTGCGAGGAGTTGCCATGAGCACCATTACTATTACTGACGCTGCCCACGATTATTTGGCTGACCTGCTTAGCAAGCAGAACACTCCGGGCATCGGCATTCGCGTATTTATTACCCAGCCGGGCACTCAGTACGCAGAAACCTGCATCGCCTATTGCAAGCCAGGCGAGCAGAAAACTGAAGATACTGCTTTGGGTTTGGCCAGTTTTACCGCTTGGATCGACGCCGTCAGTGAGCCGTTTCTTGAGGATGCTGTGGTCGATTACGCCACCGACCGCATGGGTGGCCAGCTCACCATCAAAGCGCCGAATGCCAAAGTACCGATGGTTAACGACGACAGCCCGGTCAACGAGCGCATCAGCTATTACCTGCAAACCGAGATCAATCCCAGCCTTGCCAGTCACGGCGGCGAAGTCAGTCTGATTGACGTGGTTGAGGACGGCATTGCCGTGCTCAAGTTTGGCGGTGGCTGCCAAGGTTGCGGTCAGGTTGACTTCACTCTCAAGGAAGGCATCGAGAAAACCCTGCTTGAGCGCATTCCTGAGCTTAAAGGCGTGCGCGATGTAACCGATCACAGCGTCAAAGAAAATGCCTACTACTGAGTAGACAGCTCACTGAAAAATGCCCGCGTTCTGCGGGCATTTTTTATGGCGCTAGTTGTTTGTGGAGGCAAAGGCTCGCGGCTAAAGCCCCTCCCACAACTGCCTGCCGTCAAAGACTGATTGGTCGTGCTGCTCATCCTGGTAGGGAGGGGGCTTTAGCCGCGACAGGGCCTGCGTGGTCAAGCCTTAGCGCGGCTTTTGCGCCGATCAAGCACCTCGGTTGCTCGTGCGCGCAGTTGCCCGCAACCGCCATCAATATCTTGGCCGGCCGAGTTGCGCACTTTGGTCAGTACGCCACGGCTGTGCAGGTAGCGCACGATCTGCACGATGCGGTCGCCATCGGGGCGCTGGAATTCATCGTCTTCCAGGCTGTTGTAGGGGATTAGGTTCATGATCGCGTACTTGCCCTTGAGTAGGCGCAAGATGCCGTCCATTTCTTCCACGCTGTTGTTGATGCCTTTAAGCAACGTCCATTGATACTGGATCGGGTAATCAATGTGTCGAGCGTAGGCTTCGCCCAGTTCCACCAGTTCTTCTGGGTCGATGCGAGGTGCGCGCGGCAGGAGTTGTTGGCGCAGCTCGGCATCGGTTGTGTGCAGCGACAGCGCCAGGGCAGGCTTAATGTGCTGCTCGGGCAGGCGTTCGAATACGCGCGGGTCACCGACGGTGGAAAACACCAGATTTCGCTGGCCGATGCCGCCTTCGGTGCCGAGTAGGTTGATGGCCTCGAGCACGTTGTCGAGGTTGTGCGCCGGTTCGCCCATGCCCATAAACACGACTTTCTTCACCGGGCGAAAACGCCGAGCCAGTGCAACTTGGGCAACCATCTCGGCTGTGCTGAGTTGGCGCAGCAATCCGCTTTTGCCGGTCATGCAGAACACGCAGCCCACCGCGCAGCCGACTTGGCTGGAGACGCATAGGCCGTCGCGCGGGAGCAGTACGCTTTCCACCATCTGTTTATCGGCCAACTCGACCAGCAGCCGTGCAGAGCCATCCCCGGCGGGATGCTCTGCGCTCAGTCGGGCCAAGTGATCGAGCGCGCTACTGATCTCGGGCAGGGCGTTACGCACCGCCAGCGGCAGAAAGTTCTCGGTTTTTTGATTGCGCGTACCGGTATCCAGCGGCATGCCCTGCAGCCAGGCGCGGGTAATCCGGCCGATGTGCATGGGTTTGGCACCGAGATCGCTCAGGCGTTGATGAAAGTCTTGAATATGCATGGGGCGCGCATGCTACCACTTGCCAGGTTGCGGGGGTATGTGTCGAAATCGACCGGCATAAACTCAAGCAAAAGCCCTTAGGCTTTGCTCAAGCTGCATCGGGCACTCATACTAGGTTCTGTTGACGTAAGCCACCGGCTAGAATCTGGCTTTTGCCATGACCGACAGAAGCCAGTTAAGCGATACCGAGTGGGCTCATATACAAAGCCTGCTGAGTGCCACAAAGGGGATACGGCTACTGAACGCACCCAGTTGT
>CAMCJM010000188.1 GCA_945874835.1 Pseudomonas synxantha | reverse complement strand
TCAATCTGGTAACGTTGGGCCAGGGTCAGCTGCCGGTAATGCGTAGTCATCTGCGCTTGAATCCTTTGGTGTGAGAGCCTGGATTCTACCGGTGGCTGGCCCTCTGCCTATCGTTTCAAACGTTGCACTTATTCTATGAATTCAGGCTGATTTAAAGATATTTATAATTTTTAACCGAGTCGTGTCTGGTAGCAGTGCCACACCTCATGCGGCCACTTGGAGAGAGTGCCGTGTGTCGGTTCTTTTAATTGCTAGGAGTGTGAAATGGATGTTTGGGTTGCCTGCCAGGCTTTTATTCTGGGTGTGGTCGAAGGGCTGACCGAGTTTTTGCCGATCTCCAGCACCGGTCACCAGATCATCGTTGCCGACCTGATTGGTTTTGGCGGAGAGCGGGCGATGGCGTTCAACATCATCATCCAGTTGGGGGCGATTCTGGCGGTGGTGTGGGAATACCGGCGCAAGGTGCTAGGCATCATTGTCAACGTGCACAAAGAGACGCAAGCGCAGCGCTTTACCGCCAACTTGCTGATTGCCTTCCTGCCGGCCGTGGCATTGGGCGTGTTGTTTGCCGACTTGATTCATCATTACTTGTTCAACCCCATCACCGTCGCCGTAGCGCTGGTTGTCGGTGGTGTGATCATGCTCTGGGCCGAGCGCCGCGAGCACAGTATTGAAGCTGAAAGCGTCGACGACATGACCTGGAAGCACGCCCTGAAAATTGGCTTTGCCCAATGCCTGGCCATGATTCCCGGCACATCGCGTTCAGGGGCCACCATTATTGGCGGGCTGTTATTTGGCTTGTCGCGCAAGGCGGCCACCGAGTTTTCGTTCTTTTTGGCCATGCCGACCATGGTTGGGGCGGCGGTTTACTCGGGTTACAAGTACCGCGATTACTTCCAGGTAGACGACTTTGCGGTGTTCGCCATTGGCTTTGTCACCTCCTTTATCTTCGCCATGATTGCCGTGCGGGCGTTGCTCAAGTTTATTGCCAACCACAGCTATGCCGTTTTTGCCTGGTATCGCATCGGTTTTGGCTTGCTGATTCTGGCCACCTGGCAGCTGCAATGGATTGACTGGAGTACCGCGCAAGGCTGATTGCTGGCGTTGTATTCGGCGGATCAATACAGCGCGCGCCTGCCCAGCGCTTTTGCCATAGTGGCCCCAGTTAATGGAGGTGCACATGGATCAGCTTGAACACGTCATGCTTGAGGTCAACGGCATTGACCTCAGTCTTTACTGCGCCGGCCCCGAGGCGGGGCGGCCTGTCTGGCTGTTGCATGGTTTCCCCGAATGCTGGCATTCCTGGCGGCAGCAGATTGCGCCGCTTGCCGCCGTCGGTTACCGGGTTTTAGTGCCGGAAATGCGCGGCTACGGGCAAAGCAGCGCCCCGCGTGATCCAGCGGCCTACGACGTTGTTACCCTGTGTGGCGATATTCAGGCAGCCATGGATCAACTGGGGCACACGCAGGTGTGTGTGGTTGGCCACGACTGGGGTGCACCGATTGCCTGGCATTTGGCCCTGCTGGAGCCACAGCGAGTGCAAGCGGTGGTGGGCATGGCCGTGCCGTTTGGCGGCCGTCCGAAACAACCGGCCACGTCCATCATGGCCCAGCTGTATGCCGAGCGCTTCCATTACATCCTGCATTTTCAGCAGCCCGGTGTGGCCGAAGCTGAAATGGATGCAGACATGGCGCGCACCTTACGCATGATGATGCACAACACCTCGGCGGCCGCGCCCAAAGACCACTTTCTGCAAGAAAAACCGGCCGGAGCGGGCCTGTTCGACGGCATGCTCGATCCAGGCACTTTGCCCGCTTGGTGTGATGAGGCGGCCTTTGTTCACTACCTAAAGACCTTCGAAGGCCGTGGCTTCTACGGCGCGCTTAACTGGTATCGCAATTTTGAGCGCAACTGGCAGCGAACCGAAGCATTGGCTGACCGGCAGATCGAACAACCGGCGCTGTTTCTACTCGGCGACATGGACCCGGTCGGCACCCTGGAGGCTTACACCCTCAAACAGATGCCCAAGCGCGTACCACGCCTGGAGCAGCACGTGCTGAAAGACTGCGGACACTGGATTCAGAACGAGCAGGCCGAGCAGGTTAATCAGTTGCTGTTAGCGTTTCTGAGTCGTCATTACCCGGTCTAGAATGCGCGCTTTCATTTTTGAGATAGCACGCCATGGAACAGCGCGGTGTATTACGCAGCTGGAATGACGACAAAGGTTTTGGCTTTATTCAGCCGGAGCAGGGTGGAGTCGAGTTGTTCGCGCATATCTCCGCCATGCGCGGCGATCGTCGGCCGGTGGCGGGCGATCAGGTCATGTACCTGGCTGGCAAAGATGCCCAAGGTCGTGCCCGTGCGCAGCACATTCGTTTGGCCGGTGAACTGGCGCTCGACAAGCCAGCTATTCGGCGCAAGCCGCGATCGAGCAAACCCGCAGTGCCAGCAGCCGCAAAAGCCAGTAAGCGTCAGCGCACCCCGCATCGGCATGTCGGCGCTATTCAATCGCCGGGGCTCAAGCTTGTGGTGCTCGCGGGGCTCTGCGTAATGCCACTTCTCGGCGGTGTGCAGTTGCTTGTGCAGTCGGGTTTTGCCTGGGTGTTGCTGGCCTACCCGTGCGCGAGCGTGGTGAGTTTTCTGCAGTATTGGTGGGATAAATCCAGTGCACAGGCTGGCCGCTGGCGCACCTCGGAAAACAGCCTGCATCTGGTTGAACTGCTAGGTGGCTGGCCGGGAGCCTTGATCGCTCAGCAATGCTTTCGACACAAAACGCGTAAAGCTTCTTTCCAAATGGTGCTTTGGCTGATTATTGCAGCGCATCAGCTGGTTTGGATTGATTGGCTGTTGCTCGATGGCCGTTTGTTTGGCGAGTTGCTGGGGCGTTACCTGCCGTTGTAATGCCCTAAATCGGCAATTCGAGGGGCGTTACACAACCCGGATTACGCCTACGGCTAATCCAAGCTACAGGTGCTGAAAAGCAAAACGCCCGATGCTAGGCATCGGGCGTTTTGAGGTCTCTCGTCCTGGCTGAAAAGGTGTAAACCTATTTCAGGGTTAAGCAGTCATCAATTGCCGTTTATACGATCACGCCCTGGCTGCGCAGGTAGTCATCGTAAGTGCCGCTGAAGTCGGTGATGCCGTTGGCTGACAGCTCGATGATGCGCGTGGCCAGGGAGCCGACGAACTCACGGTCATGGCTGACGAAGATCAGCGTGCCGGGGTAGTTCTCCAGCGCCAGGTTCAGCGCTTCGATGGACTCCATGTCCAAGTGGTTGGTCGGTTCGTCCATGATCAGCACGTTAGGCTTTTGCAGGATCAGTTTGCCGAACAACATGCGGCCTTGCTCACCACCAGAGATGACTTTTACCGACTTGAGGATATCGTCGTTGCTGAAGAGCATACGGCCCAGGGTGCCGCGGATCATTTGTTCGCCGGTGGTCCACTGACCCATCCAGTCGAACAGGGTCGCGTCGTCTTCGAAGTCGTGGGCGTGATCTTGGGCGTAGTAACCGAGTTCGGCGCTATCGGTCCATTTCACATGGCCGGCATCCGGGGTCAGCTCGCCGACCAGGGTGCGCAGCAGGGTGGTTTTACCGATGCCGTTCGGGCCGATAATCGCCACGCGCTCACCGGCTTCAACCTGGAAGCTGAAGTTCTTGAACAGCGCCTTACCGTCGAAACCCTTGGCCATTTTGTCGATCATCACGGCCTGGCGGTGCAGCTTTTTGTTCTGCTCGAAGCGAATAAACGGGCTGACACGGCTGGATGGCTTGACCTCGGCCAGTTGGATCTTATCGATCTGCTTGGCGCGCGACGATGCCTGCTTGGATTTCGAGGCGTTGGCCGAGAAGCGGCTAACAAAGCTTTGCAGCTCGTTGATTTGCGCTTTCTTCTTGGCGTTATCCGACAGCAGTTGTTCGCGCGACTGGGTCGCGGCGGTCATGTATTCGTCGTAGTTACCCGGAAACAGGCGCAGCTCGCCGTAATCCAGGTCGGCCATGTGTGTGCAGACCGAGTTCAAGAAGTGACGGTCGTGGGAAATGATGATCATGGTGCTGTTACGCACCGTCAGAATGGTTTCCAGCCAGCGGATGGTGTTGATATCCAGGTGGTTGGTTGGCTCGTCGAGCAGCAGCACGTCCGGATCAGAGAACAGCGCCTGCGCCAGCAACACGCGCAGTTTCCAGCCGGGCGCTACTTCGCTCATCGGACCGAAGTGCTGCTCAAGGGGGATACCCAAGCCCAGCAACAACTCGCCAGCGCGCGATTCGGCGGTGTAGCCGTCCATCTCGGCGAACTCACCTTCAAGCTCGCCGACCTTCATGCCGTCTTCTTCACTCATCTCCGCTAGGGAGTAAATGCGGTCACGCTCGGCTTTGACCTTCCACAATTCCTCGTGGCCCATGATCACGGTGTCGATCACGTTGAATTCTTCGTACGCGAACTGATCCTGACGCAGCTTACCCAGCCGCACGTTCGGCTCCAGCATCACCTGGCCGCCGGACGACTCCAGATCACCACCGAGAATTTTCATAAAAGTCGACTTGCCGCAGCCATTGGCTCCGATCAAACCGTAACGGTTGCCGTTGTTGAACTTAACGGAAACGTTCTCAAACAGAGGTTTAGCCCCGAATTGCATGGTGATATTTGCGGTACTGATCACGGGTGCTCTATCTCGCTGGTTTCAGAGGGGTTGTTTAGGGTATTGGGCCAATTTTGGGCCAATCTGGAGTTTTTCCATTTGTGCCCAGTCGTTTTCACCGTCGATCCAGTGAGCATAACGGTCCAAGAGCATCTGCACGGAATGGCCCAGTTGTTTGGCAATGAACGCAGGGTTCATGCCGGCCATGAGGCAGATGGTGGCGTAGGTATGGCGACAATTGTACGGGGGCCGGTAACGAATACCCAGCTCCTTCAATGTCGGCCTCCACTGGTGGTGGAGATCACTGGTTTGCTTGACAAAAGGTTGGCCCTTCGAGGGTGGGAAGCAGTAGGGGAACTCCTTGATCCGGCCTACCTTGCTGCTGGCTCGCCGTTCGCAGTAAGCCTGGGCAAAGTACAGGGCATGGATGGCACGCTCGTTGAGCAGCACCACCCGGTCGTTGCCGGTCTTGGTTCGCTCCTCGACCTTGCCTAGTGCCACTGTCCGGCAGACGTGGGCTTCCCGTCGGTTCAGATCCACGGCATCCCAGCGTAGGGCTAGGGCCTCCGACAGACGCATGCCGGTGTAGAAGACGAACTCGTAGAAGGCAGCGTAGATCAGGCTTGGCCAATGCTCGGTGGCATACAGCTTGGCAATGATCTGATAGGCCTCATCCTGTTTGAACGGATCGATCTGCTTCTTCAGCTTCTTGGGCAGCTCCAGCAGCTCGGCTGGATTGCTGTCGAGTTTGCCTTGGCCTACGGCAGCCTTGAGGACCGTACGCACCTTGTGGATGGCTGCACGGCGTACCTGAGGGGATGTCCACTTGGTCTCGGCCACAATCTTCTGTAGCAGGGTCAAGGTGATCATGCCCACAGGGACGTGCCCGAGGTAGGGCATCCAGTAGTGGTTCATCAGGCTTTTGTAGTTGATCTTGGTCCCTTCAGCGATTGGCCGGCAATCGAGCCAGTTCTGGGTGAATGCCAGGAAGCTGTCATCGCTGGTGGCCGGCAGGACTTGAAGGGAGTTGGGGAAGTGCTTGGCGTACTGTGCCCCATCCATGAGGCCGTGCTTGATGAGTCCGACTATTTCAGTACGGAGTTTCGCTGCTGTAGCAATACCGCTCTTGGTGGTAGGTAGCGTGAGGACTTCGGCGTGACGCTTGCCGTTCCAGGTGAAACGGATACGGAGGGAGCTGCCGTGGATTTCAACTCCAGTGGGCATATCCATTGGCTTTCTTGCCATTGCTCGTACCTCGCTTTGCTGTAGTAAATGGCCCCGGACTCACGCTTATTCCAGACCCCCTCAGGAATCTGGCCGCGCAGTCTACGCGCTTGCAGGGCTTTGTAGGTGGTGCCGAGCCAGTCAGCCATCTGATGCTCGGTGATTTTATCCGGGCCTGTATCAACAGGCATCGGGGAGGGGGAGTTCGACACCTCTTGCTCCTTGCCAGACGAACCAGCGGTTATTAACGATTTGTTTGGTGTAGCCGTCGCCTTTGCGGGTGACGTTGACACCGGGTGTCAATCAGCATCCAAAACTTTCCAGGCAACAGCGTCCAAAAGTTTCCAGTTGCTCAGGTGCTTTTCACCGCCTTTTTGCGTTGCTTGAAGCGGAATGAGTCGTTGCCGGTTTCGAGGATGTCGCAGTGGTGAGTGATGCGGTCGA
>CAMCJM010000187.1 GCA_945874835.1 Pseudomonas synxantha | reverse complement strand
GTGATTGTCCGGCAGCCAGTCTTCGATGGAAGGCGGCAGCAGGTAGCTGGTGTGGCGATCAACTGGGCGGAAACGGCTCATGCTGGGTCTCGCTGAGGGCAAGCCGCTATCATCGCAGAAAACCATAGGAAAGCCCGACAGGCTGCTAGAACTGCAACCTTTTTTCGCCCGTGGCGCTTTGTTGTTGGTGGACGGTCGCCAAGACCTGATTGCCGTGGCCGAAGCCCTGGCGCAAAACGAGCAGCATAAAGTGGCGGCCTGGCTTGCCGAAGGCGTGCTGAGCAAAGCGCAAGACACGCATGCTAAAGACCTGCTGACGCGCAACCCTGCGCTTTGGGCCGTGGTGGTAGCGCCCTGGGTGTTGGCTCAGGAGCGCCGCTAGCCATCATCTGCGCACTGAACTGGCGCGGCGAGCGCACAATTAACTGGCTTGGCTGTGCCGTGTAAAAGGCTGCGCAGCCTGCTGCTGAACGCCACCTGCATTTGTACCGGAGAATCCTCATGCCTGACACATTACCCACTCTGGCGTTCGCCGGTATTGGCCTGATGGGTTTGCCCATGACGCAACGATTACTGGCTGCCGGTTATGCCGTATCAGTGTGGAATCGTACGGCCGATAAGTGCGCCAGCCTGCAAGCCTTGGGCGCACGGGTGGTCGAGACGCCTGCACAGCTCTGCGCTCAGGCCGATATCGTCATGCTGTGTTTGGCCAATACCGAGGTGGTGCGTGAGGTGGTGTTTGGCCCCGGCGGCATTACTGAAACGGCCACGCCCGGACAGTTGCTGGTGGATTTCTCCAGCCTGGAACCGGCAGCCACTCGCGAAATGGCCGCTGAGCTGCATGCCCGTTGCGGTATGCAGTGGGTCGATGCGCCTGTCTCTGGCGGCACGGCAGGGACCGTCGCGGGTAGTTTGGCGATTATGGCTGGCGGGCGAATTGAAGACATCGAACAGCTGCGGCCCATTCTTACTCACCTGGGACAACGCCTGACGCGCATGGGCGATGTGGGGGCGGGGCAGGTCACCAAGGTGTGCAACCAGATGATCGTGGCCTGCAATGCACTGGTGATTGCCGAGGTGGTGGCGCTGGCGGAAAAGGCCGGGGTGGATGCGCGCCTCATCGCGCCAGCATTGGCTGGCGGCTTTGCTGACTCGAAACCGCTGCAAATCCTCGCCCCGCAGATGGCAGCCAGCCAATTTGAGCCCATCAAGTGGCATGTGCGCACCCTGCTCAAAGACCTCGACACAGCGGTAAAACTGTCGCAGCAGATAGGCACTGCCACACCGCTGAGCGGTCTGGCCGCACAGTTGATGCGCCAGCATGGCAGTCACGGCAATCTGGAACGCGATCCTGCCACGTTGGTTGATCTGTATCGCGAGTCGCCGCTGCACGAGTCGCAGTCATGAAAATCGCTGCCAACCTGTCGCTGTTATTTAGCGAGCTGCCGTTGATCGAGCGCGTGGTGGCCGCAACCGCTGCTGGCTTTGATGGCGTGGAAATTCAGTTCCCCTACGAGCTGGCTGCTATTCGCCTGAAAGAGGCGCTGCAGGCCGCTGACATGCCGCTGCGTTTGATCAACCTGCCAGCCGGCGATTTGATGAGTGGCGGCGCGGGTTTGGCCGCCGTGCCCGAGCGCCAGGCCGAATTTGATGCGGCGCTGCAACAGGCCTTGAGTTACGCCGCCCTGGTGCGTCCGGCCTTGGTCAATGTGTTGCCCGGTCGTTTGGCCGAGGGGCTTGACCCGCAGCAGGCGATGGCCTGTTTGATTAATAACCTGCGCAAAACCGGTGAGGCCTTTCAGTTGCTGGGAGTCGGCGTGGTGGTCGAGGCGATCAATCCCCTCGATATGCCGGGCTTTCTGATCAACAGCCCAGAGCAACTGCTTGAGTTGCTCACGCAGGTGGCACACCCCAACGTGCGGGCGCAATACGATTTCTATCATATGGCGCGCCAAGGGCTGGACGTTAAGGCAGGTATTGAACTGTTAGCCGGGCGGATAGGCCATGTGCAGTTTGCCGATGTGCCGGGGCGTGGCGCACCGGGTTCGGGCAACTTAGCCTTTATGCTGCTGCTGGATGCGTTGCGCGCAAGCGGTTATGACGGTTGGCTAGGAGCCGAATATCGGCCGGGTGAGGCGGGTACTCTGGCCAGCCTGAGCTGGTTGAGCGAGTGGCAGAAGGGGTAAACCATCCGCACACCGACGCGCTGGCGTCGGCGTGCGGGTGTTGAGGCTTACTCGTGCTTGTCTTCCGGGTACTTGTTGAGAGAGATAACGCGGGTTTTACCGATGCGGTGGCGGTAGATCTCACGCAGGTACTTGATGGATTTCTTCACGCTCTCGCGCGACAGGCGAATGTCATTGATCGAGACGAACTTGCTCTGATCGTGAATCAGCTCGCGGTACTTCTTCTCATACATCGGCTTGATCGCGTACCAGTTGGTATCGAGGATTTTCGCCGGGTTCTCAAATTCGTTGAGCATGGCGTCGACCCGGCTCTCATCAAACTCTTCCTGCATGATGAAATCGAGAATGGCGTTGTCCAGGCTCTCGTCGAAGCGGTGTGGGTCGCGGGCGAAGCAGCGTTTGATAAACGCGACGATCAGCGTCAGGAAGTCGTCCGACAGGCACGGGCTCTTGGCGATCAGGGTGGTCAGCGACAGGTTGGCCGAGGCGCCGATCACCAACGCATAACGTTTGAGCGTGGTGTTGGGGAACAAGCTGTTGAGGTGGGTCTTCAGTCGGTTCAGGTCCATGTAGGACAGCTTGTAATCCTTGGGCAGCGAGACAATCGAGACCACCGAGGAGCAATTCTTGAAGAAGTGCAAATCGCTCAGTTGCGCCGCGTCGTAACCGCTGGCTTTGTACTGCTGCAGCGCTTCGCGATAACGCTTGGATTCGATCGGCAGCAGGCTGATGCCTTCGATGGCCTGGGTAACTTTGTTGAAGTGCGGCAGGTCGATGGAGCGGAAGAACAGGTCGTCGATATTCAGCCGTGTTGGCTCTTTCTCCAACACGCGGAATTTGTCCAGCGCGGCGGCGCTTTGCTCCGGTACCACTGATTCGGCATAGGCCACGGCCACGGGGCCAGCGAGGCTCATAAACAGGTCGTTGGCATCCAGGCGGATGGTTTCACCAATGTCGATACCGGCGCGACGGAAGTAGTTCTGGTCGTAGTCGGTGGTCACCGCTTGAGCGGTGAGGATGTTGAAGATCTGCTGCGAGATGTACTGGTTGGCGTGGCGCTCCATGGCGTTGACGTCGATGTTCTGGATATTGCCGTCGTCGCTCTCTTCGGCGTAACGCATGATGTCGTTGGAGATCAGCATCATGGCGTTCCATGGGCGGATGCGGCGCATCACACTCTCTTCGCTGTTCTCTTCATTGTCGAAGTTGTAGGAGAAGTCCCATTCTTCCGCGAGGTACTTACACAGCAAACGCCCGGCGTTGATGTGCAGCGCTTCGGACATTTCACTGCGTTGGTCGGAGATGTTCGGCAGGATGCAGATGCCGCTGGTAAAGATCGGCTCGAAGACGAAGCTGTGGTCGCGGTTCTCCGGACGCTCATCGAAGTTTTTCGTGTCGAAGGTCTTGCTCATGTAAGCAAATTGCTGGGCTAGGCCAAACTCCGAGGCCATGCCCGAGCCGGTGCCGCCGCCGGCGCTAAAAATATAAAAGTACAGGCGCGACTGGTTGGCTTTGATGCCGCACGAATCAATCAGGTAACTGTGGATAAACTTCCAGTCTTCGTTGGTAAAACGCTGGGTGTCTTTATTCAGGATGATCTTGGCCAGGTACTGACCCAGAATCGGCGCGTTACCCGCACCGCCCGCATGCACCTCGGAGAGGTCCATGATCTTCATCTTGCTGTAATCGCTGAGGAAACCGCTGGTTTCGCCCTTGCGCGAGAAGCGGATGCGCCCCTCGATGTCTTTGTCCAGGTCGCCGAGCATGACCAACGGTTCAATCAGGAATACGGGTTTGCTGTCTTTGCTCGGTGCGCGCAGCAGGTTGCTGCGGATCCAGCGCGTGGGGCGGAAATCTTGCTCGGTGACAGTTTTCTCTTCGTTTTTGAATTCGCTCAGGTAGAACTGACGCGCGTTGTACACCAGTGAGGCGACATCGAGGGCGATGTTCGAGCCGCAGCGGCCTAGGCCAATCAAGCAGACCGAGGGGAAGTGCTGCACGTGCCGATCGTGTTCCTCGTCATGCGGCGCGGGAGGGAATACCAAGCTGCGCAGGCCGTCGAGGTTGTCGAGGATGCGATCAATGTCGCGCTCGGTGAAATACATGTATTGCTCGCCGTTGCTGTCGGTGTGCACGGGAACGAGCGGAGCTGGCGGGGCTATCGGCGCAATGAGCGCTATCGGCTCAAGCGGTGGAAGTAAGGTATCAGCCAAGTCAGCCAGAGTGGCTTCAGTTGCGGGTGGGGTCACAGCGTCTTTTTTTGTTTTCATATCCAGACATCCAGCAGCTGACGAGAGGGGTGGGCAATAGGCCACATTGCGCGCAACTGCCTTGTTTGTAGCATGAAAAACAGAAAATCTCGCTGTTCGATCGGGTTTAACTGTATTGACTTCGCCGTTTTTTTTGCCGACGGATGTGTCGCCATTCGCTGCGCGGTAGTCGATTACTCGGCATACACATTGCTAATAGTCACAGACAGTCCCAATCAGAGGCTCTAGATTGCGCTTCGTACAGTCTTGCGTTGCCTTGCGGCCGGGTGCCACGGATAGGCTCCAATAAAAACAACAGAGATCAAATCGATGCAGCAGTCCCTCCAAGCGGCGAATGCCTGGCGCATTTTGTTTCTGCTTTTCTTGGCCAACATGTTCAATTTTTTTGATCGCACCATCCCGGCGATCATCATTGAGCCGATTCGGATGGAATGGAGCCTCAGCGACTTGCAGCTGGGCTTGATCGGTACGGCCTTTACCATCGTTTACGCCATTGCCGGTGTGCCGTTGGGGCGCATGGCGGACACCGGCTCGCGGCGCAAAATCATGGGCTGGGGGCTTGCGGTGTGGAGTGGCCTGACGGCGGTGAATGGCTTGGCCTGGAACTTCTGGAGTTTTTTGCTTATTCGCATGGGCGTGGGGATTGGCGAGGCCAGCTATGCGCCGGCCGCTAACTCGTTGATTGGTGATCTGTTCCCGGCACATAAGCGGGCGCGGGCCATGGGCATTTTTATGCTTGGGCTGCCCATTGGTTTACTGCTGGCGTTTTTCACCATCGGCGCGATGGTGACCGCCTTCGACAGCTGGCGCGCACCGTTCTTTATCGCAGCCGTGCCGGGTTTGATTCTTGCGGTGTTTATCTTCTTTATTAAAGAGCCCACGCGTGGTGCGGCCGAGCAGGTGCAGTCGAGCACTCAAGCCGTTGAGAAACCGCTGCGCAAGGTGATGGCCATTCGCACCTTCTGGTGGCTGGTGATGGCCGGTTTGGCGTTCAACTTTGCGACCTACGCGTGCAACTCATTTATGGTGCCAATGCTGCAGCGCTACTTCCTATTGCCGCTGGAGCAGGCGGCCATGGCCACGGGTGTGATCGTCGGCTTGACCGGCCTGGTGGGGCTGACGCTGGGGGGGGCTGGTTGGCCGATAAGATTCACCAGCGCTGGGCGACGGGCCGTCTGGTCTTTGCCGCCATCAGTATGTTGATCGCCGCGTTGGCCACGGGCTATGCCTTGCTGGCTGGACGCGTTGAGGTCGCCGTGTTTGTCGCACTGTTCAGCATCGACTGGCTGTTTGCTTACAACTTCTACACCTGCGTTTACACCGCGATTCAGGATGTGATTGAGCCGCGCCTGCGCGCCACGGCCATGGCGTTGTTCTTTGCCGGCTTGTACCTGCTGGGTGGTGGCCTTGGCCCATTGGCGGTGGGCATCCTGTCGGATCATTACTCCAGCGCGGCCATGTTGGCGGCGGGTGCCAGTGAAATGAATGAAACCTTCAAGGCTGTTGGCTTGCACAACGCCATGTACCTGATTCCAGTCGCGCTGCTGGTGACCATGGTGGCCTTGCTGCAAGCGTCGCGCTGCTTTATCAGTGATGCCGCCACCATGCAGCAAGGCATGCAGGCGCGCTCTGGTAGCTAAGTCAGGCTAAAAAGAAAAGGGGCTGGGTTTGATAAACCCAGCCCCTTTTTTATGGTGCGCCAGGCATGGCGCGTAGCGCCGTGATTGGCGCTGTTCGGTTCACCGTGGTGGTGAGCTGGATGACTTGGAGGTGAAAGTCCTCTACACACCCGGCAAGGGGAAGTGTTAGCCAGAGGCAAGGGTGTCGCGGGTGACTGCGAATCTGAAGGAAGCCCGAGGCAAAATGCTGGCCTG
>CAMCJM010000186.1 GCA_945874835.1 Pseudomonas synxantha | reverse complement strand
CTCGACCGCATCACTCACCACTGCGACATCCTCGAAACCGGCAACGACTCATTCCGCTTCAAGCAACGCAAAAAGGCGGTGAAAAGCACCTGAGCAACTGGAAACTTTTGGACGCTGTTGCCTGGAAAGTTTTGGATGCTGATTGACACATATCTCCGACACCCAACCGGTTGGCGTAAAGGGCATTATCCGGGGCCACAAAGACCATTGCGAGATCAGGGTCGAACTCGCGCAATACACCATTTACGGCAAGACCGACCCGTGCGAACAGACGGGCTTCCACGCGTTCTGCGACGCCTATGATGGCGTTGCCTGACTGATCCTCGAGTGTGCGCAAAGCGCAATACGCTTGCGGGTGCCGCTCACCGGCCTGACCGTGGTTCGCGGGTAAGCACTTAAAGGGACCGGCCTTTGCACCACCGGTCCCCTTTCCATAACCCGTCATCTCCAAATAACCACACTTTGCCTTTCACCATCACCCGCCCTAGCCCTTCCAGCGCGTCGGCATACAAAAAGGCTTCAGACCACACAGTAGTGAGGAAAAAGCTGCAAGACTGCAGAACGCTCAAGATCCTCTCGCTAGGTGCATCAAAGTGAGTGATGGCCTCGTCGCCGCTAGCGGCCCATCATGTGCGGCGGTCTCTTGAGAAGCTTCAGCCTAACCCCAGCGATGCGGACGGTGCTCGACTGACCGCTGGAAGATGTAGCCTGAACAGGCCCCGCTTCCCTTGAGACCTCCGAGCCTCACAATTGAGGCTGTTAGGAGGTGCCATGAGCAACCAGCTCCGGGACAAACCACAATGCTCAATTCTGAGCCTGCCAGGTTCTACCCGATTTCCAACCAGATCCCAAAGCATGTTTTTTTGAAAACCAGCATCCATCAGCCTCTGGACTGGGACCGTCACAGGCCGGGGCGACGAAGCTAAGGATGGCGGGGAAAACTAGGTCTATGAACATCAACAGATGAACAACCGCGTTAATTTCGAGATCACTGATTCAGTAATCTCGGGCCCGTGAGCAGCTTATGAACATCTGACATCGCCCACTTGTTAAATAAGATATTTGGTTAGTGAAGCGAACCTCAAGCTTGAAGGCGCACTGCATTTCACACCAAAAAACAATCCATGCCGTGGAGCCCTATCCCCTTGATAAAGTCCACACCGCAGCGACTACAAATGCTCAGTCACGATCGAGCAAATGGAACCGTGGCAAACCAATATGCCAATGCATGGCTGCCAGGCGGATAAACAGCACCGTGAGCATTGCCACGGCGGTGTCCAACCAATGCGGCGTACCCAAGGTACGCATGCCGATAAACACCAAGGCACCGGCTATACAGGCAGTTGCGTAGATTTCCTTCTGAAAAATCAGTGGGATTTCGTTGCAAATCACATCACGCATAACGCCGCCAGCCACGCCGGTCATTACGCCCATGATAATTGCCGTGCTGTGACGCACGTTGTGCTGCATGGCCACTTCAGTTCCGATCACAGTGAACACAGCCATTCCAAAGGCATCAGCCAGCAGCAGACCTTTTTCGTGAATTGGGCGCGTCAGGCGTACCCATGCAACGGTGCCGATAGCCGCCAGTGACGCGACGACAATATAAATATCGTTGCGTATCCAGCTCACCGGGTGGTTATCCAGAATCAAATCCCGCAACGTGCCGCCGCCAAGCGCCGTGACGATGGCAATCACCAGCACGCCAAACAGGTCCATGGACTTACGCCCCGCCATCAATGCCCCAGTGATGGCAAATACCGCAACGCCGAATAAGTCGGCCATGTAAAACAGTTGCGACATGCTGACCTCAGGACGAAACGGGCGTACGCATGGTGACAAACTCTTCGGCCGCCGTTGGATGCACGCCGATGGTTTCATCAAAAATCTGCTTGGTAGCACCCGCTTTAAGTGCAACGGCCAGGCCTTGCACAATTTCACCGGCGTCTGGCCCGACCATGTGGCAACCCAGCACGCGGTCTGAGTCGGCATCCACCACCAGTTTCATCAGCGTGCGCTCCTGAGCCTCGGTCAGGGCCAGCTTCATCGGACGGAAGCGGCTCTCATACACTTTGACGTTATAGCCCTCCTCCCTTGCCTGCTCCTCACTGAGCCCAACGGTGCCGATGTTAGGCAGGCTGAATACAGCAGTTGGGATCATTCGGTAATCGACTTTGCGATACTCATCTGGCTTGAACAGCCTGCGGGCCACAGCCATGCCTTCAGCCAAGGCCACAGGCGTTAACTGCACGCGCCCGATTACATCGCCGATGGCCAGAATCGACGGCGAGCTGGTTTGGTACTGCTCGTCAACCTGGATAAAACCGCGCTCATCAAGCGCCACCTGTGTATTTTCCAAGCCGAGATTGTCGAGCATCGGGCGGCGGCCGGTGGCGTAGAAAATACAGTCGGCGTGCAGCATCCGGCCGTCTTTCAGAGTGGCCTGAAGACTGCCATCGGCTTGCTTGTCGATACGGGCGATGTCGCTGTTGAATTGCAGGCTAAGCCCGCGTTTATTCAGCTCATCCTGCAGGTGCAAGCGCACGGCCTTATCGAAGCCACGCAGGAATAAATCGCCGCGATACAGCAATGTTGTTTCAGCGCCTAAGCCATTAAAAATCGAGGCAAACTCTACCGCGATGTAACCGCCACCAACGACCAGAACCCGCTTGGGTAACTGCGGCAGGAAGAACGCCTGGTTAGAGTCAGTCGCATGTTCGTGGCCGGGGATTTGCGGAATTTGCGGCCAACCGCCTGTGGCGATCAGGATGTGCTTGGCGCTGTAACGCTTACCTGCAAGCTCAACGCTGTGTTCATCAACAATACGCGCATGACCTTCAAGCAGGGTTACGCCGCTGTTGATCAGCAGGCTGCGGTAAATGCCGTTGAGCCGTTCGATCTCACGGTTCTTGTTGGCTATCAAGGTCGGCCAATCAAAACTCGACTCACCTACTGTCCAGCCAAAACCCTGTGCCTGCTCAAATTCATCGGCGAAATGTGCACCATAGACCAGCAGTTTTTTCGGCACGCAGCCGACATTGACGCAGGTGCCACCCAGGTAGCGGCTCTCGGCTACCGCTACTCGCGCACCGTAGCCAGCCGCAAAACGGGCTGCACGCACACCACCGGAACCGGCACCGATCACAAACAGGTCGAAGTCGTAAGTCATTTCAGCCTCCAAAGCAGGCTGCAAGCATACCCGATGCACTGCAAAGGCCTAAGCTTGAAGCGTTAGAAAAGGAGAACCATGATGCGCCCTGCCCTGACTCATGTCGCCTTGCATGTGCCCGACCTAGATGCCTGCGTGGCTTTTTATCAGCGATTTTGTGCCATGCGGGTGATCCACAAGCGCGCTGGTAAGGGATCGCAAATTGTCTGGATGGCTGAAGCGGGTAAAGAGCAGCACTTTATCTTTGTCATCATGCCGGGCGGTCAAAGTCGCCAATTAGCCACTGACGATTACAGTCACTTTGGCTTTGCTGTTAACAGTCGGCATGAAGTCGACCTCATCGCTGAAAGAGCGCGCATCGACGGGTGTTTAATCTGGCCTCCGCGCGACGAACCTTACCCTGTGGGGTATTACTGTGGCGTGCGAGATCCAGCAGGTAATTATGTTGAGTTTAGTTTTGGTCAGCCCCTGGGGCCTGGGGCTGAGCCACTGCCTTGAATGCAAACAGCCACCCGCAGGTGGCTGTTTGGTCATGCAATCAACTTGGAATCAGTAGGCTTTGCCGGTTTTATAGAGGTTTTCAAAGCAGAAGCTGGTGGCTTCAATGTAGCCTTCCGCGCCGCCACAATCGAAACGCTTACCTTTGAATTTATAGGCCATCACGCAACCATTTTGCGCCTGTTTCATAAGGGCATCAGTAATCTGGATTTCGCCACCTTTGCCTGGCTCGGTTTGCTCGATCAAGTCGAAGATATCCGGAGTCAGAATATAGCGACCAATAATCGCCAGATTTGAGGGCGCATCCTCAGGCTTTGGCTTTTCAACCATGCTGTTGACCCGGTAAATATCGTCACGAATCATCTCGCCAGAAATGACGCCATATTTGTGAGTTTCCTCCATCGGTACTTCTTGAATAGCCACGATGGAGCAGCGGAACTGATTGTACAGTTTGACCATTTGGGTCAATACCGCATCCCCTTCAAGGTTCAGGCACAGGTCGTCGGCCAGAACAACGGCAAAAGGCTCGTCACCTATGAGTGGTCGGCCACAAAGGATGGCATGGCCCAGACCTTTCATTTCAACCTGGCGGGTGTAGGAAAAGCTGCATTCGTCGATTAAGCGACGAATGCCAACCAGGTATTTTTCTTTGTCGGTGTCGCGGATCTGATGCTCAAGCTCGTAACTGATGTCGAAGTGATCTTCCAGTGCCCGCTTGCCGCGACCGGTAATCATGGCGATTTCAGTGAGCCCAGCTTCGAGCGCTTCCTCTACGCCGTACTGAATGAGCGGCTTGTTCACAATCGGCAGCATTTCCTTGGGCATGGCCTTGGTGGCTGGCAGAAAACGTGTGCCGTAACCGGCAGCGGGGAACAAGCACTTTTTGATCATGGGAAACCTTGTAATGATGAGGTGACATTGACGGGCGCAGTCTATCAGGCTGCACTCGCCTTACAATGGCCAAGCGCAGGGCGTCCAATACCACGGTAAAGAAAGCCCTGCTCTGCCAGATGTTGTGCGTCGTAGATATTGCGACCATCAAACAGCACCGGCATACGCATCAGGCCGCGAATGCGGGCGAAGTCTGGCTGACGAAACTGCTTCCACTCGGTCACCAACATCAATGCATCAGCACCTTCGACAACGCTATACGGGGAAGTGCTGAGACGAAGTTGGCCGCTGCTTATCGCCGCGCCATAACGCTCAGCCAGCGCAGGGGTCGCCACCGGATCACAGGCTTGCACCCGCACGCCAACGGCCAATAGCGCATCTAGTAATACGATGCTGGGAGCCTCGCGCAGATCGTCTGTCCCAGGTTTAAAAGCCAATCCCCAGATGGCCACGACTCGTCCCTGCCAATAACCAGTGAAGTGCTCGCGCAGCGCTTGAAACAGCAATGTTTTCTGCAGTGCATTGCGCGCTTCAACCGCGCGTAAGATGCCCGGCTCCATGCCTTCCTGCTCGGCGCAGCGAATCAATGCCCTGACATCTTTTGGAAAACATGAGCCACCATAGCCACAGCCCGCATAAATAAAGTGCGTGCCGATGCGCTTGTCGCTGCCAATGCCGCGCCTAACATCTTCAATATCGACATTCAGGCGTGCGCAAAGACTGGCCATCTCGTTGATAAAGGAGATCTTTGTAGCGAGAAAAGCATTGGCTGCATATTTGCTGAATTCTGCCGCGCGCAAACCCATGCACAGCAAGCGTTCGTGGTTGCGCAAAAAAGGCGCGTACAAGCGCCGCAAGATGTCGTGTCCTAAAGGTACATCGCAACCGACGATGACGCGATCCGGCCGCATAAAGTCTTCAATCGCAGAGCCTTCTTTTAAGAACTCTGGATTGCTCGCCAGCGTGATGACGATACCTTTGCCGCGGGCGCTCAATCGATTGTTTATGCGCTGGGCAACACGCTCAGCCGTTCCCACCGGCACAGTCGACTTATTGACCACCAGGCATTCATGCTCAAGCAGTAAGCCCAGCTCGTCCGCGACTTTTAAAACATGCGAAAGGTCAGCAGAACCATCCTCCCCGCTGGGTGTACCAACCGCAACGAAGATAACGCCTGCCTGCTTGATGCCTTCATCCAGCTGATCGGTAAAGCTGAGTTGGCCACTTGCCAAGTGAGCTTGCAGCATGGCGTCCAGGCCGGGCTCATAAATGGGCGACTGTCCGCTGGCAAGCCGAGCGACGCGCCCAGGATCACGCTCTACACAGCTCACACGATTGCCCATTTCGGCAAAACAAGCGGCTGAAACCAGCCCTACGTAACCCGCGCCGATTACACAAATGCGCATGACCGCCCTCCTCTCTGAGTTGCTGCGATTGCAGCTAAGGCAGGTTGCAGGCGAATGACAGCTTTACAACACTTGGGTGACACGCCCGAATGGCACGCACAAAAAAACCGGCCTAAGCCGGTTTATTGAAGGGTCGAACCATGATGTTCTACAGCCCTATTTGTTTGGTGCCCGAAGCCGGGTTCGAACCGGCACGAGGTTACCCTCGAGGGATTTTAAGTCCCTTGCGTCTACCGATTTCGCCATTCGGGCGGTAGCGCTACGTTGCGAGTGGTGGACTATATACAGCCCTTCGTAAGCTCGCAAGACTTGCAGTTCAAATGAAAAAGCCTCGTAAATCTTTGATCTACGAGGCTTTCTATTTGGAGGCTGAGGTCGGAATCGAACCGGCGTTCACGGATTTGCAATCCGGTGCATAACCACTCTGCTACTCAGCCTTGAAACGTACAAGCTGATTA
>CAMCJM010000185.1 GCA_945874835.1 Pseudomonas synxantha | reverse complement strand
GTCTGGGCAATACACAAAAAGCTAAGGGTATTTTGCAGCAGGTGATTGCACAGTATCCGGGCAGCTCGGCTGCTCAGTTGTCGCAGCGTGACCTTCAGCGCTTGCCCTAATGCTTGAATGCTCACTGAAACCCGCGCCAGTCGCGGGTTTTCGTTTTTTGGGTTTCAGGTTTTTGCTGCGCCCAAGACCGCCCGTACGACGCTTTGATTTAATCCCCACGGCTTTTCGTTTAGAATCCGCGCCCCTTTTCCGCAACGGAGGCGGGCAGCCTGTTTAGCTGTTACGCCCGTGGCTCATATGCAAGAAACCCTGAGAATTACCGAGATTTTTTACTCGCTGCAGGGCGAAACGCGCACCGCCGGCTTGCCGACTGTGTTCGTCCGCCTGACCGGCTGCCCGCTGCGCTGCCAGTACTGCGACACGGCTTATGCGTTCAGCGGCGGTGAGATCATGTCCCTCGACGCCATCGTTGAGCAGATCGCCGCTTATAAGCCGCGCTATGTCTGTGTCACCGGCGGCGAGCCGCTGGCACAACCCAACTGCATCCCGCTGCTGCAGCGGCTGTGCGATGCGGGGTATGAGGTGTCGCTGGAAACCAGTGGTGCGCTGGACGTGGCTGAGGTCGATGTGCGCGTGAGCAAGGTGCTCGACCTGAAAACCCCCGGCTCTGCCGAGGTGGCTCGCAATCGCTACGAGAACATTGCGCTGCTCACACCCAATGATCAGGTCAAATTCGTCATCTGCTCGCGCGAGGATTATGACTGGGCGGTCGGTAAGCTCATTCAATATGGCTTGGATCGGCGTGTGAGTGAGGTGCTGATGTCGCCCAGTCATCATGAGTTGGCTGCGCGCTCCTTGGCGGATTGGATCATTGCTGACAATCTGCCTGTGCGCCTGCAGATGCAGTTGCACAAGATTCTCTGGAACGATGAGCCGGGACATTGATATGAGTGATAAGAAAGCGGTAATCCTGCTGTCAGGCGGTCTGGATTCGGCCACCTTGGTGGCGTTGGCAAAAGCCGATGGCTACAGCTGTTACACCCTGAGCTTTGATTACGGCCAGCGGCATCGCTCTGAATTGCAGGCGGCTGAGCAGGTGGCCCGGCATCTGGGTGCGGTCGAGCACAAGGTGATTGGCCTGGATCTGAATGGCATGGGCGGCTCAGCCTTGACCGACACGCGTATCGCGGTACCGGAAAGCCCAACGGAAGGCATCCCGGTGACCTATGTGCCGGCGCGCAACACGGTGTTCCTTTCCCTTGCGCTGGGCTGGGCTGAGGTACTGGGTGCGCGGGATATTTTTATTGGCGTGAACGCGGTGGACTATTCGGGTTATCCGGATTGCCGTCCGGAGTTTATTGAAGCCTTTGAGCGCATGGCTAATCTGGCTACCAAGGCTGGGGTGGAAGAGCAGGGCTTTTGTATTCAGGCCCCGCTGCAGGCCATGAGCAAGGCTGAGATCGTTCAGGCTGGCGTTCAGCAGGGTGTTGATTATGCGCTAACGGTGTCCTGCTACCAGGCCGATGATCACGGGCGCGCTTGCGGTAAGTGCGATAGTTGCCGCCTGCGTGCGGCTGGTTTTGCGGCTGCCGGTTTGCAGGACCCCACCCGTTATTTCTAAAAAAGTTTTCGTTAGGTGTTGAATTACTGAATAAAATCAGTATAGTTCGCCTCGCGTCGGGTCGTTAGCTCAGTTGGTAGAGCAGTTGGCTTTTAACCAATTGGTCGTAGGTTCGAATCCCACACGACCCACCATATTTCCTTCCTCGGAAGGTCAAAAAGCCTGAAAGTTCTGATTAAAGAATTTTCGGGCTTTTTTGTATCTGTCACTTTTACCGCCTGCATGTGATTGCACGTTGCCTGCTCCAGTGCAATCCAGGTGGGTATACTCGCTGCACTGAAAGCATATTCAGAGCCTGATGACATGACCCAAATTTCCGAACGCCTGCTCGTGCAAGCCCATCTTGATGCCAAACAGCCCAAGCCGCTGACCCCTGAGCAGGAAGCGTTTTACCGCGCCGAGATCGCTGCCGAGCTGAAAAAGCAAAACGCGGTGCTGGTGGCTCACTATTACTGTGATCCGGTGCTGCAGGCACTTGCCGAAGAAACAGGTGGTTGCGTGTCTGACTCGCTGGAAATGGCACGTTTTGGTAATCAGCACACCGCGCAGACGGTGTTGGTGGCGGGCGTCAAATTTATGGGCGAAACGGCGAAGATCCTTAATCCGGAAAAACGCGTGCTGATGCCTACGTTGGAAGCGACTTGCTCCCTGGATCTGGGTTGCCCGGTGGAAGAGTTCTCGGCATTTTGCGACCAGCATCCGCAGCGCACCGTGGTGGTGTATGCCAACACCTCGGCGGCCGTTAAGGCGCGGGCTGATTGGGTGGTGACGTCCAGTTGTGCGGTGGAGATTGTCGAGCACCTGATGGATAACGGCGAAAGCATCATCTGGGCACCCGACCAGCATCTGGGGCGCTATATCCAGAATAAAACCGGGGCCGATATGTTGCTGTGGGACGGTGCCTGCATCGTTCACGAGGAATTCAAAGCCAAGCAATTGGCGGACATGAAGGCCTTGTATCCAAATGCGGCTGTGCTGGTGCACCCTGAGTCGCCAACGGCGGTGATCGATCTGGCGGATGCCGTTGGCTCTACCAGTCAGCTGATTGCGGCGGCGCAGGCGTTGCCGAACAAGACATTTATCGTTGCCACCGATGCCGGCATTTTCTACAAAATGCAGCAACTGTGCCCGGACAAAGAATTTGTCGCCGCCCCGACTGCCGGCAACGGCGCCGCCTGCCGCAGTTGTGCGCATTGCCCGTGGATGGCAATGAATACCCTGCAGCGCACTCTGGAGTGCCTGCGCGAAGGCTCCAATGAGGTTTTTGTCGATCCGGCGCTTATCCCCAAGGCGATCAAACCACTCAAACGCATGCTGGATTTCACCCAAGCTGCGCGGCTCAAACTCAGCGGCAATGCCTGATAGGCGTTAAAAGTGCGCGCTTAAACGCGGTTGCCTAGCGCTAAGTTTTGCTTTGGCTGGGTGCGGCTATTGAGCGTGTCGCGCCTGCCAGCGCTTTTGTTTGCGCCGCAGCGCAATCTGCGCCTGGTCTGCAACAAGTAGCCCATCAGTAGCCATAAAAAACCCTGCCGTAGCAGGGTTTTTTATGGCCTATCACCTTGGGTTGTTCGCCGTTGATCAGCAGTTTGATCAGCGGAGCATCTGCTCAATCAGGCGTTTCTCTTCCATCAGCTCACGCTGCCTGGCGTCGATGCGCGATGCCAATTGGAAATTGTTGCTGGCGCGCCGTTTGGCAAAGTCGAGTTGTTCCAGCGCTTGCTTGTAATCGCCGACCAGCGCAAAAAACTCGCCGCGAGCCTGATGCAGCCCTACGGTATTGCCCGCCAGGCCACGTACTTCGGCCACTTGGTACCAGATGTCCGGGTCTTTGCTACGGTTTTTGAGCAACTCATCCAGGGCGCGTTCAGCATCCTGGATACGCTGTTGCTTCATGAGCAAATCAACATTGGCTTGATTGATCGGATAATTGTTGGGGAACAAGCTAAGCAGTCGAGTTAAGCGGTTCTCGGCGTCATTAAGGCGATTGGCCGCCATATCCAACTCAATCTGCGCCAGGTTGTAGTTCACGTCATTAGGTGCAGCTGTGAGCAACGGCTGAAGCGACTCGCGCGCTTGTTTGAGCTGGCCGCCTTTGATTTGGGCGAGCACCAAGCCATAGCGCGCGGCTTCCATCTGCGGGTTTTCGTCGAGCATGTTGCGAAAGCGTTTCGCGGCAACGCCAGGCGTTTCTTCGTAGATGAGTTGCACGCGGGCACGCATCAGTTGATAGCGCACGCTGCCTGTGATGCCTTTGCTCGCATATTGCTCGGCGCGGTTTCGGGTGTCGGCAATGCGTGACTCGGAAACCGGGTGGGTCAAAAGAAACTCAGGCGGTTTGCGGTCGTAGCGATACTGGCGCATCAAGCGCTCGAACATGCTCGGCATGGCGCGGGGATCGAAACCGGCCTTTTCCAGATTGACCAAACCGATGCGGTCGGCCTCCTGTTCATTCTGTCGGGAAAAGCGCCGTTGTTCCTGCATAGCGGCCGCTTGCGTAGTGGCAATGGCCGCAATACCCACATCACCCGCTCCGGCGGCGGCGGCAACAATGCCGGCCAGCAAGCCTG
The DNA here is from genome assembly GCA_945874835.1 of Pseudomonas synxantha. GTDB lineage: Bacteria > Pseudomonadota > Gammaproteobacteria > Pseudomonadales > Pseudomonadaceae > Aquipseudomonas > Aquipseudomonas synxantha_B. Next base: position 2,276 of record CAMCJM010000185.1, on the reverse strand, counting down.
CCATGACCGGCAACTGCATACGCTGTTGAGCTTCCAGGCCGCGGGCAAAATGACGTTGTGATAAGTGCGCCAGTTCGTGCGCCATGACCGAGGCGTATTCGGCCTCCGTTTGGGCGTACAGGAACAGGCCGCCGTTCACCCCGATAATCCCGCCGGGCGCAGCGAAGGCGTTGATTTGCGGGCTGTTGAGCAGCACAAACTCGAGGCGTCGATCCTGCAACTGGCTGGTTTCACTCAGGCGATAGACGCTGGTTTCGACGAAGTCCTTAAGTTGCGGGTCATCAAGTTGGCTGACCTGGCCACGTAATAGGCTTAACCAGGCGCGGCCGAGTTGATGTTCTTGCTGCGGTGAGACAATGGCAGAGCTGGCATCGCCCAAGGAGGGCAGGTCATTGGCCATGAGCGGCGCTGTCAGCAGGCAGGCAAGGGTCAGCAGGGTAGGGCGCAGAAGGCTCATGCAGAAAGCTCTTGTCGAACAAAGCCGCTACTGTAGCTGCCAGGCGACTGTGCTGGCCAGGGTTGCGCTGCCTTGGTTATGCTTGCGCTCATTCTGGAGTGGTTAAATGACTGATATGCAATGGCGCATTGATGAGTTCGATGTGCAACTGAATGCGATAGGTATGCCCTGTCCACTGCCGTTACTGAAGGCCAAGCTTGAGTTGAATCGCATGCACAGCGGCGCGGTGCTCAAGGTTGAAGCAACGGATGCCGGGTCGCAGCGGGATTTCCGCGCGTTCGCTCGCCTGGCCGGTCATACCCTGTTGCATGAAGAGCTCGAAGGCGGCGTGTATCGCTATTGGTTGCGTAAAGCTTAAGGCGTCGCGTCGGCATCGTTTTGCGGTGGTCTCCATAAGGAGCCGCCTGGTTTAGGAGTCAGCATGCTTAAGGTTTTGCAGAATTGGATGCACCGCTATTTTTCAGATGAGCAAGCGGTAGTACTCGGTGTTTTATTGATACTTGGCTTTGCCGCAATCCTGACGTTGGGCGGTATGTTGGCCCCTGTGTTAACTGGCATGGTTCTGGCGTTTTTGATGCAAGGGTTGGTCAATGCCTTTGAGCGCGTTCGGGTGCCGACAGCCGTCGCGGTGTGGCTGGTTTTTGCCTTGTTTATGAGCATGCTTGGGTTGTTTATATTGGTGCTGATGCCTTTGCTCTGGCATCAGTTGATCACGCTCTTTAATGAGCTGCCGGGAATGGCAGTGGAATGGCAGGAAGTCTTTATGCTGCTGCCTGAGCGTTACCCCAACCTGATCACCGACGCGCAGATTGTTCAGTTGATCGACAGCTTGCGTGGTGAGGTCGGCAAGTTTGGTCAGTGGGCGCTGTCTTTCTCGCTGTCCAGTTTGCCGATGCTGGTTAGCATCATGATTTACTTGGTGCTGGTGCCTATTCTGGTGTTTTTCTTTTTGAAAGACCGCGAGCAGATTAGTCGTTGGTTTCGAAGCTATTTGCCACAAGAGCGTGCGCTGCTTACGCACGTGGCGCAGGAGATGAATCAGCAAATCGCTAATTACATTCGTGGCAAGGTGATTGAGATCATTATTTGCGGCGTGGTGACCTACATCGCATTTGCTTATCTAGGCGTGAACTATGCGGCGCTGCTGGCTTTGTTGGTTGGGCTGTCGGTCATAGTGCCGTACATCGGTGCCGTGGTGGTGACGGTTCCCGTGGCGCTGATAGGCTTGTTTCAGTGGGGCTACAGCGATCAGTTTATTTACCTGATGGTGGTCTACGGCATTATTCAAGCGCTGGATGGCAATGTGCTGGTGCCGCTGCTGTTTTCCGAGGCGGTCAATCTGCACCCGGTGGCCATCATTTGTGCGGTCTTGTTGTTCGGCGGGATGTGGGGTTTTTGGGGGGTGTTTTTTGCCATTCCATTGGCAACACTGTTTAAGGCTGTAATTGATGCTTGGCCGCGCAGTGAGCAGGCCGCTGATTAGCGGGCTTTGCACGGCGCTCGTGGCATCTGTAACAGCCGGTTTTCAAGCCGGCTCGATTTTAGATCACTTCGTGTTGAGTGCCTGCGCCGCAGCCAATACCGCTTCAACATGACCCGGCACCTTCACGCCGCGCCATTCCTGGCGCAAAACGCCGTCTTGATCAATCAAAAAGGTGCTGCGGTCGACCCCTAGGGAAACGCTGAACAAATCATGTTTTCTAGCCCAGAGCGCTGCGTAACCGATTTTTCAAAAAGCCAAGGCTCGTTAATCAGTCAATTCGAGGCAACTCCTGTGCATCGCACGGATTTTTCCGCGCATTTGGCCCGTTTCCGGGGC
>CAMCJM010000184.1 GCA_945874835.1 Pseudomonas synxantha | reverse complement strand
TGGGGGTAGAGGCGATGTTGTGAGTCAGTTCCAGTGCTCGAGCGAGACGCATAAAAAATCCGATGCCAATACAGGCATCGGATTTTGATTTCTTGCGGCCAAAGGTCAAGCAGGGAGGCTTAACTGATCGGCATTAGCCAGACGCCCCGCTTTACCGGGTCATCTGGCCGTTTTTAAAACAGCGCTTAGTTGTCGAGGCTGTCATCTTCGTCGTCATACATCAGCGCTTCGTCATCGCCCGCGTCACCCATACCGCCCAGACCACCCGCGCTGCTCATGGCCAAGGCCATAAACTGCTCGACGGTCATGGGTTTGCCGTTAAAGGTGATTTGCCCGTTGGCATAGTTCAGGCTGGCGCGGATGGTTTCGCCGTCCAGGGTCGCCAGTTCGCTGGCCAACGCCATGCCACTGGCCATTTCACTCACCATGGCCGCTTGCTGGGCGATGGCTTGCTGATCGGTTTCGCCGGCGATGCTTGCCTGCACACTCACCACATCGCTGATCATGGCTTTCGACACACGCAGTTGAGCATCCAACTGGCTGATCAGCTCTTGGGCCAAGGCTTCTGCGGGCAGATCGAACGAGCTGGGTTTGTTGAAATCAAAGCCCAGGCTAAAGCTGCTTTCGCCATTGGCGGTTTTAAAGGCGAGTTTTTCCAGGGCGATCCCAGGTTTGCCGGCCAGCAGTTTTTCCAGATCGAGTTTCAGCTGGGCGGTTTGCACGTCGCTGAGTTCAGGCATGCCGCTGTCGCTTTCAATTTTGCCGTCTTGCAGCAAGGTGCCGTAGAGCTCAATCAGCGATTGCAGCGCTGTGACATCGAGGTTTTTCACGCGCCAGAGCATCTGCGAAGAGCCGATGTCCGTGCCCTGATAGCTGATCATGCCTACGTCATAACTTTGCCAGGCTGAAATCTGCTGATCGGCCTCGGTGGTTTCATCACGCTGGACAAAATCCTTGAGCAGCACCGGCGCATGCTCACCGGCCTGAAACTCGATTTGCTGCAGGCGAACTTCGTTCTCACCCAGATAAAGGTCAGTGCTGCCTTTGCGCGTATTGCTGTTGAGGCTCATGCCCTTGAAGGCGAAGCGCAGGGTTTCATCGTTGTCCAGCGTGGTGCTGATTTGCAGGCTGTCCATCAGGCCGTTGGCGCTGATGTGTTCGGCGTTGGCGCTGGTATCAAAATCGACATTCAAGCCGCTGAAATCGATGCGCGTTTGTGCATCCAGATCCAGCTGCACAGGTTGCAGGCGCAGGTAGCCGGACAGCGCTTCGTCATAGACCAGACTGACCTGCCCTTGCAGTGGCGAGCCGTTGCTGGCGGCAAACCATTTTTCCAGTTCCGGGCTGCGCTCCAGCTCAAAGTGGCTGGTGGACATCACGGGCAACCACTTGAATGCCGTGAGACGCGAGAGCGGAAACGGCCCGTGTTCAATGCGGTCAGCCACTGTCCAGGCGTAGCTGGTTGGCGACTCACCATCGAGACTGCCGGTGACCTGAATGCGGTAGCGTGCATCGCTGCTGAACAGATGAGACTCCAGCGAGAGCAGCTCGATGCTGGCGTTAAACCCGGTGGCCGGCAGGCTTTTGGCCATGTCGTCGTTGGCTTGTTTAATCGCGTTGTCGAGCACAGCCGGTATTTGTTGGCCGGTATACCAAGCGCCTGCAGTGCTCAAAGCACCTGCGGCGACAATTACGCCAAGGGCACTGCCTAAAACTTTATTCATGGGTCAAATCCTGGGTGTCCGTTGAATGTTGTGTGCTCTTCCCTGTTCGCTTATCGCCACCGATAAGCGATTGCGGTCAGCAGGCCGACGTATGCCTGGCAAAAGCGCACGCAGGCTAACACCCTGGCCGGGCACTGACCAAGCCAGGCGCTTGCTGATGACTGGAAATGCCAACAGCGTCTATTCAACTCACAGGCATTTAGCTCGAAGGGGGCACGGCACTGTCAGTTTGCTGCGCAGCGCTCTGCACCGTTGATGAGTCAACCCAGTCACTAAGCAGGCTGTAGGCCACAGCCAATAGCGTTGGACCGAGGAAAAGCCCCATAAAGCCAAACGCCAGAATGCCGCCAAATACGCCGAGCAAGACGACGATTAACGGCAAGTTGCCGCCCCGGCTGATCAGGTAAGGCTTGAGAATGTTGTCCACCCCACTGATAACAAAGAAGCCCCAGACCAGCAGGAAGAACCCCATGCCCACCTCACCCTGCCAGAACAACCAGGCCACCGCCGGCCCCCAGATCAACGGCGGGACCATGATCAGGCTGAAGCCGAAGGTCAAAATACCCAGTATCAAGGCACCCGGAACGCCGGCGATGGCAAAGCCAATCCAGGCTAAAGTAGCCTGCGCTGCGGCTGTACCAATAACCCCATTGACCACACGCTGCACCGTACCGGCCACTAATTCCAAGTAGTGCTCGGCCCGATCGCCGATAAGCCGTTGCAGCAGGCTTTGCGCAAACGCAGCCAAGCGCGGGCCATCGCGATAGAAAAAAAACACCAGCACCAAGCTGAAGGCTAATTCAACCATGCCCCCGCCGATCTCCGCGCTGCGAGCCAGCAGCCAATTGCCCATCTGCCCCAAGTAAGGCTGAACAGTGGCAAACAACTCAGTACCTTGCTGGTCTATGCTCTGCCAGAGGCTGACCAGTTGCTCACCGACCATCGGTACGTCAATCAACCAGATCGGTGCCGGCGGAAGACCTTCTACCTGAAAATCTCTGAGCAGCCCCGTTACATCTTTGATGTGATCCGCCAGGTTGAAACCCAGCATAACCAAGGGCACCGCCACCACGCCGGTCCACACTAAGGTCAACAAACCGGCCGCCAGCGCCTGTCGCCCGCCCAGCATGCGGGTCAGGATGCGCATGACCGGCCAACTAGCAAACGACAGCACTGCTGCCCAGAACAGCGCGGACCAGAACGGTGCCAGTACCCATAAGCTGGCACCTAACAGGCCAAGCAACAGAATCTGCACCAGCAGACGATCATTTGTGGCCATGCCCGCAACTCCCCAAAACGCAAAAGGCTCTGCCACCACGTGACAGAGCCAGAACACTTAAATGCAATAAGGTTACCGATGTTAGCGCAGCACGTTAACCCGCAAGCCTTTCACTTCAGCTTCGCTGAGTTCCAAACGGCTGGCTCGCACACGCTGCTCAATCAGAGCGTCGCGCCAAGCCAGGGCCTGCGCGCCGCCTAGCGTTACCCGCAAGGTGCTATCAAGATTGAGTGTGCGCGCCAGTAACTCGACCCACTCGCTGCTGAGCTCAACCTGATTGGGCAAACGCAGTTCACCTGTACTTTTTAGCTGGCGCTGCAACGTGGCAGGCGTCGGCAACACAACCGGCAATGGGGCATCGGCACTGAACATTTCAGCATGCAAATAGGCCCGTTTATTACCACGGGTGATGCTGTACAACGCCACCAGGCTGTCTTGTCGCGGTTCGGCCAGGCGTAACAAGGCATAGCTATGCTGATCATCCGAGCCCGTCAATGTGGCATTGGTAAACACCGCGTTGGCCCAAAGGCTGCTCGATCCGCATTCACGGCCCGCACACCAGTAAACCAATTCAGCATCCTGAAGCTGCAACGACTCTCGCGCTTTGGCAAACACTTCGTTAGCTGAATGTGTAGCCGGAAGTTCATAGGTCACTCGGGTCAGTTGACCTGTACCGGCGACCTCACGCTCGTAACGCAGGCTGCCACTAATACGGCGTATCGCACCCTGCGGATAAATACGTTCCAGCGCGGGGCTTTCCTGAAAGCTGACAATCTTGCTCCCGGCAAAGCGCGGCAGCACTTCAAGATCACGACTGCCGGCCACATCTGCGCACGCCACAGACGCACCCAGCAGCAGCGTCAAGCCAAAGGCACAGCGATTAACCCGGCTCATTTGATTAACATCGCTTGAGCGGCTTTCACAACAGCGGCGCCGTCGGCTTCACGCTGCGGCACCAGCAGACCGCGCTGCACTGCAGGGCGCGCGGCCAGTTCGCTCATCCAGCGTTGCAGGTGCTCTAGGCCGTCCACCGAAACCCCGGCCCAATCATGGATACGCACCCAAGGATAGGTGGCGATGTCGGCAATGCTGTAGTCGTCTGCCAGGTACTGCGACTCGCTCAGGCGGTGGTCAAGCACCTCATAAAGACGACGGGTTTCGCGCTGATAGCGGTCGATGGGGCCTTGCAGTTTTTCCGGGAAATAGCGGAAAAACACGTTGGCTTGGCCCTGCATGGGACCAACACCGCCCATTTGGAACATAAGCCATTGGATGACTTGCGAGCGGCCTTTGACATCTTGAGGCATCAGTTGGCCGGTTTTTTCAGCGAGGTAGAGCAGAATTGCACCCGACTCGAAGACAGCAAAATCACCGTTATCGCGGTCCACAATCGCCGGAATACGGCCATTGGGATTGATTTTCAGGTAGTCAGCGGATTTCTGTTCCTGCTTATCGAAGCTCAGGGCATGCACGCTGTAAGGCAGTTGCAATTCTTCCAGTGCGATAGACGCTTTATGGCCGTTGGGCGTGGCAGCGGTGTACAGGTCGATCATGTGAATCTCCGTGGCTATCGCCACACCTTTCCCCAGTTGCCTCAGCCAAGTCAAGCCGCCGCGAGGAAAGCTTTGAAACAGTCTGCGACCAAGGCCGCGCCGTTGTCGTCATCCAAGTGCAGATGATGGCCGCCGGGAAGCTGCTGGCACTCCACGGCCAGGCCATCGAGTAGCTGCATGAAATTGGGTTGAGCGAGCAGCATGCCCTGCTCCGCTACAACCAGCTTCACCGGGCATTGCAGGTTACGGGCAAATGCCATGGCGTGGGCGTGCGTCAGGCGCAGCGGCGAGGGTAAGGTCAGGCGGCTGTCGGTGCGCCAGGTATAACCGCCGGGCACCGGCATCAGGCCACGGCGAGCCAGCAATTCAGCAGCTTCAAGGCTGACTGCACCTACGCCCTGCAGACGCGCCTGCACCGCGCGCTCAAATACCTCGTAAACCGGCTTGCGCTTGCCAGCCAAGGCCATCTGCGCGCGCAGGGCTTCACCGAGCTTTTGCGGCGCGCTGTCAGCCTCGCCGGTGAAGGGGATCAGCCCATCAATCAAGGCCAAACGCGTCACCCGCTCGGGCATAGACGCGGCCAGCAGCACCGAGATAATCGCGCCCATGGAATGCCCGAGCAGAGCAAACTGCTGCCAGCCAAATTGCTCGGCCACCTGCAGCACGTCCTGGATGTATTCCCAGATGGGGTAACTGGCACCGGCTGGGCGGTGGTCTGAATGGCCATGCCCAGCCAGATCCAGCGCCACGATGCGCAAGCCCGGGAGCAAAGGTGCCAGCCGGGCAAAACTGGCGGCGTTGTCTAACCAGCCATGCAGGGCAATGACCGGAATACCATCTTCAGGGCCATATAAGTGGGCCGCCAACTCGATGTGCGGCAGGCGCAGGCGCACCTCTTCAACATTCAGGCTCATACGCGGTGCTCGCTCGACGGTTGTCCAGACCAACGCTGGAAGAGTTTCTTCAAAAGTTCGGCGGTGTCCTGCGGGCGCTCCAACGGGAACATGTGACCGCCCGGCAGTGTCAGGTATTCGCCGTTGGGTACACGCCGCACCAGATGTGCATGGTGCGGCAACACCACACGGCTTTGCCGACCGCGCACCATGGCCAACGGTACTTGCAGTTGCTGCGGCCTGCCCGGACTGGTGTGCGGCACACTGCGGTAAATGCTGATTTCAGTGGCCGGATCAAAACGCAAACGCAAGTTATTGCCGGCAGCTTTCAGGCCGTGTTCTACATAGGCGTCCAGGCATTCCGGATCAAACTGACGAAACAAACCCTTGCCGGCGAAGTACCCTCGGGCTTCGTCTAGATCGACGAATTCTTCACGGCGGCCCAGGGTGCGACCGGCCGGGGTGATACGGTCAATAAAGCCAAAACGCTTGGCGGCGCGGATGACCATTTTGTCGGCCAGGGTCAGCACCGGCGAATCGAGCATCACCCCCCCCTGATAAAGCTCTGGTCGCTGCAACGCCGCGTGATAATGCAGCACGCCGCCCAGTGAATGACCCACACCCCACACCGGCTGCTGAGCGCTCTCAAGATGATGGATCAGCTCATCGACCAGATTGCTCCAGTTGTCATTCACCGGAAAGCGCGGGTCATGGCCATGCTGATCCAGGTGCTGCACCTGATACTCAGGTGCCAGGACTGTAAAAAGCTTGCCGTAAGTGGCCGAAGGAAAGCCGTTGGCATGGGCAAAGAATACTGACTGAGTCATGGCGGCGGGCTTATCTGAGGAGTTGCCGTCGATTGTCCGGCAGCACTGGCGATGCAGCAATGACAAAACGGCCAGTGAATAACGGCACCATGGCCAAAATGCATGGGAGGCACGCCAGATGCGGATTTCGGTGAACGTGACCGCTCATTTCGCTAACAACGTGACCGGTGCCTCCACCCGATTGCGCGGGGTTTAAATTCTAACCGCATCGGTCACGATGCGGCTTCTTCCTCTGTGTTTTTCCGCCGCAGCGACTCACCTTTCAT
>CAMCJM010000183.1 GCA_945874835.1 Pseudomonas synxantha | reverse complement strand
ACCTGGCCGAGCTGCATGCCTCGGCCCCGCATTACGTCCTGCCGCATCGACGGGAGGAGCGCGTTTACCCTCGGGCTATCAGGCTTAAATCTTCGAAGTATCCGATCAGAAATAAAAATGCCAGTCAGCTTAACTGACTGGCATTAGGCGATTGCCGGGCTTTTTTATATGAGTTGGTCAGGGAGCCGGATTGGGCTGGGCCTTGTGGATGGCTTCAATGCCGGCCAGCACCTCGGCTGATAGCTTCAGGTCGCTGCTGGCCAGGTTGCTGTCCAATTGCGTCAGGCTGGTGGCACCGATGATGTTGCTGGTCACAAATGGCTGTGCAGTAACAAAGGCCAGTGCCATCTGAGCCGGGTCAAGGCCGTGTTCGCGGGCCAGGGCAACATAGTGCGCGCAGGCTGCTTCAGACTGTGGGTTGGTGTAGCGGGTAAAGCGGCTAAACAAGCTAATACGCGCATTGCTAGGCCGTGCGCCGTTTTCGTACTTGCCACTGAGCATGCCAAAGGCCAAGGGTGAGTAGGCCAGCAGGCCACATTGTTCGCGGATTGCAATCTCTGCCAAACCCACTTCAAAGCTGCGGTTGAGCAGGTTGTAGGGGTTTTGGATGGAAACGCTGCGCGGCCAGCCGCGTTCGTCTGCCAGTTGCAGAAATTTCATCGTGCCCCAAGGCGTTTCATTGGACAGGCCAATGTGCCTGATCTTGCCGGCCTTGACTTGCTCATCCAGCGCTTCGAGTGTTTCCTCCAGAGGCGTGAAGTCGCTGTCATGATGTTGATAGCCCAGTTGACCGAAGTAGTTGGTCGGTCGCTCTGGCCAATGCAGCTGATACAGATCGATCCAGTCGGTTTGCAGGCGTTTGAGGCTGGCGTCCAGTGCTTCGATAATGTTGGCACGGTTGTGCTTGAGTTGGCCGCTGCGGATATAACCGAAGCCATTGCCGGGGCCGACAATCTTGCTCGCCAACACCCAGTCGGCACGATCGCCGTGCTGTTTGAAGTGGTCACCGATGATCTGCTCCGTCTTGCTGTAAGTCTCGGCGCGTGGCGGCACAGGGTACATTTCAGCGGTGTCGATGAAGTTGACGCCATGCGCCTTGGCGCGTTCGATTTGCGTCATGCCCTCGCTGGCCGTGTTCTGTTCGCCCCACGTCATGGTGCCCAGGCACAGGCTGCTGACCTTGATGTCGCTGCGGCCGAGTTGACGGTAATCCATTGCAAACTCCTCAAAAATGGTGAGTCGGTGTAAATCGTGTTGAAATTCTCCGCGCAATCTGCATAATTGCGCACCTCTTTCTGCAGTGGAAGTGATGCGCCGCCTGCCGAAGAATCTTGCCGTATTACGGACGCGCTGACCCGAGCCCCCGATAGCGCCTGTTTTCGGCTGCCTTTGACTTGTCAAAGTACGCACTATTCAGTAAGATCCGCCGTCTTATTTATCAGGGCGGCCCCTGAGGCTATAAAGAATGAAAACTTTTACTGCTAAACCGGAAACAGTTAAGCGCGACTGGTTTGTCGTCGACGCTGCAGGTCAGACCCTGGGTCGTCTGGCTACCGAAGTTGCAAGCCGTCTGCGTGGCAAGCACAAGCCTGAATACACTCCGCACGTTGATACCGGCGACTACATCGTCATCATCAACGCTGAGCAGATTCGCGTTACAGGTGCCAAGACCACTGACAAGATGTACTACTCCCACTCCGGTTTCCCGGGCGGCATTAAGTCGATCAACTTCGAGAAGTTGATTGCTAAAGCCCCTGAGCGCGTGATCGAGGCTGCGGTTAAAGGCATGCTGCCGAAAAACCCGCTGGGTCGCGACATGTATCGTAAGCTGAAAGTGTATGCGGGCGCTGCTCACCCCCACACTGCTCAGCAGCCCCAAGAACTGAAGTTTTAACGGAATAGTTCATTATGTCGGCGACTCAAAATTACGGCACTGGCCGTCGCAAGACTGCAACCGCTCGCGTTTTTCTGCGTGCGGGTACTGGCAAAATCTCCATCAACAACCGTACTCTGGACGGCTTCTTTGGTCGCGAAACTGCCCGCATGGTAGTTCGTCAGCCGCTGGAACTGGTTGAGATGGTTGAAAAGTTTGACATTTTCATCACCGTTGTTGGCGGTGGCGTAAGCGGTCAGGCTGGTGCGATCCGTCACGGTATCACCCGCGCTCTGATGGACTACGACGAGTCACTGCGTCCGGCTCTGCGTAAAGCAGGCTTCGTGACTCGCGATGCTCGTGAAGTTGAACGTAAGAAGGTTGGTCTGCGTAAAGCGCGTAAGCGTCCGCAGTACTCCAAGCGTTAATTCGCAATCTGCGTTCCAAAAAACGCCCAGCTTCCTCGCGGAGTTGGGCGTTTTTTATGCGCCGTTATTGCCTATGCGGCATCATGCCGCACGGGCCTGTCCCTCGAATTGCAAGGGTTTGCGTCTGCTGGCAGTGGGTAATTACCTTGTCAGTAAAGGGGCTTTTCTTTACCATTTGAAAAATTTTGTGCGACTCGAAATTTACCTAGTATAGGCCTGACCAACAGGCCATAAAGCTGATGGGAGACGACTGAATGAGCAATGACGGCGTGAATGCAGGCCGGCGACGCTTTCTGGTAGCAGCCACCTCGGTGGTGGGTGCTGCAGGAGCGGTGGGTGCCGCGGTCCCGTTTGTGGGATCCTGGTTCCCTAGCGCCAAGGCTAAAGCTGCCGGGGCACCCGTTAAGGTGAACGTCGGCAAGATTGAGCCTGGCCAGCAGATGGTTGCCGAGTGGCGCGGGCAGCCAGTGTTTATTGTCCGCCGTACCGAGGAAATCCTCAGTAATTTGGGCAAGATCGAATCGCAGCTCGCGGATTTTGATTCAAAAGTGTCTGAGCAGCCGAGCTATGTTGATCCAAAGACTCGCTCGATCAAGCCGGAAGTTCTCTTGCTGGTAGGTTTGTGCACTCACTTGGGCTGCTCGCCAGGCTTCCGTCCTGAGGTTGCCCCGGCCGACCTAGGCGCTGATTGGGTGGGCGGTTATTTCTGTGCCTGCCACGGTTCGCGTTATGACTTGGCAGGTCGTGTGTACAAGGCGCAGCCAGCCCCTCTGAATCTGCCGGTACCGCCGCACACATACGAGTCTGATGACGTGATCATCGTCGGTGTGGATCAGGAGAAAGCATGATGAGTAAGTTCATGGAATGGGTCGATGCGCGCTTTCCCGCGACCAAGATGTGGGAAGAGCATCTCTCCAAGTACTACGCGCCCAAGAACTTTAACTTTTTCTACTTTTTCGGTTCGCTGGCCCTGCTGGTGCTGGTTAACCAGATTGTGACCGGTGTTTGGCTGACCATGAGTTACACGCCTTCAGCCGAACAGGCATTCGCCTCGGTTGAATACATCATGCGTGACGTTGAATATGGCTGGATTCTGCGCTACATGCATTCCACCGGTGCTTCGGCATTCTTCATGGTGGTGTATCTGCACATGTTCCGTGGTCTGCTTTATGGTTCTTACCAGAAGCCACGTGAGCTGGTGTGGATCTTCGGCATGCTGATTTATCTGATGCTGATGGCTGAAGCGTTCATGGGCTACCTGCTACCTTGGGGCCAGATGTCCTACTGGGGTGCCCAGGTGATCATCTCGCTGTTCGGGGCCATTCCGGTAATCGGCGCAGACCTGACTCAGTGGATCCGTGGTGACTACCTGATTTCTGGGATTACCCTGAACCGCTTCTTTGCGCTGCACGTGGTAGCCCTGCCAATCGTGATTCTCGGTCTGGTGGTGTTGCACATCCTGGCGCTGCACGAAGTGGGTTCCAACAACCCAGATGGCGTTGATATCAAGAAATTCAAAGATGAGAATGGCAAACCGATCGACGGTATTGCGTTCCATCCGTACTACACCGTGAAAGACATTGTCGGTGTCGTGGTGTTCTTGTTTGTCTTCTGCTTCGTGCTGTTCTTCTTCCCGGAGATGGGTGGTTATTTCCTCGAGAAGCCGAATTTTGAAGCGGCAAACCCGTTCAAGACCCCTGACCACATTGCGCCGGTTTGGTACTTCACGCCGTTCTACGCGATTCTGCGTGCGGTGCCGGATAAGCTTCTGGGTGTTATTGCCATGGGTGCGGCCATTGCGGTGCTGTTTGTGCTGCCATGGCTGGATCGTAGTCCGGTTAAATCGATGCGCTACAAAGGCTGGATGAGCAAGGTTTGGTTGCTGATCTTCTGCGTATCCTTCGTGATTTTGGGTGTGCTGGGCGTTCTGTCTCCAACGCCAGGCCGTACGCTGCTGTCTCAGGTATGTACTTTCCTGTACTTCGCGTACTTCATCTTGATGCCGTTCTATACCAAGTTCGAGAAGACTAAACCGGTTCCGGAAAGGGTGACTGGCTAATGAAGAAGCTATTTGCTGCACTCGTATTTGCCGCAATGCCAGCGTTGGCGTTCGGTGCTGCCAGCAACTATCCGCTGGACAAGGCTAATATCGATCTGGCCGACAAGGCCGCTCTGCAGGATGGCGCGCGTACGTTCGCCAACTACTGCATGGGCTGCCATGCGGCCCAGTATCAGCGCTATGAGCGTGTTGCCAATGACCTGGGTATTCCACATGAAGTTATGTTGGAAAACCTGGTATTCACCGGCGCGAAAATCGGCGACCACATGAAAATTGGTATGCAGGTTTCTGATGCCAAAGATTGGTTTGGTGCGGCACCACCTGACCTGACCTTGGTGGCTCGTGTGCGTGGCAACGATTGGTTGTACACCTACATGCGTACCTTCTATGACGATCCTGCGCGTCCATTGGGCGCCAACAACAAGGTATTCCCCAATGTGGGCATGCCAAACGTGTTGGTCGGTTTGCAGGGTAAGCAGGTCATTGGGTGCAAGCAGGTACAAGTGGTTGAGAACGGCAAAAAGCAGTTTGACCCGCTGACCGGCACACCCATCACCCATGAGGCCTGTGATCAGCTGACTGTCGTGCCTAAGACAGGTGAGCTGAGCGCCGATGAGTTTGATGATAAGGTCCGTAACTTGGTGACCTTCCTCGCTTACTCCGCTAATCCGGTGAAACTGCAAAGCCAGCGTATCGGTACCTACGTATTGCTGTATCTTGCCTTCTTCTTTGTGTTCGCCTATCTGCTCAAGCGTGAATATTGGAAGGATGTGCATTAATCCTTTGCAGCATTGCTATTAGCTCGCGCGCCCTTTTGGGCGCGCTTGCTTTGTGCTCTGTCATTTCTGGCGGCCCCCCTGCGGGGTCGTTGCAAGCCCCGCCAAAAATTGCTCACGGCAATTTTTTCTGCTTCACATAACTTTATAAGCGAGGAGGATCGCCATGGGCGTGACCAATCGGTTGGCCTGCTACTCCGACCCCGCCGACCACTATTCCCACCGCGTACGTATTGTGCTCGCCGAGAAGGGGGTCAGCGCCGAGATCATCAGTGTCGAAAAGGGCCGCTACCCAGCCAAGCTGCTAGAGGTTAACCCTTATGCCAGCCTGCCAACCTTGGTGGACCGTGATCTGGCGTTGTACGAGTCAACGGTTGTGATGGAATTTTTGGACGAGCGATATCCGCATCCACCACTGCTGCCGGTTTACCCGGTGGCGCGCGCCAATAGCCGTCTGCTGGTACATCGCATTCAGCGTGACTGGTGTGTTCACGTGGACTTGATACTCGACCCGCGCAGTAAAGAGGCTGCGCGTGCTGTGGCTCGCAAGGAGTTGCGTGAGAGCCTGACAGGTGTCTCGGCGCTGTTCGCGGACAAGGCATACTTTCTCAGTGACGAAATGAGCTTGGTCGACTGCTGCCTGCTGCCTATTCTTTGGCGCTTGCCGATGCTGGGTATCGAGTTGCCTAAGCCGGCTAAACCGTTGCTCGATTACATGGAGCGTCAGTTTGCCCGCGAGGCGTTTCAACTCAGTCTTTCGCCTGCCGAACGTGACATGCGTTAACTCAAGGAGCTGGTCATGAAGTCGAGCCGTCCTTATTTGGTACGCGCCCTCTACGAGTGGATTGTGGATAACGATTGCACCCCACATTTGCTGGTGGATGCGGAATATGTTGGCGTTCAAGTGCCAAGTGGTTTCGCCAGTGATGGGCAGATCGTACTGAATGTTTCGCCTACAGCCGTGCGCAATCTGCACATGGACAACGAAGCGGTAAGTTTTGAGGGGCGCTTTGCGGGTGTTCCGCAAAGCTTGTACATCCCGGCAGGCGCTGTGCTTTCCGTGTATGCACGTGAGAACGGCCAGGGCATGGTTTTTGAGTCCGAGCCATCCGCTTTGGGGCGTAAGGAAATCGAAGATCCGGATGAAGAAGTTTCACCTGACGACGAGCCGCCTCGACCTAGTGGTAGGCCCAGTCTCAAGGTCGTTAAATAAGGCGTTTTCGAGCCTTCGGGGTCACTAATGCTGCAATAAAAAAACGGGCACCAATGGCGTAATGCCAGTCAGTTAAGCTGACTGGCATTTTTATTTCTGATCGGATACTTCGAAGATTTAAGCCTGATAGCCCGAGGGTAAACGCGCTCCTCCCGTCGATGCGGCAGGACGTAATGCGGGGCCGAGGCATGCAGCTCGGCCAGG
>CAMCJM010000182.1 GCA_945874835.1 Pseudomonas synxantha | reverse complement strand
GCTGCCCGGCTGCTTCCAGTACGTCACTCAAATCCTGCGCAATAGACATAAAAAATCCGGAACCTAGTAAGGGTTCCGGATTCTCCTGCTGAACAAGGATTAGTCAACAATCCTTAAGTGAACAGCATTGCGCTCGAAAGCGGCCTTTTCAATCCAGTAGCTGAGCTAATCAGCCAGACGCCAGGTCGTGGTGCCTTTACCGTCTTCCAGCACCACGCCCATGGCAGTGAGCTTATCGCGGATACGGTCGGACTCGCCCCAGCTCTTCTCGGCGCGAGCCTGCAGGCGTGCGGCGATCAGGGCTTCAACTTCGGCAGCATCGACCTTGCCAGCCGCACCTGCCTGCAGAAAAGCCTCAGGTTCAAGCTGCAACACACCCAGCACGCTTGCCAGCTCCTTCAGGCGCGCGGCCAAGCTAGCAGCGGTCGGTAGATCAGTGTCACGCAGGCGGTTGATCTCGCGAGCCAACTCGAACAGTACGGCGCAGGCTTCCGGCGAGTTGAAATCATCGTCCATGGCTGCAGCAAAGCGTTCGACAAAGGCTTCGCCACCAGCAGGTGCCGCATCGGGTAAGCCTTTGAGTGCATTGTAGAAGCGCTCAAGGGCGCCTTTGGCTTCGCGCAGGCTGTCTTCGGAGTAGTTGATCGGGCTGCGGTAGTGGCTGGACACCAGCAGGTAACGCACCACCTCTGGGTGATACTTCTCGAGCACCTCGCGAATGGTGAAGAAGTTACCCAGGCTCTTGGACATCTTCTCGCCGTCCACACGCACCGCGCCGGCATGCATCCAGGCATTGGCGTAGAGCTTGCCGGTGGCCGCCTCGCTCTGGGCAATTTCATTTTCGTGGTGCGGGAACACAAGATCCGGGCCGCCACCGTGAATATCGAAGGTCTCGCCCAGGCAGCAGGTCGACATCACCGAGCACTCGATATGCCAGCCCGGACGGCCCGCGCCCCACGGCGACTCCCAGCTCGGCTCGCCCGGCTTGACGCCCTTCCACAGGACGAAATCCAGCGGGTCCTGCTTGGCCTCATCGACTTCGATACGTGCGCCGATCTTCAGGTCTTCGATCTTCTTGCGTGACAGCTTGCCGTAGCCGACGAACTTGCCGACACGGTAATACACGTCACCATTACCCGGCGCGTAGGCAAAGCCCTTGTCGATCAGGGTCTGGATCATCTGGTGCATACCAGCGATATGCGCGGTGGCACGCGGCTCTTGATCTGGACGCAACACATTGAGGCGCGCCTCGTCCTCGTGCATGGCCACAATCATGCGCTCGACCAGCGCCTCGAACGGCTCACCGTTGTCATTGGCACGCTTGATGATCTTGTCGTCGATATCCGTGATGTTGCGCACATAGGTCACTTCATAGCCGCGATGACGCAGCCAGCGAGTCACCACATCGAACGCCACCATCACCCGCGCATGACCGATGTGACAGAAGTCATAAACCGTCATGCCACACACATACATGCGCACCTGGTTACCCACCAGTGGTTTAAAGACATCTTTGCTTTTCGTCAGCGTGTTATAGATCGAGAGCATTGCAGTTCCTTGAAAAACAACGGGCCAGCGTACCGACCCGGTTCTAATCAGAGCATCTGAGCCTTAGGCCCAGGAGTCGCGCAGGGTGACAGTCCGGTTAAAGACGGGCGCACCTGGCTTGCTGTCCTTGATGTCGGCGCAGAAGTAGCCTTCGCGCTCGAACTGGAAACGTTCTTCAGGCAGCGCTTCGGCCAGGGATGGCTCGGCACGACAGCCCTTGAGCACCACCAGCGATTCAGGGTTGATGTTATCGAGGAAGCTGCCGCCGTCTTCGTCCTTCTCCGGGTTGGCAGAGCGGAACAGGCGGTCGTAAAGGCGCACTTCGCACTCAACGCTTTCAGCCGCTGGCACCCAGTGAATCACGCCTTTGACTTTACGGCCTTCCGGGTTTTTGCCCAGGGTGTTTTCGTCGTAACTGCAGCGCAGCTCGACGATATTGCCCTCGGCATCCTTGATCGCTTCATCGGCGCGAATCACGTAGCTGCCGCGTAAGCGCGCTTCGCCGCCCGGGATCAGGCGCTTGAAGCCGGCCGGCGGAACCTCTTCGAAGTCGCTGGCATCGATGTAGATCTCGCGGCTGAACGGCAGCACCCGCACACCCATGTCCTGTTTCGGGTGGCGTGCCAGCTCCAGGTTTTCGACCTGACCTTGCGGGTAATTGGTGATCACCACTTTCAGCGGCTTGAGCACGCACATGGCACGGGCAGCGTTGGCGTCCAGGTCATCACGGATGGCGAACTCAAGCATGCCCACATCAACCACGCCGCCGGCGCGGTTGACGCCAATCATGTCGCAGAAGGTACGGATCGAAGCCGGGGTGTAACCACGGCGGCGGAAGCCCGACAGAGTCGACATGCGCGGGTCGTCCCAACCATTGACGTGGTTTTCGTCGACTAACTGCTTGAGCTTGCGCTTGCTGGTGATGGTGTAGTTCAGGTTCAGACGGGCGAATTCGTACTGACGCGGCTGCGCTGGCACCGGCAATTGCGCGAGGAACCACTCATACAGCGGGCGATGGTCCTCGAACTCCAGGGTGCAGATCGAATGGGTGATGCCTTCGATGGCGTCGGACTGACCGTGGGTGAAGTCGTAGCTGGGGTAGATGCACCACTCATCACCAGTCTGGTGATGATGAGCATGGCGAATACGATAAAGGATCGGATCGCGCAGGTTCATGTTCGGCGAGGCCATATCGATCTTCGCGCGCAAGGCACAAGCGCCGTCCGCGAACTCAGCGGCCTTCATGCGCGCGAACAGGTCGAGGTTTTCTTCGACGCTGCGCTCACGGAACGGGCTGTTTTTGCCCGGCTCGGTGAGATTGCCACGGTATTCACGGGCCTGCTCAGGCGACAGGTCACAGACGTAGGCCTTGCCCGCCTTGATCAGCTCAACAGCCCAGCTATACAACTGATCAAAATAGTTGGAGGCATAGCGCTCCTCGCCGGCCCACTGAAAGCCCAGCCACTGCACGTCGCTCTTGATTGCGTCGATGTATTCCTGGTCTTCCTTGGCCGGGTTGGTGTCATCGAAACGCAGGTTGCACTCACCACCAAACTCTTTAGCCAGGCCAAAATTCAAACAGATCGACTTGGCATGGCCGATGTGCAGGTAGCCATTAGGCTCCGGCGGAAAACGGGTGATGATTTTAGTGTGCTTGCCTGCATCCAGATCGGCCTGGACGATGGGACGAAGAAAGTTAGCGGCGGCGACAGTTTCTGGCTTGCTCATGGGGTCCTTGATCATGCAGGTGCGCGGCGCAGGGTAGGCCGACTAAAACAAAGCGCTTATCATAGCCGAAGCTGTCAACCCCCTGACAGGCCCAAGAGCCGCTGCAATGCCCTTTGCTGGAAATTCAGCGGCTCACGGATTTATCGACAGAGCGATTACCTCCATGATCAAGCTGCATACCAACCACGGCGTTATCACCCTCAACCTGTTCGAAGACAAAGCCCCGGAAACCGTGGCCAACTTTAAGCAGTACGTGAAAGACGGTCATTACGACAACACCGTTTTCCACCGCGTGATCAGCAACTTCATGATCCAAGGCGGCGGTTTCGAACCCGGCATGACGCAGAAAACCACCCGCGCACCGGTCAAGAACGAAGCCAACAACGGCGTGGCCAATAAAATTGGCACTGTGGCCATGGCCCGCACCATGGAGCCGCATTCGGCCTCCGCGCAGTTCTTTATCAACGTGGGTGACAACAGCTTCCTCAACCACAGCGCGCCGACCGTACAAGGCTGGGGCTATGCCGTGTTTGGTGAAGTGGTTGAGGGCATGGACGTGGTCAACGCCATCAAGGCCGTTGCAACCACCAGCAAGTCCGGCCACCAGGATGTACCGGTTGAAGACGTAATCATCGAGCGCGCCGAGATCGTTGAGTGATCTTACTGATCTCCGACCTACATCTTGAACAGGAGCGCCCGGACATCAGCCGGGCGTTTCTGCATTTTCTTGAAACCCGCGCGATCCAGGCTCAGGCGTTGTACATCCTGGGTGACTTCTTTGAAGTCTGGATTGGCGACGATGCGATTACCCCCTTTCAACGCTCGATTGCCCAGGCGCTGCGCCAACTCAGCGAACGCGGCACGCGCATCTACCTGATGCATGGTAATCGCGACTTTCTACTCGGCAAGGCCTTCTGCCGTGAAGCCGGCTGCACCTTGCTGCCCGATCCCAGCGTGATCGAACTGAATGGCCAACGCGTGCTACTGATGCACGGCGACAGTTTGTGCACCCAGGACATCGGCTATATGAAACTGCGCCGCTGGCTGCGCAACCCACTTTCGCTGTTTATCCTGCGCAACCTGCCGCTCAGCACCCGGCAAAAACTGGCGCGCAAACTGCGCAATGAAAGCCGCACCCAGACGCGGATGAAAGCCAGCGAGATTGTCGACGTAACCCCGGATGAAGTGCCGCGCATCATGGCCGAGCACGGTGTACGCACGCTGATTCACGGTCACACCCATCGGCCAGCGACCCATCAACTGCAAATCAACGGCCAGGCAGCACAGCGTATTGTGCTCGGTGACTGGGACAAGCAGGGCTGGGCACTGCAGGTAGACAAACAAGGTTTTAACCAGAGGCCTTTCAGGCTTTAGACGTGAAGAAGCTCAAAGTGGCGGCACGCCGCTGTGAAAACGAAACTCCGTATCAGGCGACTCGATCAACGCCTGCTCCGCCGCCCTCACCCGCACAATGGCCTGATCAACATCACGGGCATCGCCGTATTGGTAGGCCAGTTTCAGATAATTCTGAAAGTGCCGCGATTCGCTTTTTAACAGCCCGTAATAGAACTTGCCCAGTTCCTCATCCAAATGCGGCACCAGCGCCTCAAAACGCTCACAACTGCGCGCTTCAATAAATGCACCCACCACCAAGGTGTCCACCAGCTTAAAAGGCTCATGGGTGCGCACCACCTTGCGCAAACCCGAGGCATAACGCGCCGCTGACACAGGTCGTAGGCCAATCTTGCGACGCTTCATGATGCGCAACACCTGCTCGTGGTGCACCAACTCTTCCCGCGCCAACCGCGACATGGCATTAAGCAGATCAGCGTACGTGCTGTATTTGGCCATCAAGCTCAGCGCGGTGCTGGCGGCTTTAAATTCGCAGTTCTTGTGATCGATCAGCATCGTTTGCTGATCCGCCAGGGCGGCAGTGATCCAGGCATCAGGCGTGCGGCAACCGAGAAACTCGTGAATGTGTGGAAAGTTCATGGCTGCACGCTCGCAAGCAAGAATACGCAGCCGTTTAAAGCACAGCAGCGTGAAAGGTGGTGAAGGCAGATTGACGGATACATAAATTCACAAAAAATAGACTGATTGAAGTGTCGCGTTAAACGCCTAGGCATTATACGAATGAGCGCACGATCGGCCACACGATTGACACCGATCAAACACCGCACGACCGAACGCGATCTATAGTGACAACCATTACAAATCACGGCACACGGAGATGATCATGCAAGCTATTCGCAGCATTCTGGTGGTAATTGATCCTAAACACGCCGAAGACTTGGCCCTGAAACGAGCCAAACTGATTGCCGGCGTAACCCAGTCGCACCTGCACCTGCTGGTCTGTGACAAGAAAGGTGATCACACCAGCTACCTGCGTGATCTGTCCGGCCTACTGACCAGCGAAGGCTTCAGCATTACCAGCCAACAAGCCTGGGATGACACCGTGCACCAGACCATCATCAACGTGCAGCAAGCCGAGGGCTGCGGCTTGGTCATCAAACAACACTTCCCGGACAACCCGCTGAAAAAAGCGATATTGACCCCGGATGACTGGAAATTGCTGCGCTACTGCCCGGCTCCCATATTAATGGTGAAAAGTGATCAACCTTGGGCAGGCAGCGTGATTCTGGCTGCAGTTGACGTGGGCAATGCCGACAGTGAACACCGCACGCTGCACACCAGCATTGTCAGCCACGGCTACGACATTGCCACATTGGCCAAAGCCGACCTGCACGTCATCACCGCACACCCGGCCCCCATGCTGTCGGCCGCTGACCCAACGTTCCAGCTTAAAGAAACCATCGAGGCGCGTTACCGCGAACAGTGCAAAGCCTTCCAAGTCGAGTACGACATTAACGATGCACACCTGCACGTTGTTGAAGGCCCGGCGGACGTGCTGATCCCGCACAAGGCGCGTCAATTGAAAGCAGGCGTGACCATTATCGGTACCGTAGCCCGAACCGGACTGTCAGGTGCACTGATCGGCAACACGGCCGAGGTGATTCTGGACTCTCTGGAAGGCGACATTCTGGTGCTCAAACCGGATGACATCATTGCTCACCTTGAAGACCTGGTGTCGCAGCGCTGATTCAACCCTAACAACAAAGCCGCCCTCGGGCGCAATGCTGTTCACTTAAGGATTGTTGACTAATCCTTGTTCAGCAGGAGAATCCGGAACCCTTACTAGGTTCTGTTGACGTATCAGCGGAGCCACAACAGGGTTGCAGCGAAGGCCAGCATAGACTTGAAATGACTGGCCTTTTTCTC
>CAMCJM010000181.1 GCA_945874835.1 Pseudomonas synxantha | reverse complement strand
GTGATGAAAGGTGAGTCGCTGCGGCGGAAAAACACAGAGGAAGAAGCCGCATCGTGACCGATGCGGTTAGAATTTAAACCCCGCGCAATCGGGTGGAGGCACCGGTCACGTTGTTAGCGAAATGAGCGGTCACGTTCACCGAAATCCGTAGTATGACCCCTGGCTACGCACGCCAGCGTACCAATCAACTCGACACCTGGGCGTTGTTTGTCGAAAACCGTCTGGCGTTGACTGAGCGTTTGTCCCTGCTCACTGGTCTGCGGCATGACCGCATCGACCTGGAAGTAACCAACCACCAGGCCGCCACACTGACCAATCCGGCGTTTTTTGCCCGTGAGTACGAGCCCACCACTGGTCGTGTCGGTATGGTCTATGCCTTGAGTCCTGCTGCCAATGTTTACGTGCAATACAGCACCGCTGCCGACCCGCCTGCTGGCATCCTCACCACCGCGACCCTCGGTCAGGTGCAGGATTTTGACCTGACCAAGGGCCGTCAACTGGAGGTCGGCAGCAAGTTTGATTTCCTCGATGGACGCGCCTCCACCACCGTTGCTGCGTACAAGATCGAACGCGAAAACCTGGCCACGCGCGACCCCGCTAACCCCGGCCAAACGTTGCCGGTGGGCAAGCAATCGACGCTTGGTGTAGAGCTGGCAACAGCGCTGCGCATCACCCCGCGCTTGTTGGCAGAAGCCAATGTGGCGTGGATCGATGCGCAATACGATGAGTTCAATGAAAGCGTCAGCGGGCAGTCGGTCTCGCGTAAGGGCAACACGCCGAGCAACGTACCCGATCAGGTTGCCAACCTGTGGCTGACCTACGACCTCACGTCGCATTGGCAGGTTGGTGCAGACAGCCGCCATGTGGCCTCGGTGTATGCCGACGCGGCCAACCAGTTAAAGGCCCCGGCCTATACCTTGTTCGGTGCGTTTGTCAGCTATCGCCTGGATGCCGACAGCCTGCTGACCTTGCGGGCGCGCAATCTGACCGACGAGGTATACGCCAGCTGGGCCAGCAGCGACATGCTGTTCCTCGGCGCGCCACGTTCGTTTGAGTTGGCCTTGCAGTCACGCTTTTAAGAGGCCGCCGGATGAAGCGCTATCTCTACCTGTGGCATCGCTGGCTGGGGATTTTCCTCTGCCTGCTGATGGTGCTTTGGTTCGTCTCTGGCTTGGTGATGATGTACGTCGGCTATCCCAAGCTGACCCAGCGCGAGCACCTGGCCTATCTGCCCCCGTTGTCGTTGGAGGGCTGTTGTGTACCGATCGAGCAGGTGCTGGCCGCCACGGGTGAGAAGGCCGCACCGGCATCTATTCGGTTGACTACGGTGGCCGGTGAGCCGCGCTTTGTTGTGCGGTTTGCGACGGGCGCGGTGGCGGTTGATGCGCGCAGCGGCAAGCGTATTGGCTCGGTGCCCCCTGCAGAGGCTGTGGCCGCCGCTCAACCCTTTGCCGGTGAGCGTGCGGTGTACTTCCAGGCCTCCATACAGGAGGATGCCTGGACGCACTCGCGCGCGCTCGACGGCGATCGGCCGCTGCATCGTGTGGGGCTGGATGACGGCACGCTGCTGTATGTCTCGGGGCGTAGCGGCGAAGTGGTGCGCGATGCCACTTTCACTGAGCGTACCTGGAACTGGCTAGGCGCCTGGCTGCACTGGGTTTATCCCCTGCGTGGCGGTGTGCTGGATCGCTGGTGGAGTGATGCGGTGATCTACCTGTCCGTGGCCGCCACCCTGATGACGCTCCTGGGCATTGTGGTTGGCATTCTGCGTTGGCGCTTTGCTGCGCCTTATCGCAGTGGCGCGCGCAGCCCTTACAAGGGGCTGGCGCGCTGGCACCATATCGGGGGTTTGCTGTTTGGTGGGTTGGCACTGACCTGGATTTTCAGCGGCTTGATGTCGATGAACCCCTGGCGGCTGCTGGACAGCGCTAACCCGTTGAATCTGGCGCCCTACCAAGGCGCAGCGTTGCAGGCTGATGCTTTTTCTCTCGGGCCTGAACAGGCTGTGTCGCGTTTCAATGCGATGGGCCTGCCGGTGCGTGAGCTGCATTGGCGTTTGTTGGGTGGCCGTGGCTATCTGTTGGGGGTGGACAATACGGGTGCCAGCGCGTTGCTGGTCATGGATGCATCCACACCGCAGTGGGGGTTGGATGAAGCGGACGTATTGCGCGCGGCTCAGGCGATTCGGCCGGAGGATGTCCCCACTGTCGAGCGCCTGACGGCTTACGACTTTTACTACTACGCCCGTGCCGAGCACAGCATGACCGGGCACCTGGAGCGGCCATTGCCAATTCTGCGGGTGCGCTTCAATGATCCGGCCCAGACCTGGCTGCACCTTGATCCGCGCACCGGTGTATTACTCGGCCGCATGGATGAAGGGCAGCGCACCTCGCGCTGGTTGTTTGCCCTGCTGCACAGTTGGGATTGGTTGCCGCTGCTGCAAAGCCGGCCCCTGTGGGATGGCTGGATGTGGCTGGCCAGTCTGGGCGGTCTGCTGATTTGCCTGAGCGGCACGGTGATGGGCTGGCGGCGGCTGCGTGGGCGGCGACCTGTGCGAGTCAGCAAACGGCCGCGCGTGCCGCGTCCTGTGTATGAATCCCAACGCAATTCAAGTTGAAGCCCGATGCGTTCGTTTATTCGGCCCAAGGCGCTCAGGCTTGGCCCGCCTCACGGCTTTGCGTTACAACACCTTTAATGGACATTTAGTCCACCACCGGAGGAACACCATGTTGCTGAAAAAGACCCTGCTGATCGCCGCACTGCTGAGCCCCAGCCTGTTTGCCAACGCTCACGACTACAGCGTCGGCAACCTGCACATCGAACACCCGTGGTCGCGCGCCATGCCGCCGGTTGCGCCCACTGCAGCAGCCTATTTTGTGGTGCATAACAAAGGCAGCGAAGCCGACCGCCTGCTCAGTGCCAGCACCCCGGTGGCCGGCAAGGCCGAACTGCATGAACACATTCACGCCGATGGCCTGATGAAAATGCAGCAGGTGCAGAACGTGGAGATTCCTGCTGGCGGTGAAGTGAAATTCGAGCCTATGGGCTATCACGTCATGCTGTTCAACTTGAAGCAACAAGCCAAAGACGGCGAACGCTTCCCGCTGACCCTGACCTTCGAGAAGGCCGGCGCGATTGAAGTGGAAATTGCGGTACAAGCTGATGCGCCTGAATCCGCTGACCATGCAGAGAAGCACCAGCATTGATGAGGTGTGCTGCAAGAGTAGGGCTGGGTATGCGCGCTGAACCCGCGCATAGTTTGTAAGGCGGATGACGCTTTATCCATCCACCAATTTGCGATGGTGGATAAGAAAAGCGTTATTCACCCTACCCGAATCTCGTAAATCTTGGCTCGCGGCTAAAGCGCCGCCTACGGGGCGCGTGTTGATGTGGAGGCGCTTTAGCTCGTAGGGTGGATGACGCTTTATCCATCCACCAATTCGCGATGGTGGATAAGAGAAGCGTTATCCACCTTACCCGGATCTCGCCAATTCTGGCTCGCGGCTAAAGCCCCTCCCACGGGACGTGTGCTTCTGTGGGAGGCGCTTTAGCGGCGACTTTCAGCCTCAGACCAAGCGTGCATCCAAGCTGTTCTGCGCCAGGCGCTTGGCCTGCTCCTGGGTCATGCCCAGGCTGTCATGCAGGGCGGCGAAGTTTTCGGTGACGTAACCGCCGAAGTAGGCCGGGTCGTCCGAGTTCACCGTCACCTTCACGCCGCGTTCGAGCATCTGCAGGATGTTGTGCTGGCGCATATCGTCGAACACGCAGAGCTTGGTATTGGACAGCGGGCAGACGGTCAGCGGGATCTGTTCATCAATGATGCGCTGCATCAGGCGCTCGTCTTCGATAGCGCGCACGCCATGGTCGATACGCTCGATTTTCAGCAGGTCCAGGGCTTCCCAGATGTATTCGGGCGGGCCTTCCTCACCAGCGTGGGCCACGGTCAGCAGGCCTTCGCTGCGTGCTTTATCGAACACGCGCTGGAACTTGCTCGGCGGGTGGCCCATCTCCGAGCTGTCCAAACCGACGGCGATAAACGCATCGCGGAACGGCCTGGCCTGTTCCAGGGTTTTGAACGCTTCTTCTTCGGGCAGATGCCGCAGAAAGCTCAGGATCAAACCGTGGCTGATGCCCAGTTGTTTTTCGCCATCGACCAGCGCCTGCTTGATCCCGCGCAGCACCACCTCAAAGGGGATGCCGCGGTCGGTGTGGGTCTGCGGGTCGAAGAACGGCTCGGTGTGGATGACGTTCTGCGCCTTGCACTTTTGCAGATAAGCCCAAGTGAGGTCGTAGAAGTCCTGCTCGGTACGCAACACATCGGCACCGGCGTAATACAGGTCGAGAAACTCCTGCAGGTTGTTGAAGGCATAGGCGCTGCGCAAGGTTTCAACATCGTTCCAAGGCAGGGCGATCTTGTTGCGCTCGGCCAAGGCAAACAGCAACTCAGGCTCCAGCGAACCCTCAATGTGCAGGTGCAGTTCGGCCTTGGGCAGGGCATTGAGCCAGTCGTACATGGTCAGATCTCGTTCTCAGGCGTGAGTGCGTGAGAGTTTAACCGCTGGGGCAGGGTTTCGCCGAATCGGTAAGGATCTCGCGAGGTCGGAGTGGGTGGGAGGGGCTTTAGCCGCGACTGACTACAATGCAAAAGCTGTCGCGGCTAAAGCCCCTCCCACCAGACCCCAGCTAAACCTGAGCCTCTTCCTCACGGCGATAAGCATAGGTGTCGGCAAAGCGCGAGAGCAGGTATTCGGCGCTGGTTACTGACGGATACTTGGGTGGGTTGCTGGCATCCGAGCAGTTCGGCAGGCAGCTGATCTCGGTGTCCGGGTGCGGTTCGGCGAAGAACGGCATGGCGTAGCGGTCCACCCCCAGCGGACTGATCACCCGGTGCGGGGTTGAGGTGTAACGGTCGTTGCTCCAGCGCGCGAGCATGTCGCCGATGTTCACCACAAAGCTGCCGGCAATTGGCGGTGCGTCGATCCACTCACCGTCACGGTTACGCACCTGCAGGCCGCCAGCGTTGTCCTGATAGAGCAGGGTGATGCAACCATAATCGGTGTGTTCACCCGCGCCTTGCTGTTCGGCACTGCTGGCGGTGTGGCGCGGCGGGTAGTGGATCATGCGCAGCACGCTGATCGGCATATGGAAGCGCGTGTCGAAAAAATCGCGGTCAATGTCCAGCGCAAGAGTCATGGCGCGCAGCAGGGTTTGCGCCAGCGCCTGCATATCGGTGTAGTGCTGTTCCATCAGGGTGGCCCAGCCTGGCAGGTCCGGGTGGCGATTGGCCCCACGCAGCGGTTTGCCGGCCAGCACTTCGGGGTGATTGAGGTCCATGTGGAAACCCATGTCGAAGGTTTCCTTGAGGTCGCTCGGTTTGTTCGGGTCCAGCTGCTCGGTGGCAATCGCGCCGTAACCGCGATGATGAGCGGTTTGCGTGATGTCGATCTTGAGCTTTTCGGCAGCTGGTAGGGCGAAGAACGTTTTGGCGGCATTCAGCAGTTCGTCGATGCGCGCCGGGCTGATCGGGTGGCCGGTGATGTAGAAGACACCCCACTCGCGGCAGGCGTGGTCGATCTGCTCGGCCAAGGCGGGCCAGGCGTTCTGATCGTCGCTGTAGAGCGGGGCTATGTCGATGATGGGCAGGCTGTTCATAAAAGCTCCGGGGTGTTGCTGCGAGTCTTCTCGTACCCAGGGCAGCGAATAAGAGCGCCCCGTTTACGGGGCACCCTTTTGATGCGGTTCTGCTAGAGGGCAGGGACGGCATCGGTGTTATGTGTGGGAGGGGCAGCTGTTCGCGGCTAAAGCCCCTCCCACAAGGTTTGGCGAATGCTTTACTTCGGCAATTCAGCCTTTACGTTTTCCACGTAGTAGTTCATCGAAGCCAGTTCGGCGTTGGTCGCGGCAACGCCGGCCGGGATTTTCTCGACGCCGCTCTGGTCCTTGATCGGCCCGGTGAACGGGTGGAAGGCACCGCTTTTGATGTCGGCGATGATCTGCTCGGCTTCGGCTTTGACTTTGACATCCGCTGGCACCAAATCACTGATTGGCAGCTTGATGGTGTCTTCGGTCAGGCCGCCCCAGAAGTCTGCGGATTTCCAGGTGCCGTCGATGACCGCCTGAGTGGATTTAACGTAGTGCGGGCCCCAGTCGTTGACGATCGAGGTGAGCACGGCCTTCGGCCCGAAGTGCGCCATGTCCGAGGCGTAACCCACGGCATACACGCCGCGACGTTCTGCGGTCTGGATCGGTGCCGGGCTGTCGGTGTGCTGGAACACCACGTCAACGCCTTGGTCGATCAGCGCGTTAGCGGCATCGGATTCTTTGCCCGGATCAAACCAGGAGTTGACCCACACCACTTTGATTTCGGTGCCGGGGTTGTACTTGTCCAGCGCCAGTTGGATGGCGTTGATGTCGCGGAGCACTTCCGGGGTCGGGAATGAGGCGACGTAGCCGACTTTCTTGGTTTTGGTCATCTTCGCCGCGAGGTAACCGCCGACGTAACGGCCTTCATAGGAGCGCGACAGGTAGGTGCCGAGGTTCTTGTCCTGCTTGTAGCCGGTGGCATGCTCGAAGGTCAGCTTGGGGAACTGCTTGGCCACTTTCAGGGTCGGGTTCATGTAGCCGAAAGAGGTGGTGAAAATCAGATCAAAGCCACCCTTGGCCATGTGTAGTGGTCTACTTTCCCCGGACACCTCGATAGGTGGAAAATCCAT
>CAMCJM010000180.1 GCA_945874835.1 Pseudomonas synxantha | reverse complement strand
ACCGGCCATTTCGGTAAGTCGTGACCGCCTGTTTCGGAGCAGGCTGGAAATCGGTCACGCTGATAGCGAAATGAGCGGTCACGCGTTAGCGAAATGACCGGTCACGATCTACCGAAACAGCCGGTCACGGTGGGCCGAAATACGCAAGTGACCCCTTGCTCGGTGTGGTTATGGCTTTAAGCTTGCCGATTGGGACCGTTTTTGCCAGTCGCCAGTTAGCCTTGGCTCAGGTTTACAAGCGGTTTGCAAACGGGTTGGCCGCAGTGACATGGCTGCTGGGCGGCTTGGCCGCCATAGCCATTCTGCTCGGATTTTTCCGCGAGGCGGTGCCAGTGGTACTGAGCACTTCGCTGACGACGACTCCATTATTGTTGAGTAGGCGCTCTGGCTACTGTGGCGCGGTCATCGGCCGGCACGCTTTTACCTGCTGGCATTAGGCATTTTTTATGTGGGCGTTCTGGTGGCCTTCTTGCGCAACTTTGGCGTGGTGCCGGCGAATTTCTGGACGGATCATGCGGTGGCAATTGGCACCCTGTTGCACATGAGTGCAATGAGTCTGCGCATCATCAGCCACTACAACCGTCTCAAGCGAGACAAGCAGTTGGCTCAGGCGCAGAACACCGCACTGATCCAATAGCAGAATGCGCATTTGGAGTCACAGGTTGCCTTGCGCACCTTTGAACTTAATCAGGAGTTGCAGCGCCGTGAGCAGCTTGAGCAGGAGTTGCGCGCCACCCTGGCGCGCGAACAGCGTGTGCGTGAAGAGCAGAATGACTTCGTCGCCATGGTTTCCCATGAGTTCCGCCCCCTGGCGATCATCAGCACCTCGGCGCAGCAGTTGTCACGTCACCTGGATGCTCCGCTGGAGAAAAGCCTGCGGCGCTGTCAGAACATTCGTGACGCGGGTTCACGACTGCTTGCGTTGGTTGACGACTACCTGACCTATGACCGCATGGCTGATAGGCAGCCTGCCTCACGTTTCGTCAACTGTGATTTGCACGCGCTGCTGAGAGGACTTATCGGTGAGTTTCCAACTGGCCGAATTAACCTCGACAGTCGGCTTAGCAAAGCCCACTTTTGGTGCGATGCAGGCCTGCTGCATGTGGCAGTTCGCAACCTGCTGGCCAATGCCGACAGGCATGCACCTGCTGGCGCAGTTATAGAGTTGCTAACCGATGATGACGGTGACTGGGTGAATCTACAGATTAGCCACACCGGCGCATTAATAGCCGAAGATGAGCGCGAACGACTGTTACATAAGTACTATCGCGGCCGACAGGCTCAATCCAGCCCTGGTGCAGGTTTAGGGCTTTTTATGGTGCAACGAATTGCTGAGTTGCATGATGGCGAGGTGACGCTACTGAGCTTCGGGGCGACGAGTTGATACGTTTTCGCCTGCGCCTGCGTTTACTCCGCCCCAGAATTGAAACCGGTGCACGTGAATGACGGGCGTACTTTAAGTGAATCATTAGCAGTAAAGCGCCACGCTTGCACCGTCAACCAAGCACCGCCAGAAAGCGCATCGGTCACATCCTCAATGCACGGGGACAGCAGCCTCGAAAGAGCAAGAATGCTCACTCGCCATACTGAAACCATCCCCTAAAGCCGGTTCTACACAACAGCGCGCTAGGACCACGAGGTCTGCACGCGCGTCCCGCCTAGCGCTGGCACTCAATGCTCGCACTGAATGCCAGAACCTAAAGCTGAAACTCAGTTGCCTTCGCGGCGCAGGGCCTGCGGGGTGAAGTCGCGCGGGTGCAGCTTGGCGTTGAAGTCGTACATCGGCTCGTTGTTGTCCATGCCGTCGACGAAGTAGCGCTTGCCCTTGAAGTCGTAGATGGTCTCCAGGGTGCTGCCGAACATGGGCACATCGTAGTAGCTGATTGGATGGCTTTCTTGCAGGCCGCTCAACGTGCCGCTCTTGTCATAGAGGTCGACGGCCAGAATCTGCCAGCTGTCTTCGTCGATGTAGAAGCGGCGCTTGGCGTTCGGGTGGCTGAAGCCTTTACGCAGATTGGCCTCGACTATCCATACGCGGTGCAACTCGTAACGCAGCAGTTCCGGGTTGACGGTATTGCTGCGCAGGATGGTGTCGTAGGCGATGCCCTTCTGGTGCACGGCGTAGCTGTTGTAAGGCACCAGCATTTCCTGCTTGCCGACCAGCGTCCACTCGTAGCGGTCGGGCGCACCGTTGTAGGAATCCAATTGATCAGCGGTGGCCATGCCGTTGGTGTCCGGCTGCAGTGAGTCATACGCCAGCATCGGCAGACGACGCACACGACGCTCGCCACGGTTGAAACGCCAGGCTTTACGAATGGCCAGCACTTGGTCGAGGGTTTCCTGAATCACCAGGGCCGAACCGGACAGTTTGGACGGCGCTACGACTTTGTACTTGTAGTAGAACAGGGTGTTATCCAGGTCTTGCGGGCTGACGCCATCACGACCGTAGACGAAGTAAATGTCGCGTTCCAGCTTGAGCAAGTTGAAGGCACCGCTCGACAGCACGGCTGCCTGATTGGTGACAAAGCGGATCTGGTCGCCACGGTAACGCATCATGTGGTTCCAGATGGCTTCCTGGCCGGTTTGCGGCAGCGGGAACGGGATGCCCGACGCAGCGCCTTCGACACCATTACCGCCGGAAATCAGCTCGGCACGCTCGGCATTGAAGCGTGTCGCGTCATAGATACGCTGCGGCGCTGCGGCACTGCGGCGGGTCGGGTACACATTGAGGAAGTAGTCTGGATTTTTTTCCAGCAGTAGCTTCAAGCCCTCAGGCAACTGTGCCTGATGTTGCGCCAGGTTCTGGCTGTTGACCTGAAACAGCGGCGCATCAGCGCTGTAAGGGTCAGGGTGGTGCATGCCGGGCTGGTAGTTGGCCGGCGGTTGCGCCAGGCCACCGCCCCAGGCCGGGATGGTGCCGGCGGCATTGCCCGCACGCTCGCCGCCCAGGGGCGTCAGGTCTTGGCCCAGGCGCGCGGCCTGAGCACTGTCAACACTGGCCTGTGCCTGCAGCGCGCACGCCGCCAGCAGCAGGATGGATAAAGGTCTCAACACAGCGATCTCCTCGCAGCCTGGCCTGATGCAGGGCTGCTGTTGTTATGACCCGATCGTGGTGATCGGGTATAGGTACCGTCTTGGTGAGGAGCCGTCCTGGCGGGCGTCGGATTATTCCGATCTAGTGCGATATTCCCTGGGCTTGGTTTTAGCTACGCCCTGACGGGCGCTTGAAACATTCAGCTGTTGCGTTGGAACTTGAGATCCCACACGCCATGCCCAAGACGCTCGCCACGCCGCTCAAACTTGGTGGTCGGGCGCTCGCTGGGGCGGGGGATGTATTGCCCGTCAGCCGCCAGGTTCTGGTAACCCGGCGCGACATTCATCACTTCCAGCATGTATTCAGCGTAGGGCTGCCAATCGGTGGCCATGTGCAGCACGCCACCCACCTTGAGCTTCTGCCGCACCAGCTCAGCGAACGCCGGTTGCACGATACGCCGCTTGTTATGTTTGGCCTTGTGCCACGGGTCCGGGAAGAATAGTAGCACGCGATCAAGGCTGGCGTCGGCCACACAGTTGCGCAGCACTTCCAGCGCATCGCAGCTGTATACGCGCATATTGCTGAGGTTTTGCGTCATCAAACCATTGAGCAGCGCACCGACACCCGGGCGGTGCACTTCAACGCCAATAAAGTCTTGCTCGGGCGAGACAGCGGCCATCTCCAGAGTCGAATGGCCCATACCAAAGCCGATCTCAAAGGTGCGCGGCGCAGTGCGACCGAAGACCTGATCGAAGTCGCGCAGGCCATCCTCCAGTTGCAGGCCAAACTTTGGCCAGCCCTGATCAAGGCCACGCTGCTGGCCCTCAGTCATGCGCCCGGCGCGCATCACGAAGCTCTTGATCGCGCGGTGCTTGGAGGTGTCTTCAGCCGGCTCGGGCTGTTGCTGCAAGTCAGTCATGCTGTGCTCTTAAAGTGCTTATAGAGTGCTTTTACGATTTCGCGAGCTAGAGCCATGCAAGGCAAAAACAGGCGAGGAAGCGGAGTTTACGAGTTGTAAATGAGCATTCCGAGCCTGTTTTTAACGCAGCAGGGCCGAAGCGCAGCAAATCGTAAACGTGCTCTTACTTGATCAGGCCATCCAGCGGCGAAGAAGCGCTAGCATAGAGTTTTTTCGGCATACGCCCGGCCAGGTAGGCCATGCGCCCGGCGATGATCGCGTGCTTCATCGCCTCGCCCATCAGAATCGGGTTTTGTGCGTGGGCGATGGCGCTGTTCATCAGCACCGCCTCGCAGCCCAACTCCATGGCGATGGTGGCATCAGACGCCGTGCCGACACCGGCATCGACCAACACCGGCACAGTCGCTTCTTCAAGGATGATGCGCAGGTTGTAGGGGTTGCAGATGCCCAGCCCGGTGCCGATCAAACCGGCCAGCGGCATCACCGCGATGCAGCCCATGGCCGCCAGTTCGCGAGCGATGATCGGGTCATCACTGGTGTACACCATGACGTCAAACTCGTCCTTGACCAGCACTTCGGCGGCCTTGAGGGTTTCGATGACGTTAGGAAACAGGGTTTTCTGGTCCGCCAACACTTCCAGCTTGACCAGGTTATGACCGTCGAGCAGCTCACGGGCCAAACGGCAGGTGCGCACGGCCTCAACCGCGTCATAGCAACCAGCGGTATTCGGCAGGATGGTGTAACGCTCGGGGCTGATCACATCCAGCAGGTTCGGCTCACCCGGGTTCTGCCCGATGTTGGTCCGGCGCACCGCCACGGTGACAATCTCGGCACCGGAGGCTTCGATGGCCAGGCGGGTTTCTTCGAGGTCTTTGTACTTGCCAGTACCCACCAGAAGACGCGACTGGTAAGTACGGCCGGCCAGGGTAAAGGGCTTGTCGCTGGGCGCATGGCTCATGGGTAATCCTCGTGAAGTAGGCAGCAATCAGAACGCGATCAAACTGAGCGGCGGGACTCAACCACCGCCAATGGCGTGGACCACTTCTATCTGATCGCCCTCGCGCAATACGGTGCTGGCATGCTGGCTGCGCGGCACGATATCCAGATTGAGTTCAACCGCCACGCGGCGTGTGCTCAGGTCCAGACGCTCGATCACACCGGCAACGGTTTCCCCATCGGGCAATTCAAAAGCTTCGCCGTTTAACTGAATACGCATGACGGTCCGGTCACAACTGGGAAAGGGCCGGCATTCTAGCCTGATCATGAACGCCGACCAAGGCTCAAGCTCGCCGCTCGTCCTAAGCGCTGTGCTTCCAGGCCGCCAAACCCAGGCACAACCAGCCCAGTAGAAAGCTCACCCCGCCCACGGGCGTGATCATACCCAGCGCGCCAATGCCGCTTAATGTCAGCGCATACAAGCTGCCAGCAAACAGCACGATACCGAGCGCAAAGCAGCCACCGGCTACATTCAGCAAGCGCGACGGCCGCTGCAGCGTAAGCACCGCAACGCCTAAAAGGGCCAACGCATGAATCAGCTGATAGTGCGTACCGGTTTGAAACACCGTGAGGTAGGCCGGCGTCAGCACATTTTTTAACCCATGGGCGGCAAACGCCCCCAGGCCCACACCGGTAAAACCGGCCAAGGCAGACAGCAACAACCACAACCGCGCCATGCATCACTCCAGCCAGATAAAAATCGCTGGCTATAATGGCCGGCAAATCCCACCCGGCCAAGTACGCATGTTTCGATCCATCGCCCGTCGCCTGCTTAAACTGCTGTTCTGGCTGGCCGTCGGCTCCGCGCTGCTGGTGCTGGCCTTGCGCTGGATACCACCACCCGGCACTGCGCTGATGCTGGAACGCAAAATCGACGCCTGGCGCGACGACCAACCCATCGACCTGCAACGCACCTGGCGACCCTTGGCCGAACTGCCCGACGACCTGAAAATGGCCGTCATTGCCGCTGAAGATCAAAAATGTGCCGAGCACTGGGGCTTAGACGTCGCGGCCATCCGCGCCGCACTGGCACATAACCAGCAAGGCGGCTCCGTGCGCGGGGCCAGCACCCTCAGCCAGCAAGTGGCGAAAAACCTGTTTCTCTGGTCGGGACGCAGTTGGCTGCGTAAAGGGCTGGAAGTGTGGTTTACCGGGCTGATCGAACTGCTCTGGCCCAAACAACGCATCCTTGAGGTGTACCTCAACAGCGCTGAATGGGGCGACGGCATTTTCGGTGCCGAGGCGGCCGCGCAGTATCACTTCAAGGTCGGCGCGCCGTATTTGTCACGCCAGCAAAGCAGCCTGCTCGCCGCCGTTCTGCCCAACCCACTCGCGCGCAGCGCCAGCCGGCCAACGGCCCACACCACACGCCGCGCCGCTTGGATTCGCCAACAGATGTGGCAACTCGGCGGCAGCCATTACCTCAACCGCCTGCAACCCAAGCACCCCGATTGGTGGCCGGAGCGGCTAAAAGTGCTTTAACCGCGCGGCATGCCGCAGCGCGCCGTATGCCGTGTACCGTATGCGAAACCTGTAGGTTGGCGTTGAGCGCAGCGAAGCCCAACCCAACCTATAAATACCTGCCGCGCCGACATTCAAGGGCACCGCAAAAACCATCTACGTTTTTAGCAATGCCCTAGGTTCTGTTGACGTATCAGCGGAGCCACAACAGGGTTGCAGCGAAGGCCAGCATAGACTTGAAATGACTGGCCTTTTTCTCAAAACGCGTAGCAATCCGCCGGTAATGCTTCAGTTTGCCGAACAGGCACTCCACGACGTGG
>CAMCJM010000179.1 GCA_945874835.1 Pseudomonas synxantha | reverse complement strand
CACGTCGTGGAGTGCCTGTTCGGCAAACTGAAGCATTACCGGCGGATTGCTACGCGTTTTGAGAAAAAGGCCAGTCATTTCAAGTCTATGCTGGCCTTCGCTGCAACCCTGTTGTGGCTCCGCTGATACGTCAACAGAACCTAGAAGCGGCAGGCTATGACTTGAAGCTGGCTAAGGCCGGCCATGAACGGACGATTGAGGACATCCTTATCGAGCAGCGGTCAGGGTGACTTGCCGCACCGGCTATCACCAGCAAGCACGTCAAAGCGTCCCCAATGTCCATTGGCTCACCTGGGCACATCTGCAGCACACAAAATTTTCGCGGGCGCGAAAATGAAGAACCACTGGAGCGCTGAGTTGAATCGGCTCACCCGATGAGCCGAATAAACGAGTTATTCGGCTCACAGCAATAGACGCTTCCAGATGCGTGACTACAACTGAATCAGGCCCAACTGGCCGCTCGTCAGTTAGCAAACCGAACAAAACCCGCCATCGCCCCGGAGCCCCTGGCCCTCCCCATACCCTTGAGGGGTTTAAAGCTGGCAGGCCCACCTAATCTGTTGATGGCCGCACAAGCCAAAGCACGGATGGTAGGAGGCAAACCATGGCACGCTATGGGAAAATGTCGCGTTAAACGCCTGACTGGTGTGTTGCCGGTCTCGCCAAGAGGTTTTCACTGATGTCTTCATTGTCGAGCATGGCTACACCATTGCCGTACTGTCCGATTAGCGCCGCTAGTGAGGCGCTTGCATCTGATGGTGGCCATGAGGCACGAGCGGCGATTTTTACTCGCTCGGAGGTTGTAGAGTTCATTCTCGACCTAGCTGGGTACACCGTAGACCAGCCACTTCATAGAATGCGTGTCTTAGAACCGTCATTTGGCGGTGGTGATTTCTTACTGCCTTTGATCCGCCGGCTGCTGGCTGCTTGGCGTACCTACGAGCCTGATGGCGATGCGCTTAGCGACCTAGCTGATTCGATTCGGGCAGTCGAGTTGCACCGTGAGACTTACAGTTCGGCCTGTAGAGCGGTCATTGAACTGCTTCTGCGAGAGGGTCTGAGGCGTGATACGGCAACCGAGCTTGCTGATCGTTGGCTTTCTCAAGGTGACTTCCTGCTAACTACGGTGGACGGGCAGTTCGACTTCGTAGTCGGGAATCCACCTTACGTACGCCAGGAACTTATTCCTGCGCCGCTGCTAGCTGAGTACCGGCGACGGTATACGACCCTGTATGACCGGGCTGACTTGTATATCCCGTTTATTGAACGCTCCTTGTCGCTGCTATCGAAAGCTGGCTGCCTCAGCTTCATTTGCGCCGATCGCTGGATGAAGAACCGCTACGGTGGGCCACTCAGAGGACTAGTGGCCAAGCACTTTCATCTGAAAATTTACGTCGATATGACGGACACGCCGGCATTTCACTCGGATGTAATCGCTTACCCGGCCATCACGGTTATCAGTCGAGAAAAACCAAGTACTACCCGTGTTGCACACAGCCCCGATATCGACAGTGCCTATCTAAAAGCTTTGGCTGAAAAGCTCCTTGTGAAGTCCTTGTCGAATGATGTGACATCGGTGAGAGAGGTCGCGTGTGTGGCTAATGGCTCAGAGCCTTGGCTGCTGGAGTCGCCAGATCAAATGGCCCTGATTCGCCGCCTTGAGCAACAGTTTCCAAGCTTGGAAGAGACTGGCTGTAAAGTCGGAATTGGGGTTGCTACCGGTGCTGACAAAGCTTTTATTGGGGATTTCGCGACGCTTGATGTCGAACCTGATCGCAAGGTTCCATTAGTCACGACCAGGGACATCATGTCAGGTGAGGTTGTGTGGCGCGGCCAGGGGGTCATTAACCCATTCAAAGATGCTGGTGGCTTGGTAGATCTGCATGATTACCCACGACTGAGGCGCTACCTGGAAGAACGCCGCGAGTCCATCGCAGGACGCCACTGTGCAAAGAAGTCTCCCACTGGCTGGTATCGTACGATTGACCGAATCACCCCATCGCTTGCCTCTAGGCCGAAATTGCTGATTCCTGACATCAAAGGTGAGGCGCATGTTGTTTTCGAGGACGGCCAACTTTACCCCCACCACAACCTATACGTGGTCACTTCCGACACCTGGGATTTGCGAGCGCTTCAGGCTGTGTTGCTCTCTACGGTTACCCGACTTTTCGTGGCGACATACTCAACGAAAATGAGGGGCGGCTTTCTTCGTTTCCAGGCGCAATACCTGCGAAGAATCCGTATTCCCCAATGGCCTGATGTACCCGAAGCACTAAGAGTCGAGCTATCTGACGCCGCAAAGAAATTGGACGTAGCTGCCTGCAATCAAGCCGTATTCAAGCTCTATCAGCTAAATGAAGAAGAAATCAATGCCATAGGAGGCAATGGAAAATAGATGGCTCTGGATCTCGTCGACTACGAAAACAAAGCTCGCCAAGCCGTTATGGCTTTTTGGGGAAACCGCGAAGCAGCCAGGCTGAGACAAATTGAGACAGGCAGAGCCGACCAAGGTGAGCGCGCAGGCGTCACAGACGGTAAGAACATGGATGGTTTCATTGACCTGATTCTCGACATTGTGAGGGCCAATGGCCTTGCTCATGCTGATATTCATCTGAAGAAAGGCGTACTGACCTTACCGGGGTATTTCCGGCCGACCAAACTCTGGGATCTCTTGGTTACATATAAGGGAGAGCTCATTGCAGCTGTTGAGTTGAAAAGTCAGGTAGGCCCGTCTTTTGGCAACAACTTTAACAACCGTACTGAAGAGGCCATTGGCACGGCCCATGATTTATGGACAGCCTACCGAGAAGAGGCCTTTGGGAAGCAGCCGCGTCCTTTCGTGGGCTGGCTGATGATGGTTGAGGATGCTGAAAAGTCCAGGAGCGCAGTTCGGGATGCTTCACCGCACTTCCCAGTATTCCCGGAATTCCAAGGGGCGTCCTACCTCAAGCGATACGACATTTTGTGCTAAAAGCTTGTGCAAGAGCAGCTTTACACTACTGCTGCCCTGCTCACGTCACCACGGACTTCGGCTACTAGCGGCGAATATTCTGAAATGTCCGCCATGACTGGTTTAAAGGCATTTGTTGCAGCATTGGCAGGCCATGTTGCCGCTGCAGCGGCCAGGCTTGAGTAAAGGTGAACGATGAGTAGGGCCCTGCCTCGGCTCAGTAGAGGCTCTACTCATCCAGCTCAGGACTGACGGGCAGAGAACCCAAGCAGGCGCGACTGCGATAACTTCATCTACTTACACTTACTTTCGGTAATATCCAGAATATCTCAGGATTGCTGAAGGTTAAGAAATGGACTTCACCCCCGTCATCGCGCAGGTCTGGGGCACGCTAGGCTGGTTTATCCCGCTGATGCTACTGATCGGCTTGCTCAAGTCGCCATGGGCCAAGGGTCATATTGGTGAACTCCTGGTGCGGCTGTTCGCTCATTGGCAACTGGACAAGCAAACCTACCGCCGCCTGCACAATGTCACCCTGAACACTCCAGACGGCACCACGCAGATCGACCACGTATTCCTCTCGCCCTACGGCATCTTCGTGCTGGAAACGAAGAATATGAGCGGCTGGATCTTCGGCAGCGAGAAGCAGGCGCAGTGGACGCAGAAGCTCTACAAACGCACCTTCAAATTCCAGAACCCGCTCCGACAGAACTACAAGCACCTCAAAGCCCTGGAAGCCACCCTTGGCGTTAACCCCGAATACCTGCACTCGGTTATCACCTTTGTCGGCGGCAGCACCTTCAAAACCGAAGTGCCGGCCAACGTCACCCAGGGCATCGGCTTTATCCGCTATATCAAATCATTCCAGCAGCCGCTAATCAGCGAGGCTGAAGTTGACGCCATGCTGCACGCTCTGCAAACCGGCCGCCGCGCGCCGACGCTCGCCACCCACCGCGAGCATGTGCAAAACCTCAAGAGCCGCAGCGATCCAACAGCCGAGCGACAATGCCCTAAGTGCGGCTGCGCACTGCTGATCCGCACCGTGAAATCCGGGCCGAAAGCTGGACAGCAATTCTGGGGCTGCTCGGCGTTTCCAAAATGCCGAACCATGCAGAGCCTTTAAGGCGCGGCCATACCATCAAGCCTGTGCCTGGAGTCGCAATGTCCGTCCCAACCTACGACCGGTTCATTGAGCCGATCCTTCGCTACCTGGCCGCCACGCCCGAAGGCGCGACAGCTCGCGACGCTCATGAGGCCGCTGCCGATGCGCTGAACCTGTCGGATAACCAGCGCCAAGAGCTGATTGCCAGCGGCCAGGCCATGTACAAGAACCGTGCAGGCTGGGCCCATGACAGACTAAAACGTGCCGGCCTTTCCAGCAGCACCAAACGTGGGTATTGGAAGCTGACTGACGCGGGCATCACCTATGCTGCGCAGTATCCCCAACCACTTGCAGCGGTTGAAGTGGAACGGCTTGCCATCGGCTTTAAGGATGTAAACCTCAAGAGCCCGACTGACGCCATCCCCCTCGATGGGCAAGAACAGCCGGCGCTCAGCTCAGCCACTGTTAGCCCTGACGACCGGTTGGATCAGGCGCTGCGTGAGCTGCGCGAGGCAACGGCAGCGGACTTACTCGATAGCCTTCTTCAAGTCAGCCCCAACCGCTTCGAAGTTATTGTGCTTGATGTACTGCATAGCCTTGGCTATGGCGCTAGCCGCAACGACCTGCAACGCGTCGGCGGCAGCGGTGATGGTGGTATCGACGGGGTGATTTCGCTCGATAAGCTCGGACTAGAAAAGGTCTACGTCCAAGCCAAACGCTGGCAAGGCACAGTTGGCCGCCCAGAGCTACAAGCCTTCTACGGCGCACTCGCCGGGCAGAAAGCGAAGCGCGGCGTATTTATCACCACCTCAGGTTTCACAGCACAGGCAATCGACTTTGCTCGCTCTGTAGAAGGCATGGTGCTGGTTGATGGCAGTCGGCTAGTCAACTTGATGATGGATCACGAGGTTGGTGTAACGTCGCGCCTACTTAAGCTTCCGAAGCTGGATAGCGACTACTTCGCCGAGGAGTAACTAAAGAGATAATAAATCTGATCATTTTTCGTGCCAATGAACAGACAAGTTACGACTAAAGAAGCAGGCCAACAATATAAGGATGGCAAAATGGAAATTGATATTAAACAGTGCAACAACATTACATCAGCCAAGGTATCCATCGAAGCAGGTAAGCTGAATATCAAATTTGCCCCTAATGGCACGGGAAAAAGCACCATTTCAAAAGCCATCCAGTTTGCCTCAGCTAAAGATGACCAAGCGTTAGCCGAGCTATTGCCCTTTAAGTTTCGTGGCGAAAATCCGGACAATATCAAACCTGAAGTAGTTGGCGTCGAACACTTCGACAGCATCATGTGCTTTAACGAAGAGTACGTAAGCAAATTCACCTTTCAACCCGATGAACTGGTGAGCAATAGCTTTGATATTTTCATACGCACAGAAGCTTACAAAGAAAAAGAACGAGACATCCAGGCGCTTACAAGCGCAGTTCAACAGCAATTTGCAAACAACCCTAATCTAGAAACGCTACTAGCAAATTTAAAAGAGCTGAGTGGTGCATTTAAAGTTACCGCCAGCGGTGGCTTGGCCAAAACATCAACCGGGGCCAAAGCACTTTCCAGCGCAAATAAAATTGATCATATCCCACAGGGGCTAGAGCACTATCAGCCATTTATCCAAAGCCCCAAGAGTGTTACTTGGATTGATTGGCAAGCCAAAGGACACAAAGAGTTTTCTGAATTATCTGATTCATGCCCATTTTGCACCAGTGATTCTACGGACAAGAAAGAGCAAATTGCCAAGGTAGGTCAAGAGTACGACAAAAACCTGATAAAGAATCTGGTTAGCATTATCGAAGTCATCAATAAGCTAGGGGAGTTTTTCTCAGACCCTGCACGAGAAAAATTGAATATCATTAAGTCACTTAAAGACGGGATCGGAAAAGAGCACGAAACTTTTATCGTAACCATCAAGTCACAGATTGATGATTTAGTGACGAAGCTTGAGAGACTAAAAAGCTTAACTGGCTTTGATTTTAAAGAAGGGGAAATTGTTGGGCAAAAATTACTAACCTACAAAATCGATCTTCAGTTTTTCGACACATTGAACTCTGCCAAAACCAACGAAACAACAGCCATAATCAACCAATCAATTGACGGCTTAATACAGCAGGCCGGCCCGCTACAGGGCAAAATTAATCAACAGCGAAAAGAGATGCAGAAACTGATTGAAAAGCATCAGGCTGATATTAATGCGTTTCTTACTTTCGCAGGGTATCGCTATCAGGTGGCAATCATTGGCGAGGGTGAGCAATCACAGCTCAAATTACGGCACATGGATCATTCAAGCCACCTGAGTGGTGGCAGTCAGCATTTGAGTTTTGGTGAGCGCAACGCCTTTTCGATTGTTCTGTTTATGTACGAATGCATAGCCAAAAAGCCAAATCTAATCATACTAGATGACCCAATACCCTCATTCGATAAGAACAAAAAATATGCCATTTTAGAGATGCTTTTTAGGCGCAATGCTGAGTACTGCTTAAAGGGCAAAACAGTCCTAATGCTTACCCATGATGTCGAGCCGATTATTGACACATTAAAATCTGTTCGAGGACAGTTTAGCAATCAAGTTTTTGCAGCATACTTACAACTGCGGAACGGAGAAATCACCGAGCAGTCAATCTCAGGCGAAAATATAAAAACATTCATACAGATCTGCGGAACCATAT
>CAMCJM010000178.1 GCA_945874835.1 Pseudomonas synxantha | reverse complement strand
CTGTTTCGGAGCAGGCTGGAAATCGGTCACGTTGATAGCGAAATGAGCGGTCACGCGTTAGCGAAATGGCCGGTCACGATCTACCGAAACAGCCGGTCACGGTGGGCCGAAATACGCAAACAAGGTTTAAAAGCCATTCGTTTTGAGCCGGGTAAGGCAGAAAACGAACAACACGTGCTGGCCCAAACCAATGATGGTCGCCGCGTCACTCTGGAAGTGGCTGCCCATGGATCCGGCACGGGGTTTACCTCACTGGCAGCCGCCACTGCTGATCTGGCCGCCTCGTCGCGCCCGATTAAAGACAGTGAAGCCCAGAGCCTGCTCGCCTTGGGGGATATGAACAGCGCCCGTGCTGAGCAAATCATTGCCCTGGATGGCTTGGCTATCATCCTGCATCCCAGCAACCCACTCGCCGCACTCAGCACCGTGCAACTGGCGCAAATTTTTGCTGGCGAGATCACTGACTGGGGGCAACTGGGCGCACCGGCCGGGGCCATCACCCTGTATGCCCGCGATGATAAATCCGGCACCTTCGACACCTTCAAGGAACTGGTGCTGAGCGCCAACAGCAAAGCCCTGGCAGCAAACGCAAAGCGCTTTGAGTCGAGTGAGCAACTGTCGGATGGCGTCAGCCAGGATCGCAACGGCATTGGCTTTATTGGTCTGCCCTACATCCGTCAGGCCAAAGCCGTGGCCATTGCTGCTGGCGACTCGCAGCCGATGCTGCCCAGCCTGACGCTGATCGCCACCGAGGATTACCCGCTCTCACGCCGTCTGTTTTTGTACAACGCGCCCGATACAAAAAATCCCTGGACCCAAGCACTGGTGCAATTCGCCCACAGCCCAAGGGGCCAGGCCATCGTTGAGCAAAGCGGCTTTATCGCGCAAACCGTGCAGGCCGTGAAAATTCCCGCGCATGGGCAAATGCCGGCCAGCTACAAAGCATTGGCGCAAGATGCCCAGCGCCTCTCCGTTAACTTTCGTTTTCAGGAAGGCAGCGCCAACCTCGACAACAAGGCGCTACGTGACCTCAAGCGGCTGATGGGCTACCTGCGTGATAACGACAAGCTGCGCGACAAAGTGGTTCTAGTTGGTTTCGGCGACGCCAAGGCCGACCCGGCCCGCGCCGAGTTGCTGTCCAAGCTGCGGGCGATGGAGCTAAGGCGTGAACTCAGTAAAGAAGGGATTATTTTCCGTGACATCATCGGCATGGGTGACGAACTGCCTGTGGCCGCCAACACCGCCGATGACGGCCGCATCAAGAACCGTCGTGTAGAAGTATGGGTCTATTAACCAGTTACTGGCCTTGTCTCGCTGCCGAGATGGTATCTGAACAGTAAAACGCAAGAGGCCCGCATTGGCGGGCCTCTTGTTTAACGCTCAGCCTTAGCGGCTGGCTTTCATCAGGTCTTTCGGCACGTACTTACCAATCTCGAACTTACCGATCGCCGCGCGGTGCACTTCATCCGGACCATCGGCCAGACGCAAGGTGCGTTGCATGGCGTACCAGTAAGCCAGCGGGAAGTCGTTGGACACCCCTGCTCCGCCGTGAATCTGAATCGCACGGTCGATGACCTTCAGCGCCACATTCGGTGCCACGACTTTGATCTGAGCGATTTCACTGGCGGCAATCTTATTGCCCACGGTGTCCATCATATAGGCCGCATTCAGGGTCAGCAGGCGTGCCATGTTGATTTCCATACGCGAATCGGCGATGTGATCAATGTTGCCGCCCAGCCGAGCCAGCGGTTTACCGAATGCAGTGCGGCTGATGGAGCGCTCACACATCAGTTTCAACGCGCGCTCGGCCATACCGATGGAGCGCATGCAGTGGTGGATACGGCCTGGGCCAAGGCGACCCTGGGCGATTTCAAAGCCACGACCTTCGCCCAGCAAAACGTTTTCGTAAGGCACGCGCACGTTCTCGAACAGCACTTCGGCGTGGCCATGCGGCGCGTCGTCGTAGCCAAACACCGGCAGTGGACGCAGCACTTTCACACCAGGCGCATCCATCGGCACCAGAATCATCGAGTGCTGCTGGTGGCGCGGGCCATCCGGGTTGGTCAGGCCCATGAAAATCATGATCTTGCAGCGCGGATCACAGGCACCTGAAGTCCACCATTTGCGGCCGTTTATCACCCACTCATCACCCTCGCGTACCGCACGGGCTTGCATATTGGTGGCATCAGAGGACGCGACCGCCGGCTCTGTCATGGCAAATGCGGAACGGATGGTGCCGTCCAGCAAGGGTTTGAGCCATTGTTCTTTCTGCCCTTCGTTGGCGTAGCGCACCAGCACTTCCATGTTGCCCGTGTCAGGTGCAGCGCA
Source organism: Pseudomonas synxantha (assembly GCA_945874835.1). Lineage (GTDB taxonomy): Bacteria > Pseudomonadota > Gammaproteobacteria > Pseudomonadales > Pseudomonadaceae > Aquipseudomonas > Aquipseudomonas synxantha_B. The sequence goes on along the minus strand of CAMCJM010000178.1, from coordinate 4,419 downwards.
GTTGAACGGCTCAGCACCAATCAACGAGCTGCCCATGATTTCCGCCAACGGTGCGTATTCGGTGTTGGTCAGCCCAGCGCCCAGTTCAGAGTCAGGCAAAAAAAGATTCCACAAGCCTTCGGCTTTGGCCTTGGCTTTCAGCTCCTCCATGATCGCGGTCGGCTGCCAGCGGTCGCCCTCATTAACTTGCTGCTCGAATACAGCTTCGGCTGGATAGACATGAGTCTCCATAAACGCGGTGACGCGTTCACGCAGTTCCTGAACCTTGTGGGAGTAGGCGAAATCCATGGGGGCTACCTTCTGACACTGATTGTGAGGAATTGTGATGAAGTGAAAATGATGCTAGATCAGGGCTAAGGATTTACCTAATCTATTCTCACCGTGTATAAACATTCATCACCGATATATGCCCAGCTGATGCTGACCAACCTGCGGAGCGAGCGTGCAATGAATCTGAACAAGGTCGACCTCAACCTGTTTGTCGTCTTCGATGCCATCTACACCGAGGCCAACCTGACACGCGCCGGGCAGATTGTCGGCATCACCCAGCCAGCGGTTTCCAATGCGCTGGCGCGCCTGCGTGAAACCTTCAATGACCCGCTGTTTGTGCGCACCGCACAGGGTATGGTGCCTACACCGATGGCACAGAACATCATCGGCCCCGTGCGAAATGCCCTGCAGCAACTGCGTATCTCGGTGCAGGAAAGTCGTATTTTCAACCCGGCACAGGCCAACAAAACCTTCCGCATCAGTATGACCGACCTCACTGAGGCGCTCATTTTTCCGCCGTTATTTCAGCGTCTGCGGCGCATGGCTCCGAATGTCAATATCGAGAGCATGTTGGCTCGTCGCCGCGAAACTACCAAGGAACTGGCCGCTGGCCGCTTGGACTTTGCCGTAGATGCGCCGCTCAATACCGACCCACAGGTGCGTCACGTCAAACTGATGGAAGATCGCTACGTCTGCGCCATGCGCCGTGGGCACCCGCTGAACAAAGACAAAATCAGCCTGGATGACTACATGGCTCTGACTCATATTCACATTTCCAGCCGCCGCAGCGGTTTGGGGCATGTCGATCTGGCCCTCGGCCGCCAAGGCATGCAGCGCAAGATTGCCTTGCGCTCGCAACATTACCTGATGGCCACCACCGTACTGCAGACCACCGATATGGCCATGACTGTGCCTGAGCGTTTCGCCAAACGTAATGACCTGCAGTTTTTCGAATTGCCCATCAAAGACATGATGCCGCTGGAAACGCATTTGTACTGGCACGAAAGCACCGACCAAGACCCGGCCAACCGCTGGATGCGCGAGCAAATTATTGAGCTGAGTCAGTTGGTGCGCGCGCGGGAGAAAGCAGAACAGCAATAAGCCCCGCTTGGCGCACAGAGTCCTTATCAGCGCCTTCACGCAGCTTAGAAAGCGGCGTGAAGGTTTTTAAGCAGCTTCCGATGTGTCCACACAAGCAATTGCAAACCTGAACCGACGTCTACCGCGAGGTGAGTCTCGCAGCTAAACCTTGCAGGCCTGTTGCCCATTGGCTGAAGCGCGAGGGCTTTTTAGAAAAAAAGCAGGTATGGCCTACCCAAGCATCTCGCTCAGCGGAATAAACCGCAGGCTATCGCCTTCGGCCAGCGTCGTGCCTTCGCGCACCTCCGCCAAACCCTCAGCCCAGGCTGCGCTGCGCAGCACGCCGGAACTCTGGTTCGCATAGGGCACCACCCGACCATTCTCCAGGCGCGCGCGCAGGTATTCGCGGCGCTTGCCTGGTTTGCTCCAACTGAAACCCGCCGGCATGGCGAAACCCAGTGGTTCGACCCGTTGCACGCCCAATAAGCGCAGCAAATAAGGCCGCGTTAACAGCCCGAAGGTCACCAGGGTCGAGGCCGGATTGCCCGGCAAACCGATCACTGGCACACCCCTAAACTGCCCGCAGGTCAGCGGTTTTCCCGGTTTGATCGCCAGCTTCCACAGCGCCAGTTCACCCTCTTCACGCAGGGCTATACCGAGAAAATCTGCCTCGCCCACCGACACCCCACCGGTGGAGAGAATCAAGTCAACATCGCTCAGCGCCGCCAGGGCCGCACGGCTCAGTGCGAGATCATCGGCTAAGATACCGCCGTCGACTACCTCACAACCCAAACGCTCCAGCCAGGCGATCAGCAAAGGTCGATTGCTGTTGTAGATCTGCCCAAGGCCTAAAGGTTGTCCAGGCTCGACCAGCTCATCGCCGGTGGATAAAACCGCCACGCGCGGCCGCCGACGTACGCGCAATAGCGCACAGCCCAGCGATGCAGCCAAGCCCAATTCGATAGGCCCAAGCCGCGTGCCAGCCGGTAAAACACTATCGCCCTGCCGCGCTTCCTGGCCTTGGGGGCGGACATTCTGGTTGAGCTTCAAGGGCTGGCTAAACAGCACCCGGCCATCCGCTTGCAGCACGGTGTTTTCCTGCATTTCCACGGTGTCGGCATCGGCCGGCATAGGCGCGCCGGTAAAAATCCGCGCGCAGGTGCCAGGCTGCAAGGGTGCCGGGGCGCTGCCAGCCTGAATCCGCTGACTAACGTGCAGCGGCTCGCCCGTCCAATCACTCAAACGCAAGGCATAACCATCCATGGCGCTGTTGGCCCACGGCGGTAAATCCAGGGTGGCAACCAGCGGCTCAGCCAATACCCGGCCTGCGGCGGCGTGCAGATTGACCTGCTCGATCTCTTCAATCGCACTGGCTTCAGCTTGGGCCAGCAAACGGGCTAACGCCGCTTCAACGGGCATCAGCCCTGGCGTATCACAGCCGCTCATCCACGACTCTCGCAGGCGGCCACGGATTTTAGATGGGCGACGAAATTGCACGGGCGGTGACGGTTATCCAACTGCTCAGCGAGGATGCCATCCCACGCGGTGCGACAGGCGTTGGTCGACCCTGGCAGGCAGCACACCAGCGTGCCATTGGCCAGTCCGGCCAAGGCGCGGGACTGAATGGTTGAGGTGCCGATGTCAGCTATGGAAATCTGCCGGAACAGCTCACCGAAACCATCCACCTGCTTGTCCAACAGGCAGGTCACGGCTTCTGGCGTGCTGTCGCGGCCGGTGAAACCTGTGCCGCCGGTGATCAGCACCACTTGCGCTTCATCTTCAGCAATCCAGGTCGCCACCTGGGCGCGGATTTTGTACAGGTCGTCCTTTAGCAGAACCCGCGCGGCCAGTTGGTGGCCAGCAGCCTGCAAACGATCAACCAGCAGTTGACCAGAGGTATCGGTGTCCAGGGTACGGGTGTCGCTCACCGTCAAAACGGCAATGTTCAGGGGCACAAAAGGTGCGTCGGCCTTATGGCTCATGGCAGGCTTCCGGTTATGGGTAATAATGCTCGCCGTTATATCACAGGGCTGTTTTCGGAGACCGTTTATGCCTGGCACAAATACCCTATTCACATGCTCGGTGTTGCTGCTCGCTGGCGGACGCGGGCTGCGCATGGGCGGTGCCGATAAGGGCCTGCTGGAGTGGCAAGACAGACCCCTGATTGCCTGGCTGCATGATCTGGTTCGACCGCTGACGGACGATTTAATCATCTCCTGCAACCGCAACAGTGACCGCTATGCGGGCTTTGCCGATCGCCTGGTGCAGGATGAGGACAACGATTTCCAAGGCCCACTGGCCGGAATCCGCGCAGGACTGCGGGTAGCGCAGCACGCGCATCTTTTATTGTTGCCCTGTGATGCGCCACGGCTGGATAACGCGTTGCTGCACACGCTGCTGGATCAGGCGGGTGAACGTGCCGTGGTACTGCGTCGTGGCGACTATTACGAGCCGCTGTTCAGCCTGATTCCCTGTGCATGGCTGGCCGATCTTGAACAGGCTTGGCAAGCCGGTGAGCGTAGTCCGCAACGCTGGCTACGCCACCTCGACCCGTTGACAGTCGACTGCGCGCTCGACGACCCTCGCCTGGCAAACTTCAACACGCCAGACACGTTCAGCGCTGCGCGACAAACCTTAAGCGGGGAACTTGGGCGGTAAAATTTCGTCACATCTGTGCAGCTTTAAATCACTCAGGAGATTGTTATGAATCAACGGATCACTGCTGCACTGCTACTGGCTCTAGGTTTGACTGCACTTGCTGGCTGCGCCTCGCCTAGCGTGATCACGCTCAACGATGGCCGTGAAATCCAGACCATTGACGAGCCTGAATTTGACGAGGAAACAGGCTTCTACGAGTTCGAGCAACTGGACGGCAAGCGCGCCAAAGTGAACAAGGATCAAGTGCGTACGTTTAAGGAGCTCTAGCAGCCTGTCGGGCTTTCCTATGGTTTTCTGCGATGATAGCGGCCTGCCCTCAGCGAGACCCAGCATGAGCCGTTTCCGCCCAGTTGATCGCCACACCAGCTACCTGCTGCCGCCCTCCATCGAAGACTGGTTGCCGGACAATCA
>CAMCJM010000177.1 GCA_945874835.1 Pseudomonas synxantha | reverse complement strand
CAGAGATAGACCGAGTTGGAACTGGATACGATTCATGGCCATGACGCTCACCTCAATACTGGTTATGCATGCAGTGTAGGGGGATTCAAGGGCCATGACATACCAGCTGATGATCGTTGCTAATCAGGATAGTTTTTGCACCAAGACCGGGTGGTGGGTTTCTGGAAACAAGCCGCCGTTGAGGAACACACAGCTCGCCAGTTGCGCGCGGCCTGCTTGATGACGCGCCAGCAACTCTTGCGCCACGCTGTCGCCATAGTCATGCGCCAGCACATGCACAGGTTTGCTGACCCCCAGATGCGCCAGCAACGCCTGCTGCAGATCAGCCTGTTCCAGCAGGCTGTAGGCATACCCGCGAGGCTTGGCCGAATCGCCAAAGCCGAGCATGTCACAGGCAATCACCTGGTACTTTTCCGCCAACGCCGTCCACAGGTAATGCCAATCCCAACTAGCGGTCGGAAAACCGTGAATCAGCAACAGCGGTTCGCCCTGTCCGGCTGTCCAGTAACGAATGGCATGGCCGTTTAAGCTGAAATCCAAACCCGCCGCGCGCCACTGCGCCAGGGCAATGCCCGGCAGCGCACTCATGCCGCATAACCCGGCATCTGTTGATCAAGTTTACGCAGCAGCGCCGGCCACGGTAGAGCACCGCCCATGCCCTGCGGGCTTTTCATCACCCCAGCCATCATCGTCCGCGCGCCGTCGAGAATCGCTTGCGGGATATGGATCAGCTCCGCCCCGCCGCTCTGCGCCATCACCTGAATTTCGCAAGCGCGCTGCAGGGTGAACATGCCGAGGAAGGCGTCGGCGATACTGCCAAAAGCGGTGAGCAAGCCATGGTTAGGCAGGATCATAAAATTCTTATCGCCCAAATCGGCCTGCAAGCGCGCCTTTTCATCGTGGTTCAGCGCCACCCCTTCATAACCGTGGTAAGCCAGGCTGGCGAGCACAAACAACGACTGTTGCGACAACGGCAGCAAGCCCTGCTTCTGCGCAGAAACGGCAATCCCTTGCGGGGTATGAATGTGCAACACACAGCAGACATCGTGACGCACCTCGTGCACGGCACTGTGGATGGTGTAACCCGCCGGATTGATGTCGAAGGGGCTGTCCATCAGCTTCTTGCCCGCCAAGTCGATCTTCACCAGGCTGGAGGCGGTGATCTCGTGGAACATCAGGCCGTAGGGGTTGATCAGGAAATCTTCGCTGCCGGGGATCTTGGCGGAAATATGGGTGAAGATCAGGTCATCCCAGCCATACAGGGCGATCAGGCGGTAACAGGCCGCCAGATCAACGCGGGTTTGCCATTCGGCGGCAGACACTTGGTCTTTGAGGTTGGCAACAGGCAGAGCGTGGGCAACGGTCATGATGGATTCCTTGGCTGTTCTTGTTATGAATGCCGAGGAGTCTAGCCAGTCTGTAACTAAAACGAAGTTGCTCTGGCGGCCAGCATGGTGGCCTTAGGGGTCACAGCAGTTCGGGGTAGCTGCGCAGAAGCGGCCATTCATGCTGCGCCTGCGGCTCATCGCGCAGCAGGCTGAACCCGGCAAAATCAAACCCAGGCGCGACCGTGCAGCCAACCAAGGTGAAATCGCCCAGGCTGCGCGCGGCCTGCCAGGCATGGGCGAGTACTGCACGCTGCGGCATTTGCTCCGCCGCCACCGGGCCAAGCCGTTCATGCCGAATGGGTTGATCCGGCTGCTCGGCAATCAGCAACTCAAGCGGTGCGCCTTCATAGAAGTGCCACAGTTCATCGGCATCCACCCGGTGCCATCGGCTGACGGCACCGGCGGGCAGCAAAAACACAATCGAGGTGCTGCACAACCGGCCATCAGGCGTTGTCTGCGGCGACTCAAACAGGCGGCGGTAATAGCCGCCCTCTGGATGCGCCTGCAAGCTCAGCACCTCGATCAACGCCTGCGCGCGCGGGTGCATCAGTTTTTTAACGCGGCTATAAAGTCGGCCAGCCAAGGCTCGGCATCGGTCTCGGGGGTGACGCTCTCGCTGCTGTCCAAACGCAGCATCGGCTGCACTTCACGCAGGCCCAGTTCGGCATACAACTCACGAACCAACTCACCACCGCCGCAAAACGTGTCGCCATAGCTGGAATCACCCAGGGCGATCACCGCGCCCGGCAGGCCGCTCCAGGCGGGCAAATGATCACGAATGGCGTAATACAGCGGCTGCAGGTTATCCGGCAATTCGCCCATGCCGGTGGTTGCGGTCACTGTCAAAAAGGCCTCTGGGGCAAAGGCCTGAACGTCGGCCAGCGTGGCCCGTGGATTGTGCCAGGCGTCAAAGCCAGCGGCTTTCAACACGCGCTCAGCGTGGCGGGCAACTTCCTCGGCGGTGCCGTAAACCGAGCCGGAAAAGAGGGCGATCTTCATGCAAAACTCCGAAACATACAGAACCAAGTCGATAATCACGGCATTATGCCGCAAGTAGACAGCCCGCCCGGATGCTTTAGAATGCAGCGGACATAGACTGGGAACTCGCCTCATGATCAACGCCAAACTCTTGCAACTGGTGATCAACGCCTCCAACGACGGCATCGTGGTTGCCGAACAAGAAGGTGATGACAACATCCTGATCTATGCCAACCCGGCTTTTGAAAAGCTCACCGGCTATGCCAGCGAAGACATCCTGTATCAGGACTGCCGTTTTTTGCAGGCGGGCGACCGCGACCAAGCCGGCCTGGATGCCATCCGCGAGGCCGTCAAGCAGAACCGCCCCTGCCGACAGATCATTCGTAACTACCGCAAAGATGGCAGCACGTTCTGGAACGAGCTGTCGATCACGCCGGTGGTCAACGACGCTGATCAACTGACCTACTACATCGGCATCCAGAAAAACGTCACCGAACAGGTACTGGCCGAAGAGCGGGTTAAAGAGCTGGAAGCTGAATTGGCCGTGCTCAAAGCCGAACTGGCTCAACTGCGAGCGACGAACGGTAGCCACTAATCCAAACCTAAGCGGTCATAGCAACGTATCCCGTTAAAGACCGTGCCCATGCCCACCCGCTCCTTGCTGACACCCGCTGAGCTGGCGTTCATACGTCAGCTCTATCAAGCCCCAACACCTCCCCTCGCCACAAAAAGCGGCGTACCGGGCGTTCGCCGTGCTGACAACGGGCGCTCACAGCCTGTGCAGATAAAAAAAGACCCGTGATTAACGCGGGCCTGAGGTGTTGGAAAATCCTGCAGTAGGGATAAAAAAATCCGACAGTCGAAAAGGGCGTAGATGACTATCGGATTGCGCAGTCGTATCAGGCGGCGAATTCCTCTTCGCTAAAGGCCATCAAAGTGCTCTTGCCGGCTTTTACTTCGGCCAACAAGCTGTGTGTTTCAGTCAGCACGCGTGCCATGTAGAAGTCGGCGGACTTCAGCTTGGCGCCGTAGAAGGCTGTTTCGGTGCTGCCTTCGGCGAGCTTGGCCTTGGCCACCGCCGCCATGCGCGCCCACATCCAGGCCAGGCTGGTCAGAGCGAAGAGGCGCAGATAAGGCGTAGCAGCCGCACCGGCTTGCTCTGGGTCTTTCATGCCTTCGGTAGCAATCCACATCGTGGCTTGCTGCAGTTGCTTGAGTGCAGCGCCCACAGCAGCTAAATGGTCGGTGTGTGCATTGTCTTTCAGCCAGCCTTCGATCAAGCCGAAGTAGTTGCGCACCGCACGGCCGCCACCCAGCGCCAGCTTGCGACCTACCAGGTCAAGCGCCTGAATGCCGTTGGTGCCTTCATAGATGCGAGTAATGCGGGAGTCACGCACCAGTTGCTCGATGCCCCAATCTTCGGTGAAGCCAGAGCCACCCAACACCTGCAAGCCTTCGTTGGCGCTGTTGAAGCCCTCATCTGTGAGGAAGGCTTTAACCACCGGCGTCAGCAGTTGCACCAAGTCATCGGCGCGCTCGCGCACAGCGGGGTCTTCATGCTCGTGGGCAACGTCTTCATGCAATCCGGTGAAGTAGGCCAGTGCACGACAGCCTTCAATGGTGACCTTCTGACGCAACAGCATGCGACGTACATCCGGATGCACAATGATCGGATCAGCTGGCTTGTCAGCCGCTTTCGGCCCCGACATCGAGCGGCTTTGCAGACGCTCTTTGGCAAAACCCAAGCTGACTTGGTAAGCGCTCTCGGCGATACCCAGGCCTTGCATCCCCACCATCAAACGGGCCGAGTTCATCATGGTGAACATGCACTTAAGGCCTTTGTTCGGCTCACCGATCAACCAGCCTTGCGCACCTTCAAAGTTCATCACACAGGTGGCGGAACCTTTAATGCCCATCTTGTGTTCCAAGCCGCCACAGAAGGCCGGGTTGCGGCTGCCGTCTTCGAGGAACTTGGGCACCAGGAACAAAGAGATACCTTTTACGCTGTCCGGAGCATCGGGCAGTTTGGCCAGCACCAGGTGCAGGATGTTGTCGACCAAATCGTGCTCACCGCCGGTGATCCAGATTTTGGTGCCACTGATGGCGTAGCTACCGTCGGCCTGAGGCACAGCACGGGTGCGAATCAAGCCCAGGTCGGTGCCGCACTGCGGCTCGGTCAAGCACATGGTGCCGGTCCACTCGCCGCTGATCAGTTTTGGCAAATAACGTTCTTGCAACTCGCGGGCACCGTGAGCAGTCAGCGCGTTGATGGCACCGTGAGTGAGGCCGGGATACATGCCCAATGACAGGTTGGCGGAGCAGACCATCTCTTCAACCATCATGTTCAGCACATGAGGCAGGCCTTGGCCGCCAAACTCGGTGTTGCACGCCAGAGCAGTCCAGCCGCCTTCAGCAAACTGCTTGTAGGCCTCGCGGAAGCCGTCAGGCGTTTTCACCGTTTTGTTCTGCGGGTCGTAATGACAGCCCTGCTTGTCACCTGAGCCGTTCAGCGGAGCCAGGACGTTCTCGGCAAGCTTGGCTGCCTCTTCCAAAATGGCGCCACCGAGATCGTTTCCGAACTCGCGCTGACTAGGCAGCGACTGCAAGGTGGCATAAGCATCGAGCACCTCGTCAAAGACGAAACGCATGTCACGAAGGGGGGCGCGGTATTGGGCCATGTTGCTAAGTCCTCAGGCTGTACAAGTAGAGACAAGCTGTACATAAACATTTCATGTACAGCTTTTGTATAGCCATAGAAGGTAAATGGCAAGTAATTTTTGTACAACCTGTACAAGTAAATTACGAAAAACAGAAATTCTGGGCAGCACTAAGGCTTCGCCCACTCAGCAGCAGGCGAAGATCAAGAGGCGTTAAACGTTTATTCAGGTATCGAGGTGACCGGCAAGAAACTGCTGCAGGCGGCGCTGCATCAACCGCCCTTCACTGCCCAGACAGGCAATCGGTGAACCGCTGAGGCTTTCTTCGGCCAAGTCTGCACCGTCACCGGCCAGCACCAAAGGGCAATCCAAGGTCAGTGCCAGGCGGGACAGAACGCGCGGAAAGTCATCGGCCGGCGGCTGATTGGAGAACAGCACCAAGGCTTGCGGTTGCACCTTTTCACAGACCAGCGCCAGCTCTTCAAGCGGCTGTCCAAGACCAAGGACACTGATGGAGACATCACTGCCGCCCAGCAGCAAACCGGCAACCAGCAATTCCAACTCACGGCAATGCCCAGGCAGCGCGGCCAGCAGAACGCGCTCATCCACCTGCGCACGCATCACCTGCAAGCGCTGCAGAGTGCGGGCGCGCAGAAAGGTATCGAGAAACAACCACTCACTGGTTTGGCCATACTCGTCCTGGCGCAACAGGTACTCCTGCCAAAGCGGCATGAGGATGTCCTGAAACACCACGGGCAAGGGATAGCTGGAAAAAATCTGCCCGTATAGGCGATCCAGCCCCGCTTCATCAAAGGCACCGATCACACGCCGCAGTTGGGCCTGCCACTCACCCCACTCACTGGCGCTGACTTCTTCATAGATCGGTGCGCTGGCTGATTTAATCGCACTGCTTTTCGCCAGAATTTTGCCGACCTTGCTAACCGCAACGCCGCGCTCAATCCAGGCCAAAATGCTGCGCACCGACTCAATTTCGGCCTGCGAATACAAGCGATGGCCACTGTCGGTACGAGTTGGCCGGATCAAGCCGTAGCGGCGCTCCCAAGCGCGCAGGGTGACCGGATTGACGCCCGTCAGACGTGATACCTCGCGGATAGGAAACAGCTCTTCCTGCTTGAGGGCACTCGAAACGAGGGACGAAGCACCAACGAGATCGGACATGGGCGGAGGCATCGCAGAAAAAAGGGTGCACGCATTGTAACTCAGCTGTTTAGCGCATACTTTGTACAAGACCTATACAGAGCGTTAAACCATGATCAATCAACCACAGTGGCCCTTAACCCTCTATTTCGATGGCGATTGCCCACTCTGCGCCCGCGAAATTCAACTGCTGCGCCGCCGCGCCGACGAACACCGCCTGAACCTGGTGGACATCAGCCTGGGCGACTTCGACCCCACCGTGGCCGGCCAAAGCAAGCAGACCCTGCAAAACTGCTTGCACGCCCGCTTTGCCGATGGCCAATGGGTCACCGGCTTGGACGCGACGCTGTGGAGTTGGCGTGCTGCCGGCCTAGATCGCTGGGCTGCACCGCTTACCTGGGAGCCTTTGCGTCCATTGCTTGAACTGGGCTACCGGCTATTTTGCCGCTTACGCCCGCACCTTAATTGGTTGCCACACCCTCAAGGCAGCCAGCGCTGCACGGACAAACAGTGCGACATTCATCAACGCTAGGTTCTGTTGACGTAAGCCACCGGCTAGAATCTGGCTTTTGCCATGACCGACAGAAGCCAGTTAAGCGATACCGAGTGGGCTCATATACAAAGCCTGCTGAGTGCCACAAAGGGGATACGGCTACTGAACGCACCCAGTTGTCGA
>CAMCJM010000176.1 GCA_945874835.1 Pseudomonas synxantha | reverse complement strand
GGGCAGTGACTTCAGTGCGCTGACGGTGGAAAGCGTGAATCGGGTCGTTGCGAAGATCAATTTACGACCACGCAAACGCTTGGGCTGGAAGACACCGTACGAAGTGTATGCAGGGGTGAGCGTTGCACTTATGAGTTGAATTCAGGGGGTATTTCTCTGCATTATCGGCGGCACCCTGCTCGGCCTGTTCGCCCCCGAAGCAGCACAGGCCGTAGGCGCGCTTGAAATCGCCCAAGTGAATCTCCCGGTGGGCCTGCTGATCTGGGTGATGATCATCCCCATGCCGATGAAGATCGACTTCAACGCCATTGGTGAGGTCTACCAGCAGCGCGCCGGCTTGGGCGTAACCCTGAGCATCAATTGGTTGATCAAACCCTTCACCATGGCCTTTTTGGCCTGGCTGTTTCTGCGCCATGTGTTCGCAGACTGGCTGCCCGCCGAGCAGATCGACAGCTACGTGGCCGGGCTGATTCTGCTCGGTGCCGCGCCCTGCACCGCCATGGTGTTTGTGTGGAGCAACCTGTGTAAGGGCAACGCCAACTTCACCCTGACTCAGGTGGCGATCAACGATCTGGTGATGGTGTTCGCCTTCGCGCCCATCGTTGCCTTGCTGCTCGGCGTGTCGTCGATCCCGGTGCCGTGGGATACATTGCTGCTGTCGGTGGTGATGTACATCGCCATCCCCTTGGCGATTGCCCAATTTATCCGCGCGCGCCTGCTGCGCCGGGGTGATGCCGCGTTGCAAGCAGTGTTGGCGCGCATCGGCCCGTTCTCCATCCTCGCCCTACTCGCCACCCTGGTTTTGCTGTTCTCTTTTCAAGGCCAGAACATCGTCGCGCAGCCGTTGATCATCGCCATGCTGGCGGTGCCGATTCTGCTGCAAACCCTGTTTATCGCCGCGCTGGGTTACTGGATGTGCCGGCAACTCAAAGTGCGCCATGACATCGCAGGCCCGGCGGCCATGATCGGCGCGTCGAACTTCTTTGAACTGGCGGTGGCCGTCGCCATCGTGTTGTACGGCTTCAACTCCGGCGCGGCGCTGGCCACGGTGGTCGGTGTGCAGATCGAGGTGCCGGTGATGCTCTGGCTGGTGAGCATGATCAATAAAAGCAAGGGCTGGTATGAGCACGCCCCGGCGCAAGGCTAAGGAAGCCCTATGGAACTGTTCACATGGCTAAACGACCAACTGCTGCGCATGGATTGGCTGGCTTGGCTGGTGCGCGTGCTGCTGGAGGACGGTTTGGGTCTGGACATGACCAGCCGCAGCGCGGCCAGCCTGCATTTTTTTATCTATGACGTGATCAAGATTTTCATCTTGCTGGCGGTGCTGATCTTCAGTATTTCCTGGGTGCAGAGCTATTTTCCGCCTGAACGCACGCGGCGCATTCTTGGAGGCATGAGCGGTTTCAAGGCCAAACTCACCGGCGCGTTGCTGGGCACCATCACGCCGTTTTGCTCCTGCTCGTCGATCCCGCTGTTTATCGGCTTTACCAGCTCCGGCCTGCCGCTGGGGGTAACCTTCGCCTTTTTGATTTCCTCGCCCCTGGTGGACCTGGCCTCGGTGATTCTGCTGGCGAGCATCTTCAATTGGTCGATTGCCATCGCCTATGTGCTGATCGGCCTGGTGTTGGCGGTGCTCGGCGGCACGCTGATCGGCCGGGCAAAAATGGAGCGCTACGTCGAAGCGTTTGCCATGCACAACACGGTGCTCGACATTCCCCAAGCCGAACTCACGCGGCGTGATCGGGCACAATTCGCCTGGGCCCAGGTCAGCGATATCTTCCGCCGGGTCTGGCTTTATGTGCTGATCGGCGTGGGCATTGGAGCGGTCATCCACAACTGGATTCCAGCCGACTGGATCGAAGCGTTGCTGGGGCAGGACAACTGGTGGTCGGTGCCATTGGCAACCCTGGTCGGCGTGCCGATGTATGCCGACATCTTTGGCACCTTGCCGATTGCCGAAGCACTGGTGGCCAAAGGCATCGGCCTGGGTACGGCGCTGGCCTTTATGATGGCCGTTACCGCGCTGTCGCTGCCGTCGTTGATCATGCTCAAAAAGGTGGTCAAGGCACCGTTGCTGGCTTTGTTCTTCGGCATTGTGACGGTTGGTATTGTGCTGATCGGCTATTTGTTTAACGCGTTTGCCTATCTGTTTATCTAACGAATGGAGCACAGCATGATCATCAAAATCCTCGGTTCCGGTTGCAAGAAGTGCATCACCCTGAGCGAAAACACCCAGGCGGCACTGGCCAATCTGGGGCGCGAAGCGCAAATCATCAAAGTGACTGACTTCGCCGAAATCGCCGCCCACGGCGTGATGTCGATCCCCGCCCTGGCGATCGACGACAAGGTGGTCTCGGTGGGCAAGGTGCTGACCGTCAGCGAAGTGGAAAAACTACTTAGCGCCTGAGCCGCTCTGCCCTTGCACAATCTTGCGCATTTTTTCGGCCTGGGGCTGGCAGCGCACGCCGCTCGGCGTAGCATCGCGGGTGGAGGATCTATGTCGCCACTCAAGCACCTACACGTATTTCAAAGCCTGCACAGCTCACCCAACGCGCGCCTGCAAAGCGGTGCCGAACTGGGCGATGGGCTGGCGGCGGCCGTGTGGAGCAACCACCATGATGCGCGCGACTACGCAGCGCCGAGCCATCACACGCTGTCCTGCTACTTGGCTGGCGGCACCGGCACCTTTCGCCGGGAAAACCCGCACCGCAAAGGCGCGCCGGACAAGCTGTGCATCCTGCCGGCCGGGCATCAGTCGGCGTGGGTGATTAACGGCGAAATCCAGCTGGCTCATTTGTATATCAGTCAGGAGCAATTCGCTCTGGCGGCCGTTCACCTGCTGGATCGCGAACCGCGGGAACTGGAGTTGCGCGAAGGCACCTTTATCGACGATGCGCAGCAAGCGCAGCGCTTTCGTCAGTTGAGCCAACTGGATTGGCAGGAGCCCGCCGAACGCCTGTTCAGCAGCAGCCTGGCTCACGACCTGATCAGCCACGCGCTGCTATCGCAGGTCGGTCGCCGCGAGGGCCTACGCCTGAACGGCGGCCTCGCGCCCAACAGGCGTCAGCAGCTACGTGACTTTATTCAGGCCAACTTGGCGCAGCCGCTCACCCTGGGGCAGTTGGCGGGGTTGTGCGCACTCTCCGAGTATCACTTTGCGCGCATGTTCCAGCTCAGCTTTGGCCTACCGCCGCACCGTTATGTGTTGGCGCAGCGCCTGCGTCACGCCCAGCACCTGCTGCGCCACAGCACGCTGGCCCTGAGCGAAATAGCCCTAAGCTGCGGCTTTGCCAGCGCCAGCCACTTCAGCAATCGTTTTCGCCAGGCCTTCGGTGGCACGCCAGGGCACTACCGCGCCAGCGTGCAGAGCCGCTAAAGGCGCGCGGGCAAAGACAGACAACGCCCTGCTAATCCATCTCCGGCTGTGCAATAATCACCGGCTGCCTTTGAGAAAGCTGCCCATGTCACTGCATCGTTGCCCACACCGCAGGTGCCATTAATGGCCCTGGATATCCACCGTCTGCGCCTGGAAGACTGGCGCGCGGAATTTGGCGTGGGCGATTTGCAGCGCGGCCAAAGCTATGCCCAGCAAGGTCGCAGCCGTTTGCTCAGCCTCAAAGACAACACCCTGCTGGCCAGTTGCCGGGGCTCGGGCAGCCAAACCTATCAGCAGCGCATCACCCTGCACCCCTATAGCCAAGGCTGGGGCGTGACCGGCAACTGCAGTTGCCCGGTGGGTTTTAACTGCAAGCACGTCGCCAGCGCCCTGCTCACTCTGCAAACCCAGCAGGAGCAAGGTGTTGACCTCTCGCCGCTGATCGTCAGCAGCCCACAAGTGCGCGAAGAGCGCCTGGACACGTTGCACCCCAGCCCGGTGCTTAGCCTTGGCAGCCTGATGCGCGTGCATTTCGATGCGCGCAAGGGCCGCATGCACGAGCAAACCCAGCACCGCGCCGCCCTAGCCTTCGATTACCAAGGCCACCTGGCGATGGGCAAGCAGGGTAAAGACCTGCTGATCAAGCAAAGTCCTGCCCTCACCCTGCGCATCGTGCGCAACCCGACTGACGAACAGCAGCTGCGCAAACGCCTGGAGAAAACCGGCCTGCAAGTGGCCCTACGCCAGAGCGAAGCGCTGCCGGAAAGCGCCGGGGAAGCCTACGAGTACCCCAGCGAAGCGGCCTGGCTGGAGTTTGTTCGCGAGCACGTGCCACAGCTGCGCGAAGAAGGCTGGCAGATTCGCATGCAGCCGGATTTTCAGTTCAACCTGGCCACCATCGATGACTGGTACGCCGAGGTCGAAGAAGATCCGGAACAAAACTGGTTTGATTTAGAACTGGGCATTGAGGTCGAAGGTCAGCGCATCAGCCTCTTGCCGATATTGCTGCAGGCCATCCGCCAAAAGCCCTGGCTGCTCAACGGCGAAGCCGTGAACAAGCGTGATGACGACGAGGTGGTACTGGTCAGCCTGCCGCACAACCACAAACGCGCCGCCCTGCCGCTGGCGCGACTCAAACCGTTGCTGGCGACCCTGGGCGAACTGTTTGTGCGCGACCCGAGCGACAGCAGCCCACGCCTGCGCTTGTCACGCCTGGATGCGGCGCACCTCAATCACTTGCAACAAGGTCCGGCACTCAATTGGCAGGGCGGCAGCCAGTTACGCGAATTTGCCCAGCGCCTGCAACAACTGGACAGCACGCCCCTGCAAGCTCCTGAAGGTTTGCAGGCCGAGCTGCGCGCCTATCAACTGCAAGGGCTGGCCTGGATGCAGGGGCTGGCCGAACTGAACATTGGCGGCTTGCTGGCGGATGACATGGGGTTGGGTAAAACCCTGCAGACGCTCGGGCATATCCTTTGCGAATACAACGCCGGGCGGCTGAAACAGCCGGCGCTGATCGTCATGCCCACCAGCCTGATCCCCAACTGGCAGGATGAAGCCGCGCGGTTCACCCCGCAGCTCAAAGTGCTGGCCTTGCATGGGCCGAAACGCCGCGCACTGTTCAAGCAGATCGACGAGCACCAGATCATCCTCACCACCTACGCCCTGCTGCCGCGCGATCTCAAAGCGTTAAGTGCCTATAACTATCGCCTGCTGATCCTCGACGAAGCACAAAACATCAAAAACCCGCGTAGCAAGGCCGCCATCGCCGCTGGGCAACTGCAGGCCGGACAACGCCTGTGCCTAACCGGCACGCCGCTGGAAAACCACCTGGGCGAGTTGTGGTCGCTGTTCAACTTCCTCATGCCCGGCTGGCTGGGCGACAGCAAAAGCTTTACCCGCGACTACCGCACGCCGATTGAAAAGAACGCCAACGAACAGCGCCTGGCGCACCTCAACGGGCGCATCAAACCCTTCGTGTTGCGCCGCACCAAAGAGCAAGTGGCCAGCGAACTGCCGCCAAAAACCGAAATCACCCATTGGGTCGAGCTCAGCCCGGCGCAGCGTGATCGCTACGAAACCCTACGCCTGGCCATGGATCAAAAGGTGCGTGCGGAAATTGCCCGCCAAGGCCTGGCACGCAGCCAGATTGTGATTCTTGAAGCGCTGCTGCGCCTGCGTCAGGCCTGCTGCGACCTGCGCCTGCTCGGCGATGAAAGCGACAGTCAGCTGACCAGCGCGGATTCCGGCAAGCTCAGCGGCCTGTTGGAGATGCTCGAAGAATTATTCGCCGAAGGCCGACGCGTGCTGCTGTTCTCGCAGTTCACCTCGATGCTGGCGCTGATTGAAACCGAATTGAAGGCGCGCAATATCCCCTACGCCAAGCTCACCGGAAGCACCCAGGACCGACGCACCCCGGTGCAGCAGTTCCAGGCCGGAACGCTGCCGATCTTCCTGATCAGCCTCAAGGCGGGTGGCTCAGGCCTGAACCTGACCGCCGCTGACACGGTGATTCACTTCGACCCCTGGTGGAACCCGGCCGCCGAAGCGCAGGCCAGCGACCGTGCCTACCGCATTGGTCAGGACAAGCCGGTGTTCGTCTACAAACTGATCGCCCGTGGCAGCGTCGAGGAGAAAATCCAGCACCTGCAGCAGGCCAAGGCCAACCTGGCACGCGGCGTGCTGCAAGGCGGCAGCCAAAGCCAGTTGCAACTCAGCGAAGACGACCTGCAGGCACTGTTTGCCCCGTTAAGTGACTGAATTGGCTCGGCGCTATGTTGCGCCAGCCGAGTAAGCGCTGGCCGGCGCACATCGCCACTCAAGCCTGCGCGCGCAGGCTTAGTCGTCGCTCTGCATGTCATCTTTCTCTGCCGCATCATCAGCGGTATTGCGCTTGCGCCGCGGGCTGTCGACCTGCACGGCGGGGAAGCGTGAAGACGCATAGCGCACCACCAAAATCGCAAAGGCCAGCAGCAGAATCGCCCCAGAAACCATCACCACACCCCAGTCCGGCTTATGGTTGTGCGAAATGTCGGAAATCATCAGGCGGGTCAGCGCGGTAATCGCCACATAGATCATGAAGCGAATCGGCATGTGATTGGTTTTGAAATAAATCCCCACCATCGCCGCCAGTTCGAGGTAGATGAACAGCAGCAGAATGTCATCAATACCGATCGGGCCTTTCTCCAGCATCCCCAGAAACGCCACCACCGCCGCCCAGGCCGTCACGGCACCAATGGCGAACAACGCCAGGTAATGGAAAGCCTCCATAAACAGATTGCCCAATGACTCAGCCAAGCCATGCATGCGTTCGCGCATCTGCTCGGCCCAGTTTGAATGACTCCTGAATTCAACTCATAAGTGCAACGCTCACCCCTGCATACACTTCGTACGGTGTCTTCCAGCCCAAGCGTTTGCGTGGTCGTAAATTGATCTTCGCAACGACCCGATTCACGCTTTCCACCGTCAGCGCACTGAAGTCACTGCCCT
>CAMCJM010000175.1 GCA_945874835.1 Pseudomonas synxantha | reverse complement strand
CAACTGCTCAGCGGCCCCGGCCAGGATGCGCTGCACAGCGCCGGACGCATGGTCTCCTCGCTGGAGCGCAGCAGCAGCCAGATTGAACGCCTGCTGAGTGATAACCGCAGCGCCCTTGATGGCGGCATGCAGGGTATCGGAGAGCTAGGCCCGACCATTATCGAACTGCGCGAAACCCTCAGCACCTTGCGCTCCTTCGCCCGCCGCCTGGAGGAAGACCCCGCCGGCTATCTGCTGCGCAGTGACACCATCAAGGAGTTCCAACCATGAAGCGCCTTCGCCTCGCCTTCGCCGGCCTGTTGATCGCCAGCCTGAGCGCCTGCACGGTGCTGCCGAAAAGCCAAGAGCTGAGCATTTACCGCCTGCCTGCCAGCAGCCTGCCCAGCCATGACACCAGCGCCGACTGGGCGCTGCGCGTAAACAAACCCTACAGCAGCCAATTGCTCGACAGCACGCGGATTGCCGTCTTGCCACCGGGCGATCAAATCAGCGCTTACCAAGGCGTGCGCTGGAGTGACCGGGCACCGCTGTTATTGCGTGACCGCTTAGTGGATGCCTTCCTCGACGACGGCCGTCTCAAGGCCGTGAGCAGTGATGACAGCCGCCTGCAAGCTGATCTGGAACTGGACGGCGACCTGCGCGCCTTCCAAAGTGAATACCAGAACGGTCGCCCAGCCGCGCGCATCCTGCTCGAAGCGCGCCTGGTAGAAAGTGGCAGCTTGCGCATCCTCGCCAGCCGCCGCTTCGAGGTCAGCCAGCCCGCCAGCGACACCACGGTGCCAGCCGTGATCAATGCCTTCGGGCTGGCTGGCGACCAACTGGCGCGTGAGGTGCTGGAATGGACCCTGCAACAAGGTCAGGCGGCGCAGCAAAAATAAACTGAGTTGTTTCAGCGAGGGGCAAACCATGGATAAGTTTATGCAAGCGGCCATCGACGAAGCGCGCCAAGGACTGGCCGAAGGCGGCATCCCAATCGGCTCGGTATTGGTACACAAAGGCCAGATCATCGGCCGTGGCCACAACCGCCGCGTGCAACAGGGCAGCGCCATCCGTCATGGCGAAATGGACGCCCTGGAAAACGCCGGTCGGCAGACCGCACAGACCTACCGCGAGTCGGTGCTCTACACCACCCTCTCACCCTGCGCGATGTGCAGCGGGGCGATCCTGCTGTATGGCATTCCCACGGTGGTGGTCGGCGAAAACCAGAGCTTTCTCGGCGAAGAAGCGCTGCTGCGCGAACGCGGCGTCAACCTGCAGGTGCTGCAGAACGACGAATGCCTGCACCTGATGCAGGGCTTTATTGCCGCCCAGCCGACGCTGTGGAATGAGGATATCGGCGAGTAGCGCCTACACGCGCTGCGCCGTTAACCACGCGCGCACCTCGGCGTAGGGGTAGGCCTCCAACGCCGCAAAACCGCCTAATTGACGGGCCTTGAGCGCGGTGAAGAGCGGCACGCTGACGCCACACAGGTAGCGCGTCAGGCATTCGACGCTCGGCGCTACGCCTTTGTGTTCCTGATGCTTTCGCACAAAGCAGGCACACAACGCCTGCACGTCCAACTCCGCCAACGGCGGTAATGCTGGCGGGGCCGGTAGCTGGGCGATCTGCCCCTGGCACACCGAACAATGCCCGCACTGCTGCGGCGCATGGCTGTCGCCAAAGTATGCCGCCAGTCGCTGGCTCAGGCAGAGTTCGCTGGCAAACAGCGCGAGCATGGCGTGTATCCGGCGAATTTCGCTGGCTTCCTGCTGGCTGAAATAGCCATGCAATTCAGCGCTCAGGGCCTCTGCATCAAACCCCGACTGCAGCAAGGCGTAGACCTCGGTCATCTGCTTGCTTTCCAGCTCGATCCAGCCCTTTTCCTGAAAGTAATCCAGTGCGGTGATCACCCGACTGCGCTCGGCCTGATGCTGCTGATACAACTGCTCGAAATCCACCGTGCACCAGGTGCGGGCACGCTGCGAGGTGCTGATCAATGCCTCAACAAACTGCCGCCGCTCACCGCTGAAATGAGCCAGCAGCGCCTCGGGTTCAAGCCGGTATTTGAAGCGATACTCGGCGAAATAGGCGTAACGCGGGGCGATGATGCCGCGCAGCTCCAACTGCACCAGCAGGGTTTTCAGCGGTAATTGGCGAATATTGCTCTGCTCAGAGAGTGGGTTGAGCATCAGTTCCCATTCGCCGCCCTGGCCGCCGGCCAACAACTCATCGAGCACACAGCGAATGCCCAGCAACTCTGGCGTGTCGCCGTAGACGAAGTTCTCCAGCACATTGAGGCTGTCGCGGTTGGCCAGCACCAGGCAGTCCGAGGGTTGGCCATCACGTCCCGCACGACCGATTTCCTGGCTGTAGTTCTCGATGGATTTGGGCAAATCAAAGTGCACCACGTTGCGGATGTCACTCTTGTCGATGCCCATGCCAAAGGCGATGGTGGCAACAATGCAGTTGATCTGCCCGGCCATAAACTGACGCTGGATCGCCTCACGTGCGTCATGCGGCATACCGGCGTGATAGGCGCTAGCGGCAACACCACGTTGACTCAGACGCTCAGCCACCTGCTCGGCGGTGCGCTGCTGGGTGACATAGACAATGCTGGGTTGCCCGGCCTTGGCTAACAGCCATTGCTGCAACCGGCGCAGTTTATCGGCACCGCTAACCGGCTCGACCAGCAAATTGAGGTTGGGCCGGTAAAAACCGGTGGTGACCACATCGGCTTCGGCGATGGCGAACTTGTTTTGCATGTCTGCTACCACCGGTGGCGTGGCCGTGGCGGTGAGCAGCAGCACCTGCGGGATGCCGAACTGGCGCTGATAGTCCGGCAACTTGAGGTAATCCGGGCGAAAGTTATGGCCCCACTCGGAAATGCAGTGCGCCTCATCGACCACCAACAGGGAGATCGGCACCTGCACGATAAAGTTGCGAAAGCGCTCATTTTTCAGACGTTCAACCGAAATCATCAGAATCTTCAGTTCACCGGCTTTCGCCCGCGCCATGACCTCGGAGGCCTGCTCGCGGCTTTGCGCCGAATCGATGCTGGCGGCGCTGATGCCACGCCCATGCAGAAACGCCAGCTGATCCTGCATCAGGGCCAGCAACGGCGAGATCACCAGAGTCAAATGCGGCAGGTGCAGGGCAGGCAGCTGATAACACAAGGATTTGCCCGAACCGGTGGGGAAAATCGCCGCCGCCGAGCGCCCAGCCAATACGGCCGAGACCACAGACTCCTGGCCGGGACGCAACTGTTTGAAGCCAAACACACGTTCAAGGGTACTCATGGCGGTCACTCCATTGACCGCCGCTGCGGTAAAAAACTGTTAAGCCTGACCAGGCATTGCGCTATTGCCAATCTAACTAACGCCACTGTCAGCCATGGCCTACAGTGAAACCAAGCAAGCGGCGAAGGAGATCAGTATGCAGTTAACTGGCTTCAACGGCAGCGTATGGATAGTCATCTGATTGCCCATTTGGTTTAAGCACCACCCAGCCATCCCCCCTGAAACATCGGATGGGCTGGTGTGATAACCGAACCCTAGGGCAACCCGCCGGCCTAAGTGTACGTTTGCTGAATGTGCAGGAAACCATGGGTTTGTTGGTGTGGCAACGCAGTTGCATCGGCTGTCGTTTTGGTTCTATCGACATCCACTTGCCCCCTTGCAGGTGATAGCACCGAAAGCTTGAGTTGCCACACCAACAGGCCCATGGCCCTAGTCGACATACAGCAGTACCCAGGCCGTGCAGGGCGGCCACCTGATGCAGCACCGCAGCACCCAAACGTGCCTGATCTGTTCGCAGATACGCACCTAAAGCCGCCTACGGGCGGCTTTTCCGTTTCTTATCGCGCGTGAAAGCACCGTAGGAGGGGCTTTAGCCGCGACAACGTCTTAAAGATCGCCGCTAAAGCGCCTCCTACAGATTAAGGCGCGATTTCCCAGGCATAAAAAAACCGCCGATAACGGCGGTTTTTTCAATGCGGCCGTTACAGCTTAGAGCTGAGGGCCAGCATTTTTAATGGCATCGCTCACATCAAACTTCTGGAAGTTATCGACGAACAACTTAGCCAGGCCTTTGGCGGCCTCGTCGTAAGCAGCCTGATCAGCCCAGGTGTTGCGCGGGTTGAGCAGGTTGGTTTCAACACCCGGCACCGACTTCGGTACGCTCAGGTTGATGATCGGCAGCAGTTCAGTTTCGGTACCGATCAGCGCGCCGCTCTGGATGGCTGCGATCACGCCACGGGTGGTCGGGATATTGAAGCGCTTGCCAACGCCGTAGCCACCGCCGGTCCAGCCGGTGTTGACCAGGTAAACCTTGGACCCGAAGCCACGGATGCGCTTGATCAGCAGTTCAGCGTATTCGCCAGCCGGACGCGGGAAGAACGGTGCGCCGAAGCAGGTGGAGAAGGTCGACTTGATGCCGCCGCCGCTGCCCATTTCGGTGGAGCCGACCAGTGCGGTGTAACCGGAGAGGAAGTGGTACGCCGCTTGCTCTTCGTTGAGGATCGACACGGGCGGCAGTACGCCAGTGAGGTCGCAGGTCAGGAAGATCACCGCGTTCGGCTCACCACCGAGGTTCTTCTCGCTGCGCTTCTCGATCAGCTCCAGCGGGTAGGCCGCGCGGCTGTTCTGGGTCAGGCTGTCATCGGCGTAATCCGGTACACGGTTTTCGTCGAGAACTACGTTCTCCAGTACCGCGCCGAACTGGATGGCTTTCCAGATTACCGGCTCGTTCTTCTCGGACAGGTCGATGCACTTGGCATAGCAACCGCCTTCGATGTTGAACACCACGCCCACGCCCCAACCGTGCTCATCGTCACCGATCAGGTAGCGGCTCGGGTCAGCCGACAGGGTGGTTTTGCCGGTGCCGGACAGACCGAAGAACAGGGTCACGTCGCCTTCTTCACCAATGTTGGCAGCGCAGTGCATCGGCAGCACGTCAGCATCCGGCAGCAGGAAGTTCTGCACGCTGAACATGGCTTTCTTCATTTCACCGGCGTAACGCATGCCGGCGATCAGGACTTTCTTGGCGGCGAAGTTGAGGATCACGCAGCCATCGGAGTTGGTGCCATCGCGCTCGGGGACGCACTCGAAGTTGGCGACGTTGAGCACTTGCCACTCGTCTTTGCCCGCCGGGTTGTACTGCTCAGGGTTGATGAACAGGCAACGGCCAAACAGATTCTGCCAAGCGGTCGCGGTGGTCATTTTCACCGGCAGGTAGTGGGCGCCAGCGGAGCCTACATGAACGTAGGATACGAAGCTGTCCTGGGCGTCGGAGAAGGCTTGGACGCGGTCCCACAGGGCATCGAAATTGTCGGCCGGGAACGGACGGTTGATTGCGCCCCAGGCGATTTTCGCCTCGGTGCTCGGCTCTTGCACGATGAAGCGGTCAGCCGGCGAACGACCTGTGCGATGGCCAGTGCGTACGACCAGCGAACCAGTGGCGGCCAGTTCGCCCTCACCGCGACGAAGGGCTTCTTCGACCAGTTGGGCGGCGCTGATGTCGGTGTACACGGCGTTGTTGGCTTGCGTCATGTGGTTCCCCGTCGGCCACGTGGCCGAGTCTTCCGAACGATTTGTAGTAGAAGCCGGAGCACTACTACAGCGAAAAAAGTGCGGCGGATTATGCCAGAAAAAGCCGACTGCGGGTGCAGCCTCTGATCAGCTCTCCGTGCCGCGATTTAGAGCGGCGCGCCTCAGTGATGCGTGCCTGAGGGCGCGTCTGTACCACCATCGATAAACAGTTGCAGTACATCGGCAGCATCAAACAGATAACGCTCGTTGCAGAACTGGCAATCGATTTCCACGTGACTGCCATGCTCGAGCAACAACGCTTGCGCGTCAGCCTGACCAAGGCTGATCAACGCGCGGCTGGAGCGCTCACGCGAACAACTGCAGCGAAACAGCAGCGCGCGCGGGTCAAACAGGCGCAGCGGGTCTTGGTGATAAAGGCGATGCAACAGGGTCTCGTTGTCCAGCCCCAGCAGCTCTTCAGTTTTCAGGGTGTCGGCCAGAGCCATGGCGTGCTGCCAGCTGGCTTCACGCTCATCGGCTTCCTTCAGGCGGTCGGCCGGCAACTGCTGCAACAACAGACCACGGGCGCGCTGGCCATCGGCACAGAGCCAGAAACGCGTCGGCAACTGCTCGGAAGTGGCGAAGTAATTGGTCAGGCAGTCGGCCAGGGTATCGCCTTCCAGGTCAACGATGCCTTGATAACGCTGCCCGGACTTGGGGTCTACGGTCATGGCCAGCACGCCGTCAGGCATCAGCGTACGCAAACTGACATCATCACCTACCTGCTCGCCATGGTAGTGGGCAATGCCTCGCAACTCGCCTTCGCTGGTGCATTCGACCATCAGCAACGGCACGGCACCAGAGGAGCGCGCCTGGAGAATCAGCAGGCCTTCAAACTTGATCGTGCCAATCAGCAGCGAGGCTGCCGCCAGCAGTTCACCGAGCAGTTGCGCCACGGCTAACGGATAGTCGTGCTTGGCGAGGACGTGGCTGTAGCTGTCAGTCAAACCAACCAGCTCACCACGGATATCGCTGTCGTCGAACAAAAAACGCTGGGAAAAATCAGGCATGCCACTTTCACTGAATACGGTACGGCCGGCGATTTTAGGCGCAAATACCCATCCAACCAAGCGCCTCTTATCTATCGGCCTTGCGGGCAGAAGCTATCAAAGCAGATGAAGGTCACAGTTGACGGCAAAAAACGCCTGAATCTTTGCAATCAGATGACAACGCTTCTAGGTTCTGTTGACGTATCAGCGGAGCCACAACAGGGTTGCAGCGAAGGCCAGCATAGACTTGAAATGACTGGCCTTTTTCTCAAAACGCGTAGCAATCCGCCGGTAATGCTTCAGTTTGCCGAACAGGCACTCCACGACGTG
>CAMCJM010000174.1 GCA_945874835.1 Pseudomonas synxantha | reverse complement strand
TTTGCGAAAATCGACCGGCTTGGGATAGAGGTATACAACTTTGACCTTGGGGTCGGGGCGCATCATGGGCTGGCTCCAGAAAGAAATCGGGAGCACAGCATCAGGTTGTGCAAGGTTCATTTGAAGGTGGGGTTTGTGGAGCGGTTACGCTGATACAACGCTGACTCGCGCTGGCGCTCGATTTCATCCCAGATAAGCGCCGCCAGTTCAGGCTTTTGCGCCACCAAACGATTGGACAGCATCAGGTAGTAGGCTTTTTCTTCCAGCGGCAGTACGACTTTCTCCAACTGCGCAGCCAGCTCAGGCTGAGCCTGCAGGATGAAATCGGCACGCTGGCTTTGCAAGGCGGCCGCCTCGATGCGTTTAAGCCGGAGCATCTGCAACAAGGCCAAAGGATCACGGCTGGTTTCGTCCACTTCAAGCCCATGACCGCGCAGCATTTCAACAATAGAAAACCCGCTGAGCGAGCCAACGCGCCCGCTCAACTGGCGAAACTGCTCGCCGTTCCAACTGACCGCACTGCCCTTGCGCCGATACAGCGCGTAAGTTGATGTATGCAAGCGTTTGCGCTCATCCAACCGGCCGTCCGAATCCTGTGGATAACGCCCCATGGGCAAGCGTTCGGGCTTGTAGCTGGCGGCAAACGCGCCGTCATAGATGCCCTGCTCCAAGCCATTGAGACAACGCTTCCACGGCACGGCCACCATCTGCAATTCAAGAGTCAAGACATCGGCCACCTGTGCCAGCAACTGCAGGTTCAGTCCGCTGCCATCAGTCATCACCCAAGGGTAAGAGTCTTGATCTTCGTAGCAAAACGTCAGCCCCTGCGCTAACGCGGCGGATGAATACAACGGGGCTAACAAACAGCACAACAGGCAGATCAGTGGCTTAGCCAAGCACGTCACTCCAAGCGATTCGTTATAACTCCCTGATAAATAGGTTACGTGCATCCTGCGCGATCAACCGAGTATAGACAGCCCTCCGCTGATCAGCGCAGGGTTGCATCAACCGCTCGGCCGACTAAAGGCAAAGCGCTTGTCCAATGCGCTGTAACCCATGCCCACGGCCTTGTGCACTTTCAGCTGTACGGGGATGCGCTCTTTCAGCGCCTCGACATGGCTAATAACGCCGATCATTTTGCCGCTGGCGTTGAGGTTATCCAGCGCATCCAGCGCCACCTCCAGGGTCTCGCCGTCGAGGGTGCCGAAGCCTTCGTCGAGGAACAACGAGTCGATGCTGGTTTTGTGGCTGACCAGATCGGACAGCGCCAAGGCCAGCGCCAGGCTGACCAGAAAACTCTCGCCGCCGGACAGGGTTTTGGTGTCGCGCGCCGCATCGGCCTGCCAGGTGTCGAGCACTTCCAGTTCCAGCTCACCACGGCTGCGCCGCGCCAATTGGTAACGACCGTGCAGGCGTTCGAGCTGCTGATTGGCCAGATAGACCAGATGATCGAGGGTCAGACCCTGAGCGAACTTGCGGTATTTGGCGCCATCGGATGAGCCAATAAGGCTGTTGAGTTGTTGCCACAGGTCGTACTCACCCTGCTGGGTGCTGATTGCGGCAAACAGGCTTTGCTGGCCGAGCCGGCGCGCCTCATCGCCCTGCAGCTGCGCGCGGATTTCGCCCTGGCGTTGGGTCAAGGCTTTGAGCTGCAGCACAAGTTGCTGGACATGGCTTAGCAGCTGTTCATCACTGATTTCGGCCAATAGCCCAATCGGCTCGCTGGCCTGCAACTCCAGCAGACGCTGGCTCGCACCCGCTTGCAGCGCTGTCGCGGCAGTGAGCGCATGCCCAAGGCGCTGCTCCAGTTCACGCAGACTCTGGCGCTGCGCATCATCCAGCACGGCCGCGAGAAACTGCGCTTCATCGGCAAACGGGCTGGCCGAAAGTGCCCGCTGCCAGGCTTCGTGCTGGGCCAGCTGTTCGCGTTGTTCAGCTGCGCTGCGCGCCTGCACGGTGTCCAATTGCCCCTGTAATTGATCCCGTTGCTGCTGAACCGTCGGCCAGCGGCTTTGCAGGCTGTGCAACTGCTCTTGCGGCTGCACCGTCGGGGCAAGCGCTGGCAACGCTGGCGTAGCTTGCTCGGCCCAACGCTGCTGCCAAACCTGCGCCTGTTCTTGCGCCGCTTGCACGGCATGCCCGTGGGTTTGCAACAGGCTCGCCAAGCGCTGGCTTAGCGCCTGTTCAGCCTGCCAGTGCTGCCATGCCTGCTGCTTCTCTTGCAGCCAATTCGCCGGGCTCTCAGGCCAGGCATAGCCCAGCACCTGCAGACTGCTGGTTAGCCGCGCCTGGCGCTCGGCTTGCTTGCGCAACAACTGCTGCTCGTGCGCCTGACTGTCGAGCTGACGTTGCTGCTGGCTGCTTTGCCGGGCCAGCAGTGACTCCAACTGTCCACGGCAACGACTGAGTTCGCGCTCAGCCTGCAAACACACCTCAACGCCACCTTGCAGCGCGCGTTTGAGCTGATCAAGCAGAGTCAGGCGGGCCTGCTGCGCCGCCTGCTGCTGCGCGTACTGTTGCTGCGCGGCGAGCAGCGCTGCCGCATCCGCCAGCGACTCGCCGAGTTGTGCACAACCGCTTTGCCAACGCTGGCTGCATTCCATCAGCCCTTGCTCAGCAGCTGCAAGCTGAGTTTGGCTGTGCGTAACCTGCGCCTCGACCACGCCCAGTTGCTTATTTAGCGCCTCGCCCTGCGCCCGCACTGTATCTTGCTCCTGCTGCTTGGCTTGCAAGGCTTGGGCGGTTTGTGAGGGATCGAGCGCCCGATATTCGGCAATGGCCGGATGCTCATGGGAACCACACAAGGGGCACGCCTCATCGGCCTGCAGCGCTGCGCGATAGTGTTCCAGTTGCTGAATGCGCTGTTCCTGCTCAAGCAATTTTTGCTTATCGGCGATCTGCTGTTTGAGGTCGACGAACTGACTGCGCAACGCTTCACGCTGGCGGTTCAACTCAGTCAGCGCGTGCTGCTGTTGACCCAGCTGCGCAAGGCTCTGCGCCTGCTGCGCCCCATCACGCTGACGGTGCGCCTCGATCAATTGCAGCTGATCAAGCTGTCGCCCACGCTCAGTCAGTTGCTGCGATTGCTCTCGTAACGCCGCATCGTCCTGCCCCGCCAGCACCTCGTCGAGCTGCTGCTGGGTGACCTGCACGGTGTGTTCGGCCTGCTGATAGGCCGCCTCGGCCGTCTTTAGCGCGCGCTGCTGCTGAGCCAGCTCGACAGCAAGCTCACTCAGTACCTGACGGATTTTCGCTTGCTCGGTCTGCTCAGCCGCGTGCTCTTGTTCGCCTTGCTGCAGGGCCTCGAACTGCTCCTGCCATACCGGCAAATTTGCACCGAGCTGAGCACGCTGGGGCTGCAGCGCCAGCTGTTGCGTATTGTGATCAGCGCGCTGCTGCATCTGGGCCAAGACCTGCTGCTCTGCCTGCAACGCCTGCTGACTGAATTGCTGACCTTGCCAGGCGTATTGGCTGATCTGCTGCAACGCCTGCCCATGCTGGGCCTGCAACTGCTGCGCCTGCGCCTGGCTGTCGTGCACCTGGCGATTGAGCCGCTGCAGCTCGCGGTACAGCGGTTGCAACTGAGTGGCAGGCTCACTGGCAGCCAGTTGCTGCAACTGCGGCTGGGCCTGCAGCTGCGCCTGCCGGGCCTGATCAAGCTGCTGGTGGGCCTGCTGCAATTGCGCCTGAGCCGCTGCTTTCGCCTCACGCCACTGCTGCTGGGCCTGCGCGCTGGCTTGCTGCTGCGTCAGGCGCTGTTCATCTTGGGCCAACTGCTCGGTTTCAATGCTGAGCTCGCCGCGCTGCTCATCACTGAGCAACTCCACGCCCTCGGCCTTGGCGCGCAGTTGATCGAGGGCGACTTTCACCTCGCGGGTTTGCTCAAACACCCGCTGGGAAATCTGCCCATAAATGTCGGTGCCGGTCAGCTCTTCCAGCAGTTCGGCGCGCTGGTTGGCGTTGGCTTCAAGAAAGGCGGCAAAACCGCCCTGGGCCAGCAGCATGGATTTGGTAAAGCGCTCGAAATCCAGCCCCGTGAGGCGCTCGGTTTCGCGCAGCTTCTCGTTGATTTTGTCGGTGATGATTGGCCCATCGGCAGCCGCCAGCTCGACCTTGGGCGCTTGCAGCGCGCCATCGGCCTTGTCGCGGGCGCGGCGCTGACTCCAGAAGGCGCGGTAGGCAACGCCCTTAACCTCAAATTCGACCTCGGCCAAACAATCGGCGGTGTGCCGACTCATCAGTTCGTTGGCGCTGGCCGACACCGTGCTCATGCGCGGCGTGCGGTGATAAAGCGCCAGGCAGATGGCATCCAGCAGCGTGGTCTTACCCGCCCCGGTCGGCCCGGTGATGGCGAACAGGCCGTTATCTTTGAAGGGTTCGGCGGTGAAGTCGATCTTCCACTCACCTTTGAGCGAATTGAGATTTTTCAGGCGCAGACTGAGGATTTTCATGCGTCACCCTCGCGCAGTTCACTGACCACCTGCTGATACAACCCCAGCAAGCGCCCCTGTTCGGCCTCGTCCAGCGCTTCGCTGCTTAAACGTTGGGCGAATACGTCGTCCACACTCAGCTCATCCAGGGTTTCCTTGGCCTGGCCCTGCAGGCTGCTGCTGGCATTGCCACGCTCGCGCCGAATGCGCAGCACCTCCACCGGCAGACCCTCGCAAAGCGCGGCGATGCGCAGTTGCAAGTCGCTCAGGTAATCGTCGGTACCGACCAGCACTTCCAGCCAAACCAGCTGTTCGGCACTGCCCTGTTTGGCGGCCTCCTGAATGGCGGCTTCCAGTTCTTTTAACGAACCGCGTAAGGACAACAGCGGCTGAAAACGCGGCACTGGCAGTGCGCTGATCTGGCGCAAACCGCTGCTGTCCAGCTCCACCAGCAGCACTTCTTTCTGCTGTTTGGCTTCATCAAAACTCAGCGCAATCGGCGAGCCGCAGTAGCGGATATGCTCCAGCCCACCGACCTTCTGCGGCCTGTGAATATGCCCCAGGGCGATGTAAGCCGCTGGCGGAAAGGCGCTGGTGGGGAAGGCCTCCAGGCTGCCGACATAAATCTCACGCACCGAATCACTGGCGCTGGCACCGACAGTGGTCAGATGGCCCGTAGCAATAATCGGCAAGTCCCCACCCAGCTCCGCGCGCTTGGCTTCGGCCAGGGCATAGAGGTCTTGATAGTGCTGCTGGATCGCCTGCTGCAGCGACAGTTGCTTGTCCTGCGCGCTCTGCCCGGCCTGGCTAAGCAATACATCGCGCGGGCGGATAAACGGGATACCGCAGAGAATCGCACCCGGCGAGCCGTCACGCTGGTGCAGCACCAGCAGCTGCTCATCCAGTTGCTCACAAACACCCGGAATCACCCGCGTACCGAGCTGCGCCAACAGCGTTTTGCTCTCAGCGAGCATGGCCACCGAATCATGGTTGCCGCCCAGCACCACCAACGCACAGCCGCTGGCGCGCAGTTCGACGATAAAACGGTTGTACTGCTCACGGGCATAACTGGGCGGCGCGCAGGTATCAAAGATATCGCCGGCAATCAGCACAGCATCCACTGCATGCGCACGCACCTGCTCGATCAGCCAGGCGCAAAACGCCTGATGCTCAGCCTGACGCGTCTTGCCCATAAAGTGCTGGCCGAGGTGCCAGTCGGAGGTGTGCAGGATGCGCATGCTCAAAACAGCCAATCCTTGACCACCATATGGGCCTTCACTTTCTGTATGCCGGGGAAGTTTTCGATCTCGCCGCGCACCTCGCTCAGGCGCTGCATGGAGGGCGCTTCGATGACCACCAGCATGTCGGTCTCACCGCTGATGCCGCTGCAACGACGCACTTCCGGGAAAACGCGCATGCGCTCGACATAGTGCTCGCAGCGGCCGCCTTGATAGAACAACTCCAGATAAGCCGTGATCGCGCCCGCACCGGGCAGTGCCACCTGCGCCTGATAGCCACGAATCACCCCGGCCTGCTCCAGCTGGCGAATCCGCTCACTGACCGCCGAACGCGACAAGTTGACCTCACGGGCGATCTGGCTGACGGGTAAGCGCGCATCGGCGCGCAACAGGGCGAGTATCTGTTGATCGAACTTGTCCACGGCAATTCTCGACAATAAGGGCCTGCTCAGAGGCTCGCGAGTTAGAGATAAACGGTGGCGAAAAAGCCGAGGAAGCGGAGTTTACGTGTTGTAAATGAGCATTCCGAGGCGGTTTTCAACGCCGTTTAGCCGAAGCGCAGCAGCCTCTGAGTAGGTCCAAGACAATTTGACGGCCAATTCCGTCAACTTGCCGGGCAGCGCCGACGCTTCTACGGCGGAGTTTTGCAGGGCAGCGCCCTACCATAGCCGGCAAAACGCCAGAGCTGCGTGCGGACTTTGCCTTCAGACCCAGTTTCTTGGCAGCAAGAAGCATCTCGGCACGGCCAAACAGGCGGCCGTCTTCGGCGTATTCGTGGGTGAGTTGTTCGGGGGAAGCAGCAACGTTGTGGAAACGTGCAAGCATTACCAGGCAGGCAAGGCCGCTATCAATTTGGGGGGGATGAGCTGTAGAGGTGGAGTTGTCCTGCATCATCGCGTCCATGCCAATAAGATGGCAGAGCGCCAGATCTTTGGGGCGGCGATTCTACAAGCAAGCGCGCCCCGAGTGACACAAAAAAGTATCGCCCACCTCACACTTCCAACTCGGCTAGGTTCTGTTGACGTATCAGCTGAGCCACAACAGGGTTGCAGCGAAGGCCAGCATAGACTTGAAATGACTGGCCTTTTTCTCAAAACACGTAGCAATCCGCCGGTAATGCTTCAGTTTGCCGAACAGGCACTCCACGACGTGGCGCTCTTTATAAAGATACCAGTCGCATGAACGCTGCTCGACACGGTTGCTCTTGGGCGGTATTACCGCTCGAATCTTGCGCGCCTCTAACCACG
>CAMCJM010000173.1 GCA_945874835.1 Pseudomonas synxantha | reverse complement strand
GACAACTGGGTGCGTTCAGTAGCCGTATCCCCTTTGTGGCACTCAGCAGGCTTTGTATATGAGCCCACTCGGTATCGCTTAACTGGCTTCTGTCGGTCATGGCAAAAGCCAGATTCTAGCCGGTGGCTTACGTCAACAGAACCTAGGGTCGCGGTTTTTTATTGGGCTTGATTTGGTTTGTTGCAGCGAATCATCTTAAACGTCACCTTGGGTGAGCGTTCTGCACAAAAAGCCCCGGTTTAACCGACGCTTTCGAATTTGGCTCCGCGACCTGGACTCGACAGCGCAGCTGAACGTGCTTTAGCACAGCCCCGACGGGGTGAGCGTTAGCGAATAACCTGGGACGCAGTCCCTGGTGAGAGTCCGGCAGGCACAAAAAAGCCCCGGCGCTAACCGAGGCTTTCGAATTTGGCTCCGCGACCTGGACTCGAACCAGGGACCCAATGATTAACAGTCATTTGCTCTACCGACTGAGCTATCGCGGAACAACGGCGCGTATCCTACTGATTCAAAAGGGGAAGTCAAGTATCTGAAACTTCCCCTCAGTGATTTTTACAGGACTTGAGCGATGGCTTGCGTCACGGCTGGCAGGTTGCGCGAGTTCAGTGCCGCGACGCAGATACGGCCGGTGCCGACGGCATAAATACCGAACTCGTTTTTCAACCGCTCGACCTGTTCGGCGGTCAGGCCTGAATAGGAGAACATGCCGCGTTGCTGAGCCACAAAGCTGAAATCACGTTTGCAATTCAGGGCTGCCAGTTGTTCAATCATGGCCATGCGCATACCGCGAATACGCTCGCGCATGCCGGCCAGTTCCTCTTCCCACATGGCGCGTAACTCGGGGCTGTTGAGCACGCTGGCGACTACGGTGGCGCCGTGGGTCGGTGGATTGGAGTAGTTGGTGCGAATCACGCGTTTGGCTTGCGAGAGCACGCGGCTGGCTTCTTCCTGGCTGCCCGTGATGATGGACAGCGCGCCAACGCGCTCGCCGTAGAGCGAGAAGGATTTAGAAAACGAGCTGGAGACGAAGAACGGGATGCCGGAGGCCGCAAACAGGCGCACAGCGAAGGCGTCCTGTTCGATACCATCACCAAAGCCTTGGTAGGCGATGTCGAGAAATGGCACATGCTCGCGCTCGCGCACAACGTCGAGGACAGCTTTCCAGTCGTCCAGCGACAGATCAACCCCGGTCGGGTTGTGACAGCAGGCGTGCAGTACGACAACCGAGCGTACGGGCAAGTTGCGCAGGTCTTCAAGCATGCCAGCACGGTTCACGCCGTGGCTTTGCGCGTCGTAATAACGGTAGTTATGCACCGGGAACCCGGCAGCCTCAAACAGGGCGCGATGGTTTTCCCAGCTCGGGTCGCTGATCGCGACCACGGTGTTGGGCAGCAGGTGCTTGAGGAAGTCGGCACCGGTTTTCAGTGCGCCCGTGCCGCCGACGGCTTGGGTGGTGATCACCCGGCCAGCGGCGATCAACTCGGAGTCTGCGCCCAGCAACAGCCTCTGTACGGCGTTGTCATAGGCTGCAATGCCCTCGATCGGCAGGTAGCCGCGCGGTGCATGCGCTTCAATGCGGGCTTTCTCAGCTTCGGCTACGGCGCGCAGCAGGGGAATGCGGCCTTCCTCGTTGTAGTAAACGCCCACACCCAGATTCACTTTGGTTGCACGGGTATCGGCGTTGAATGCTTCGTTGAGGCCCAGGATGGGGTCGCGCGGAGCCATTTCGACGGCAGAGAACAGACTCATGGATGCGGCAGCTCTGAAGAGGAGGGGTTGAGGATCAGGCAACGCCCGCTAGGGGTTGCGTTAGTGGGCCGGTAGTATACCGACGCATAACTTGTGCCGCGACAGCGGGCACATGCTTTTCACCGGTTATGACGTAGGCTTTGAAGTCGCGTCACAACCGCTCGTCGAGGTTTGCCATGTCCGAGTTTAAATTGGTTACACGTTTTCAGCCGGCCGGCGATCAGCCTGAGGCTATTCGGCAGATGGTTGAGGGGCTTGAGGCAGGCCTTTCGCACCAGACATTGCTGGGTGTAACGGGCTCGGGTAAGACGTTTTCCATCGCCAACGTGATTGCACAGATCCAGCGGCCAACCTTGGTTCTGGCGCCTAATAAGACCCTGGCAGCGCAACTGTACGGCGAGTTCAAGAGTTTCTTCCCGAACAACGCGGTGGAGTATTTCGTTTCCTATTACGACTACTACCAGCCGGAAGCCTATGTGCCGTCTTCCGATACCTTTATCGAGAAGGACGCCTCGATCAACGACCATATCGAGCAGATGCGCCTGTCGGCGACCAAGGCGCTGTTGGAGCGCCCCGACGCGATCATTGTCACCACGGTGTCGTGCATCTACGGCCTGGGCAGCCCTGAGTCGTACCTGAAGATGGTGCTGCACGTTGATCGCGGCGACAAAATGGATCAGCGGGACTTGCTGCGCCGTCTGGCCGACCTGCAATACACCCGCAATGACATGGATTTTGCCCGCTCAACCTTCCGTGTGCGCGGTGATGTGATTGATATTTTCCCCGCCGAATCGGATCTGGAAGCCATTCGCCTTGAACTGTTTGATGACGAGGTAGAAAGCATCTCGGCCTTCGATCCCCTGACCGGTGAGGTGATCCGCAAGCTGCCGCGTTTCACCTTCTACCCCAAGAGTCACTACGTTACCCCGCGTGAAGTGCTGCTGGAGGCTGTTGAGAAGATTAAAATCGAGCAGGTCGAGCGGCTGGAGTACCTGCGCAGCAACAATAAACTGGTCGAGGCTCAGCGCCTGGAGCAGCGCACCCGTTTTGATCTGGAGATGATCTTAGAGCTGGGCTACTGCAACGGCATCGAAAACTACTCGCGCTATCTATCCGGGCGTGATTCCGGCGAGCCGCCACCGACGCTGTACGACTACCTGCCGGATCAGGCATTGCTGGTGATTGACGAGTCGCACGTGTCGGTGCCGCAGGTCGGTGCCATGTACAAGGGCGACCGTTCGCGCAAAGAAACACTGGTGGAATACGGTTTTCGCTTGCCTTCAGCGCTGGATAACCGGCCAATGAAGTTTGAAGAGTGGGAGGCGGCCAGCCCGCAAACCATTTTTGTATCGGCCACGCCGGGTAACTATGAGGCCGAGCATGCCGGGCGGGTGATAGAGCAAGTGGTG
This sequence comes from Pseudomonas synxantha, assembly GCA_945874835.1. GTDB lineage: Bacteria > Pseudomonadota > Gammaproteobacteria > Pseudomonadales > Pseudomonadaceae > Aquipseudomonas > Aquipseudomonas synxantha_B. The sequence continues at coordinate 3,860 of CAMCJM010000173.1, read as the reverse complement.
CGCCCAACCGGGCTGGTCGATCCGCAAATTGAAGTGCGGCCCGCGCTGACTCAGGTGGATGATTTGCTCTCTGAAATCCACAAGCGTGTAGCCCTTGAGGAGCGTGTGCTGGTCACCACCCTGACCAAGCGTATGTCCGAGGATTTGACCGACTACCTGGCAGATCACGGCGTCAGGGTGCGCTACCTGCACTCGGATATCGACACTGTGGAGCGGGTCGAGATCATCCGCGATCTGCGCATTGGTGCGTTTGATGTGCTGGTGGGCATCAACCTGCTGCGCGAGGGCTTGGATATGCCCGAAGTGTCGCTGGTGGCGATTCTTGATGCGGATAAAGAAGGGTTCTTGCGCAGCGAGCGCTCGTTGATTCAGACCATCGGTCGTGCGGCGCGCAACCTCAACGGTCGGGCGATTCTCTATGCCGACCGCATGACCGGTTCGATGGAGCGCGCCATCAGCGAGACGGATCGCCGGCGCGACAAGCAAATAGCCTTCAACCTAGCCAATGGCATCACACCCAAGGGCGTGTTCAAAGACGTTAAGGATATTCTCGAAGGTGCCGTTGTGCCGGGTGCGCGTAGCAAGAAGCGCAAAGGCATGGCCAAGGCCGCAGAAGAAAGTGCTCGTTACGAAAACGAGCTGCGTTCACCCAGCGAGATCACTAAGCGCATTCGTCAGCTTGAGGAGAAGATGTATGCCCTGGCCCGTGATCTGGAGTTTGAGGCCGCCGCGCAACTGCGCGACGAAATCCAGAAGCTGCGTGATCGCCTGTTGCAGGTGTAATTAGCCGAGATTGCGTGGTGCTTTAAGTGGGAGGGGCTTTAGCCGCGACAGGGTGACAATTTTTCGCGGCTAAAGCCCCTCGCGCAAAGGTGCGTCGGGCTTGCTGGAGCCGATGGCAGCCAGCCTGTTAATATCGCCGCCTCGATTTAATCCGCTTTGCCTGTCTGAGAGCTGCTATGACTACTGTTCGCACCCGTATTGCGCCGTCGCCTACAGGCGATCCCCATGTAGGCACTGCCTACATTGCCTTGTTCAACCTGTGCTTTGCGCGTCAGCACGGTGGCGAATTTATTCTGCGTATTGAAGACACCGATCAAGTGCGCTCGACCCGTGAGTCGGAGCAACAGATATACGACGCCTTGCGCTGGCTGGGCATCGAATGGAGCGAAGGGCCCGACGTCGGCGGCCCGCATGGCCCGTATCGGCAGAGCGAGCGCGGTCATATTTATCAGAAGTACAGCGCCGAGCTGGTGGAGAAGGGCCATGCCTTCCACTGCTTCTGCAGCGCCGAACGCCTGGACAAGCTGCGCGCTGAACAGATGGAAGCCAAGCAGACCCCGCGCTATGACGGCCACTGCATGCACCTGCCCGCAGAGGCCGTGCAGCAGCGTTTGGCCGCTGGCGAGCCGAATGTGGTGCGCATGAAAGTGCCGACCGAAGGCGTCTGCGTGGTGCCGGACATGTTGCGTGGCGAGGTGGAGATCCCGTGGGGTCGCATGGACATGCAGGTGCTGATGAAGACCGATGGCCTGCCGACCTACTTCCTGGCCAACGTCGTCGATGATCATCTGATGGGCATCACCCACGTGCTGCGCGGCGAAGAATGGCTGCCGTCGGCACCCAAACTTATTTTGCTGTACGAATACTTCGGCTGGGACAAGCCGCAGCTGTGCTACATGCCGCTGCTGCGTAACCCGGACAAGAGCAAGCTGTCCAAGCGCAAGAACCCCACCAGCATCACCTTCTACGAGCGCATGGGCTTCCTGCCGCAGGCGATGCTCAACTACCTCGGTCGCATGGGTTGGTCGATGCCGGATGAGCGCGAGAAGTTCAGCCTCGACGAGATGGTTGAGCACTTCGACATCAACCGGGTTTCCCTCGGTGGTCCGATCTTCGACCTGGAGAAGCTGTCCTGGCTCAACGGCCAGTGGATGCGTGAACTGAGTGTCGAGGAGTTTGCTGCTGGCGCGCAGAAGTGGGCATTCAACAGCGATTACCTGATGCAGATCGCCCCGCACGTGCAGGGCCGCGTTGAAACCTTCAGCCAGATTGCACCGTTGGCCAGCTTCTTCTTTGCTGGTGGCCTGGCTCTGGACGCCAAGCTGTTCGAGAGCAAGAAGCTGTCGTCTGATCAGGTGCGTCAGGTGATGCAGTTGATCCTGTGGAAGCTTGAGGCGCTGCGTCAGTGGGAAAAGGACAACATCACTGCCTGTATTCAGGCTGTGGTCGAGCACTTGGAATTGAAGCTGCGCGACGCCATGCCGCTGATGTTCGCCGCCATCACCGGGCAAGCCAGTTCGGTGTCGGTGCTCGATGCCATGCAGATCCTGGGTCCAGACCTGACTCGTTTCCGTCTGCGTCAGGCCATCGAGTTGCTGGGCGGTGTTTCGAAGAAAGAAAATAAGGAGTGGGAGAAGCTGCTGGCGGCTATCGCCTAATCCGCTGCACGCCCCGTCCGGCGGTTGTTCGGCTTGGTCTGGACGGGGTAAGTGGTTGTTCTGTCAGCATAAAGAATGCAGTTCCAGCTAAAAATTTTGTTGACAGGTGTAGGGCGGGCTCTTAACATGCGCCCCGTCCTTGCGATGGGGGTATAGCTCAGCTGGGAGAGCGCTTGCATGGCATGCAAGAGGTCAACGGTTCGATCCCGTTTATCTCCACCATCTTCAAAGCCGTAAGGCTTGCCACAACCAGCTCCTGCAGCTGGTTGGTTGTAGAAGGGTTACGTCCCCTTCGTCTAGTGGCCTAGGACACCGCCCTTTCACGGCGGTAACAGGGGTTCGAGTCCCCTAGGGGACGCCAGTTTCAAAAAGCAGTGCTGGTTTGGGCTGTGAGCCGAGAGGCGATAAATCTGGGGGTATAGCTCAGCTGGGAGAGCGCTTGCATGGCATGCAAGAGGTCAACGGTTCGATCCCGTTTATCTCCACCAATTTTGCAGATGTAACAACTGCCACGGGGCCAGCATCAGCTGGCCTTGTTCTTCGAAGGTTTCGTCCCCTTCGTCTAGTGGCCTAGGACACCGCCCTTTCACGGCGGTAACAGGGGTTCGAGTCCCCTAGGGGACGCCATTTTTGCCCGCTCTGCGGGATTTTGAAGGGTCATTCATTATTGAATGGCCCTTTTGTTTTTCTGGGCTACCAATATTTCCGCTGATGCGCCGTTTGCGCTGCCCTTGGCGTGTCTGGAAAGCGCAGATGAGACAATCGAGAGCGTCTAGCGGATGGCAGTTCGGGCGGGCTCAGGCGTTGCCCAAAAGACCTGGATCGTGCGTGGCGACACAATTACGTCCATTTGCCTTGGCGCGGTAGAGTGCGCTGTCGGCGTGACGCAGCAGGTGTTCGCGGTCACAGTCGGGGCCAGGAATAACTGAGTACACGCCAATGCTCAGGCTCAGTGAGATGTTCAATCCCAAGTGAATGCACGGCGTGCTGGCCAGGTCCTGGCGCAGTTGTTCGGCAAAGTCCATCGCACCAAATAAATCGGTGTCGGCAAGCACTGCGGCAAATTCCTCGCCGCCAAAACGCACTAGCAGGTCGTTGCGGCGCATGCGTTGTTGCATGCGACGGGCGGCATGTTGCAGGCATGCATCGCCGACGAGATGGCCGTGTTCATCGTTGACTCTCTTGAAGTGGTCCAAATCCATCATCAGCACCGCAATGGGGCTGCTACTGCGTTTGGCCTGAGCGAGCATGCGCTCCAGTCCGTCGTCAAGTGTGAAACAGCGTGGAAAACTTTCCAGATTCCCGGGGTAAACAGCGTCCAATAGTTTCCACCCCGGTGTGTGCAACCATTCGGTCTTTTGGCCGGAGAATCTGGGGTGTTATCGATGGACATCATTGCCGAAATTCGGCGGCGGCACT
>CAMCJM010000172.1 GCA_945874835.1 Pseudomonas synxantha | reverse complement strand
ACATGGCATCGACATCCCGCGCCAGACCCTGGCGCGCTGGGTGATCCAGTGCGCCGCGCACCTGCAACCGCTGCTCAACCTGATGCGCGACACGCTGCTCGACAGCGGAGTGATCCACTGCGACGAAACCCGCGTGCAGGTGCTCAAGGAACCGGGGCGCGACTCCGGTAGTCAATCGTGGATGTGGGTGCAAACCGGCGGCCCGCCAGGCAGGCCGGTGGTCCTCTTCGATTACACCACCAGCCGTGCGCAGGACGTACCGCTGCGCCTGCTCGCGGGCTATCGCGGCTATTTGATGACCGACGACTACGCCGGCTACAACGCCGGGGCCGCACAGGCCGGTGTCGAGCGACTGGCCTGCTGGGCGCATGCGCGGCGTAAATTTATCGAAGCGCAGAAGGTGCAGCCCAAGGGCAAAACCGGGCGGGCCGATGTGGCGCTGAGCCTGATCAATAAGCTGTATGGCATCGAACGCGACTTCAAGGAAGCCAGCGTCGAGCAACGTCATCAGGGTCGTCAGCAGCACAGCCTGCCGATCCTGACCCAACTGTACAACTGGCTGGAGAAAACCCAGCCCCAGGTTACGGCGCAGAACGCCTTGGGCAAGGCGGTGAACTACCTGGCCAGCAACTGGAGTCGGCTGGAGCGCTACGTCGAGGCCGGCCACCTGCCGATCGACAACAACCGTGCCGAAAATGCCATCCGGCCCTTCGTCATAGGGCGTAAAAACTGGCTGTTCAGCGACACGCCAAAGGGCGCGACCGCCAGTGCGCAGATCTACAGCCTGATCGAAACCGCCAAGGCCAACGGCCAGGAGCCTTACGCCTACCTGCGCCACATCCTCGAACGCCTACCCCAGACCACGAGCGTCGAAGGTTACGAAGCGCTGCTGCCGTGGAACTGCTCGCCAGCCCCAGCCTCCTGACAGCAGACTTTGTCCTGACGGACGTGGTTTATGGAGCGCTTACTAAACAAACACTTACTCGCCACGCCCCATGAGTCGCCAGCGATTAAAAGACAATAAAAAAGGGCCTGCATCGCTGCAGGCCCTTCTTGTTTGGTGCACTCAGGAGGATTCGAACCTCCGACCGCTCGGTTCGTAGCCGAGTACTCTATCCAGCTGAGCTATGAGTGCATGCAACCCTTGCACTGCAGGCATTTAACTCAAGCCCTACAGCACTAAATAATGGCGGAGAAGGGGGGATTCGAACCCCCGACACCCTTTTGAGATGTACTCCCTTAGCAGGGGAGCGCCTTCGGCCACTCGGCCACCTCTCCGCAACACGGGGCGTATGATAACCATGTTCCCCCCCGTTTGCAAAGCCAAAATTTCAATAAAATTAGTGGCTTGGTTCCTCACCCTTCTCTTTCTGGATGCGCTGGTAAATTTCCTCACGGTGCACAGCTACTTCTTTAGGCGCATTAACGCCTATGCGCACCTGATTACCTTTAACGCCCAACACGGTGACAGTGACTTCGTCACCCACCATCAGGGTCTCTCCGACCCGGCGAGTCAGAATCAGCATTCCTTTCTCCTTACGGACATCAGTTCAATACAACAACAGTCTGCAAAATAAAATGGCGGCAGCCCCGTAAAACTCAAGCAGAGCCTTCACCCAAGTATTGACCAGTGTGAGCAGAAAGAAAGCCGCTGCTCATGCCAACCAAAAAGACGAAAGGCGCGGGATAAACCGCGCCTTTCGGATAATGCCTCAGTCGCCCTTGCGGGCCGGGGCATCCAGTTCAAAAGCAGTGTGCAGGGCGCGCACCGCCAACTCCAGATATTTCTCCTCGATGACCACGGAGACTTTGATTTCCGAGGTCGAGATCATCTGGATATTAATGTTTTCCTTGGCCAGGGCTTCAAACATGCGACTGGCCACACCTGCGTGGGAGCGCATGCCAACGCCAACAATGGACACCTTGGCAATTTTGGTATCGCCGATCACTTCACGCGCGCCCAACTCACGTGCGGTGTTTTCCAACACCTCAAACGCGGCGGTGTAGTCATTGCGGTGCACAGTGAAGGTGAAGTCAGTGGTGTTATCGTGCGAAACGTTCTGCACGATCATGTCGACTTCAATGTTGGCCGCACTGATCGGGCCGAGAATTTTGAACGCTACGCCCGGGATGTCCGGTACGCCACGGACCGTCAGCTTGGCTTCGTCGCGGTTGAAAGCGATGCCGGAGATAATCGGCTGTTCCATGGATGCCTCGTCATCAAGGGTAATGAGGGTGCCCGGCCCCTCTTGGAAGCTGTGCAGTACGCGCAGCGGGACATTGTATTTGCCGGCGAATTCCACCGAGCGAATCTGCAACACCTTGGAACCGAGGCTGGCCATTTCCAGCATCTCTTCAAAGGTGATTTTTTCCAGGCGCTGAGCCTGTGGCACGACGCGCGGATCCGTGGTGTAAACACCGTCTACGTCGGTGTAAATCTGGCATTCGTCAGCCTTCAACGCTGCGGCAAGCGCTACGCCGGTGGTGTCGGAGCCGCCACGACCCAGCGTGGTGATATTGCCGTTCTCATCGACACCCTGGAAACCCGCGACCACCACCACACGGCCAGCCTTGAGGTCGGTGCGCAGTTTCTGATCGTCAATCTGCAGGATGCGCGCTTTGTTATGCGCGCTGTCTGTGAGGATACGCACCTGATTACCGGTGTAAGACACCGCTGGTACGCCAATTTTAATCAGCGCCATGGCCAACAGGGCAATGGTCACCTGCTCACCGGTTGAAACCATCACGTCGAGTTCACGCGGTACCGGCTGACCATCACTGACCTGTTTGGCCAGATCGATCAGGCGATTGGTTTCACCGCTCATGGCGGAAACCACAACCACAATGTCATCGCCGTTTTCGCGGAACTTCTTAACCTTCGCGGCCACCTGCTGGATACGCTCAACAGTGCCGACGGAGGTGCCGCCGAATTTCTGTACGATCAAAGCCATTTCAAAGCCGCCTCAGCCCGTGAAGGGCGCCCATTAAACATACAACTCGAAACCCTGCCAAGGCCCGCCGGGCGTGTGTCGGGCCGTGGCGCGTCAATTCTAATAACAGCGGATTACAAGCCCTGCTCGGCAAAGGTCGTCGCCAACGCCAACGCAGCGTCCAACGCCTGCGCGTCGGTGCCGCCGCCTTGCGCCATGTCCGGGCGACCACCGCCTTTACCGCCAACAGCCGCCGCCGCTTGTTTCATCAAGTCACCGGCTTTCAGCTTGGCGGTCAGGTCTTGAGTTACGCCGGCCACCAGCACGACCTTGTCGTCCTGCACGCCGCCGAGCAGGATCACTGCACTGCCCAGCTTGTTTTTCAGCTGATCGACCATCGCCAGCAGTGCTTTGCCGTCCAAACCGTCGAGACGCGCCGTCAGCACCTTGATGCCTTTGACGTCGACAGCGGAACCCGCCAGATCATTGCCCGCCGCGCTGGCGGCCTTGGCCTTGAGCTGCTCCAGCTCTTTTTCCAGCTGACGGTTGCGCTCCAATACACCGGCGAGCTTATCCAGCAGGTTGTCGCGACTGCCCTTGACCAGCGCCGCCGCTTCTTTCAACTGCTCTTCCGCACCAATAAGGTAGGCAAAGGCTGCCGCGCCAGTGACCGCTTCAATCCGGCGCACGCCAGCCGCCACACCGCTTTCGCTGGTGATCTTGAACAGACCGATATCGCCGGTACGCTTAACGTGGGTGCCGCCACACAGCTCAACGGAGAAGTCGCCGCCCATGCTCAGCACACGCACCTGATCGCCGTACTTCTCACCGAACAGTGCCATGGCGCCTTTGGCCTTTGCGGTTTCGATGTCGGTTTCCAGGGTTTCAACTTCGCTGTTACCGCGCACTTCACGGTTAACGATGGTTTCCAGCTCTTTCAGTTGTGCTGGAGTGATCGCCTCGAAGTGGCTGAAGTCAAAACGCAGACGCTGACTGTCGACCAGCGAGCCTTTCTGGGTGACGTGCTCACCCAGTACCTGACGCAGCGCGGCGTGCAGTAAATGGGTAGCAGAGTGATTGAGCGCTGTGGCCTGACGCACGCTGGCGTCGACTTCGGCCTTAAACGAGGTGCCAACGCTCAAGCCACCTTTGACCGCCACACCGCGGTGCAGGAATGCGCCACCGGCCTTGGTGGTATCGCGCACATCGAAACGCACGCCAGCACCTTCAAGGAAGCCGCAGTCACCGACCTGACCACCGGATTCGGCATAGAACGGCGTCTGATCGAGAACGACAACGCCCTCCTCGCCTTCACTCAGACTGTCGACAGCCTGACCCGCCTTGAACAGTGCAATGATCTTGCCGCTGCCGCTGGTGCCCTGATAGCCAAGGAAGGCGGTGTCGCTGTCGACCTTGACCAGGCTGTTGTAGTCCATGCCGAACGCGCTGGCGGAACGGGCACGCTTGCGCTGCTCTTCCATCTCGCGCTCAAAGCCTTCTTCATCCAGGGTCAGCTCACGCTCACGGGCGATGTCGCCGGTGAGGTCCATCGGAAAACCGAAGGTGTCGTACAGCTTGAAGATCACTTCACCCGGAATCACTGTGCCTTTGAGCTCAGCCAGATCCTGTTCGAGAATCTTCAAACCCTGCTCCAGGGTCTTGGCGAACTGCTCTTCTTCGGTTTTCAGCACGCGCTCAATATGCGCTTGCTGTTGTTTCAGCTCAGGGAAGGCATCGCCCATCTCGGCCACCAGCGCAGCAACGATCTGGTAGAAGAAGCTGCCCTTGGCGCCCAGCTTGTTACCGTGACGACAGGCGCGACGAATGATGCGGCGCAGCACGTAGCCACGACCTTCATTGGACGGCGTTACGCCATCGGCGATCAGGAAGCCGCACGAGCGGATGTGGTCAGCCACCACTTTCAGCGAAGCCTGAGCTTCGTTGGCGCAGCCGATGGCCTTGGCCGCCGCATTGAGCAGGCTCTGGAACAAGTCGATCTCGTAGTTCGAGTTGACGTGTTGCAGCACAGCGCTGACGCGCTCCAGGCCCATACCGGTGTCTACGCTCGGCGCAGGCAGCGGGTGCAGCACACCGTCGGCAGTGCGGTTGAACTGCATGAACACGTTGTTCCAGATTTCGATGTAGCGATCGCCGTCTTCTTCTGGCGAGCCAGGCGGGCCACCCCAGATGTGCTCGCCGTGGTCGAAGAAAATCTCGGTGCACGGGCCGCACGGGCCGGTGTCGCCCATGGTCCAGAAGTTATCGGAGGCGTACGGCGCACCTTTGTTGTCGCCGATACGGATCATGCGCTCGACCGGGACGCCGATTTCCTTGTTCCAGATATCAAAGGCTTCGTCATCCGTGGCGTAGACCGTCACCCAGAGCTTGTCCTTGGGCAGGTTCAGCCAGTTTTCGCCGGTGAGAAATTCCCAGGCGAAATGGATGGCGTCGCGCTTGAAATAGTCGCCAAAGCTGAAGTTGCCGAGCATCTCAAAGAAGGTGTGGTGACGCGCGGTGTAACCGACGTTTTCCAAATCGTTGTGTTTGCCGCCGGCGCGTACGCACTTCTGACTGGTGGCGGCGCGGGTGTAGGCGCGCTTTTCCAGGCCGAGGAAGCAATCCTTGAACTGGTTCATGCCTGCGTTGGTGAACAGCAGGGTCGGGTCATTGCCCGGAATCAGGGAGCTTGAAGCGACACGGGTATGTCCCTTTTGTTCAAAGAAGCTGAGGAAGGCTTCACGGATTTCTGCGCTTTTCATAGGAATCTTCCAAAAACCAGCGGCCACGATAAAGCCGGCAAAGGGCCGCATTATATCGGGCCAGCGCAAGGGGGCTAGTGCCTTTATTGATAGATAAACGCTATTAGCTGGCCTGCATCAGTCAAGTTGAGCTGAAATCAGCAAACGCCAACAGCACCTGATCGATGTGCGCCGGGGCAATATCCAGGTGCGTGACCATGCGCAGGCGTGGCGCAGCACTGAGCTTAATGCCGCGCCCGGCGCAAAAGGCCTGCAACGCGCCAGCCTGCTCGCCCATTTGCACGTAGACCATATTGGTTTGCACCGGCTCCACGGCATAGCCCAAGTCACGCAGGCCTGCAGCCAAGCGCTCGGCATTGGCATGATCCTCAGCCAAGCGCGCCACCTGATGCTGCAGGGCATACAAGCCGGCCGCCGCCAGCATGCCCGCCTGACGCATGCCGCCGCCAACCATCTTGCGCAAACGCCGCGCACGGCCGATCAATTCACGTGAGCCACACAGCACCGAGCCGACTGGCGCGCCCAACCCCTTGGACAGACACACTGACACCGAATCGAAGTACTGAGTAATCTGCCCCGCGGGCACACGGAGCTTGACCGCCGCGTTGTACAACCGCGCGCCATCCAGATGCAGAGCCAGGCCGCGCCGTGTGGTCAGCTCGCGCGCAGCCTGAAGATAAGACAGCGGCAGCACCTTGCCCTGCATGGTGTTTTCCAGCGCCAACAGGCGCGTGCGGGCAAAGTGAAAGTCATCCTGCTTGATGGCGGCCTCGACCTCGGCCAAATCCAACGAGCCATCCGCTTCGCCTTCAATCGGCTGCGGCTGGATCGAACCGAGCACCGCAGCGCCGCCACCTTCATATTTATAAGTGTGCGCCTGCTGGCCGACGATGTACTCGTCGCCACGGCCGCAATGGGCCATCAGCCCAAGCAGGTTGCTCATGGTGCCGGTGGGCACAAACAGCGCCGCGTCGAAGCCCAGTTCAGCCGCCAGATACTGTTCCAGACGATTGACCGTCGGGTCTTCGCCATACACATCGTCACCCAACTCGGCGGCCTGCATGGCCTCGCGCATGCCTGACGTCGGCTGAGTGACAGTGTCGCTGCGCAGGTCGATAACGGGCATGGTGGACAATCCTTAGATGGGCTAAAGCCCGATGCTAAAGCGCGCCTCTTAGGCAAACAAGGTACAGATCAGGCGAGAAAGCGCAGGACAGCTGCGTAGGATGGATAACGTCTTTCCTGATTAGCAACGATCATCAGCTGGTATGTCATGGCCCTTGAATCCCCCTACACTGCATGCATAACCAGTATTGAGGTGAGCGTCATGGCCATGAATCGTATCCAGTTCCAACTCGGTCTATCTCTG
>CAMCJM010000171.1 GCA_945874835.1 Pseudomonas synxantha | reverse complement strand
AACCTGATTGAGATTCTCTGGCGGAAAATCAAATACGAGTGGCTGCCAGTCACGGCTTACCAGAGCTTCAAAACGCTCACCAATCATGTGCTAAAAGTGCTGTCAGGCTATGGTGATAAATATCTGATTAATTTTGTATGACTACTTAGCAGCAGCATTAAAGATACGATCAAATAATTCCGCAATTTTGTTTGCGGGCTCGAAACTAACATAGTGTTTTCTGGGCTGCAAACATCTTGCAGAAAGCGCGCCTGAGTAGCAGTTATCCCCTTCTTCACTTCGCTACCCGAAGGTTCTTTACTGTGATACCCATCCTTAAGGGTATAAATCAACCTCTCCTGCACTTTACTGATTGCTTCTCTTCGAGCATCCCCCAACTCTTGATCACTTAGCACCGCATAAAAACACCACTTAAGGTAATTCAGCACCGTTGAAAGACGCTTATTAAAAGTGTCTGGCCTAACTGCTAACTTAGCAACCTTCTTGCCTTTGCGCTGACCACGACGCAAATACTCTATCAAACTACTCGTAAAAGCCTCCGTCCAAAAACGGCCTGACCGAATCAACCCAAGCAAATCCTCCCCTCGACTCTCCAGCCATACATACAGCGGAGTAAGTTCCTGCACATTATTGCTTAAGGTATTTAAAGACTTGTGCTTTCTGGACAAAACCCATTCATTAACCATGACGACAGGCAAGCCCTGACTATCCAAAAGCATAGGCAATCTTTCACCACTTTTAAGTTGAACTTTTACAATGTTCACAGTGATTGACCCTGCATTAACCATCAATAAGTCAAGGTGTAGACATCCACAACAACCACGCCAACATGAAAAGCAACTTTTTTGCATCTTCCGCAACTTGTCAATATATATTAATTGATATTAAACCCCGCCAAGAAAAAGCCACACGCAAAAGAAAACCCCAGAAAGCTTTACACTTTCTGGGGTTCTTTTTTTGAAAATCCTTTTAGCCTCAGAGCATTACACTCAACAAGCTAACAGAACTCAAATATATCTGGGCTAAAACGGGATGTCGTCATCAAAGCTGTCAAAATCAGCCGCCGGTTGCGGGGCTTGCTGAGGCGCAGGGCGTGGTGCTGACTGCTGAGGTTCGCGCTGTGGTGCGGGGCGCTGCTGACGCGGGGCAGAATCACCACCGGCATTATCCGGACGACCACCAATCAACTGCATAGTGCCCTGCATATCGACGACGATCTCAGTGGTATAACGCTTGATGCCGTCTTTTTCCCACTCACGGGTTTGCAACTTGCCTTCGATATACACCTGCGAACCTTTGCGCAGGTACTCGCCGGCGATCTCGGCAACCTTACCGAACAGCGACACACGGTGCCACTCGGTTTTCTCGACCTTCTGACCGGTTTGTTTGTCGGTCCACTGCTCGCTAGTCGCCAGGCTCAGGTTGGTGACCGCATTACCGTTTGGCAGGTAGCGGGTTTCCGGGTCCTGTCCGCAGGTACCGACCAGAATGACTTTGTTAACCCCACGGGCCATAACGTTCTCCTAGGCTATCAGCACGTCACCGGCGCCGGCTCTATCAGGCGCTCAAGGGACGTGCGGTCCAATTGTTGGGTATCGACTTTGATATAAATGGCGGCTTCATCACGCACCACTACGGCATCCGCCACTCCGGGCACAGCCTGTAAACGCTCGGCCAGCCCCGCGTCTTGCAACGCCGCAGGCGAAAGCGACAAGCGCAAGCTGGTGACATAAGGCGGTTCGCGCATAGTAACAGCAAAGCCCAGCCAAAGAAGAGCCATGCCCGCGCAACCAAGAAACACGCCCGACAAGCTGTAGTGCTGATACAGCCAACCGCCGAGAATGCCGCCAATGGCCGCACCAAGGAACTGACTGGTGGCGTAAACCCCCATGGCAGTGCCCTTGCCGCCCGCCGGCGCGACCTTGCTGACCAGCGAAGGCAGCGATGCCTCCAGCAGATTAAAGGCCGTGAAAAAAACCACCATGCCCAGCACCAACGTGCGCAGGTTTTGCTCGATCAGCACAAAGAACAGCTCACAGACCAGCAACACCAGCACTGCACCGATCAACACCTGCTTCATCTGACGCTTTTTTTCGCCGTAGATGATGAACGGCACCATCGCGAAAAAGCCCACCAGTAACGCCGTTAGGTAAACCCACCAGTGCTCTTCCTTGGCCAAACTGCCCTGCTCAACCAATGCCAAAGGCAGGGCAATAAAGCTGGCCATCAAGATGGCGTGCAGGGCCAGGATGGCAAAATCCAGTCGCAACAAATCAAGGTTTTTCAGGGTCGGCAAAAGCGCCTGGCTGGCCACGCCCGACTCTCGATGCTGCAGCGTACTGACCGCACGCGGCACCCAGCCGGCTACGACGACGATACCCAGCAACGCCATGGCCGCCGTGGCAAGAAATAAACCGGAAAGACCAAAGGCACGCGTTAGCAGCGGCCCAACCACCATCGCCACGGCAAACGACAGGCCAATGCTCATGCCGATCATGGCCATCGCCTTGGTGCGATGCTGCTCACGGGTGAGGTCGGACAGCAGAGCCATCACCGCCGCCGAAATGGCACCCGCGCCCTGCAGGACACGCCCGGCAATCACCCCCCAAATGCTGTCAGCATTCGCCGCCAGCAAACTGCCAGCGGCAAATATCAGCAACCCGGCATAAATCACCGGACGCCGACCAATACGATCACTGAGCATGCCGAAGGGAATCTGCAGCACGGCCTGAGTCAGGCCGTAAGCGCCAATGGCCAAGCCAATCAACGCTGGAGTGCTGCCCCGTAGCTCCATGCCGTAGGTTGCCATCACCGGCAGCACCATAAACAGGCTAAGCATGCGGAACGCGAACACCAACGCCAAACCGCTGGCTGCACGGGTTTCGCCACCGCTCATGCGCTCGCTGTGCTGATCGTGCATGGAAAACGCTCTATTAAAAACAGGCGGCGATTCTAGCAGCCTGATCACACCTGGCACAGCAGTGACGCTTTGCCGCGCTGGCCTTCTGAGCCGTATACTCGGTGGTTTTCCGCCCGCCATGCGAGGCTGTTGTTTGTGGACAAGATACTGATTCGGGGTGCTCGCACCCACAACCTGAAAAACATCGACCTGACCCTGCCGCGCGACAAGCTGATTGTGATCACCGGCCTGTCTGGCTCGGGCAAGTCATCATTGGCCTTCGACACCCTGTATGCCGAAGGTCAGCGCCGCTACGTTGAGTCGCTGTCGGCCTACGCCCGGCAGTTTCTGTCGATGATGGAAAAGCCTGACGTTGATACCATCGAAGGCCTTTCACCGGCGATTTCCATCGAACAGAAGTCCACCTCGCACAACCCACGCTCCACCGTCGGCACCATCACTGAAATTTACGACTACCTGCGCCTGCTGTATGCCCGTGCTGGCATTCCGCGCTGCCCGGACCACGACCTGCCGCTGGAAGCGCAGACCGTCAGCCAGATGGTCGATCAGGTGCTGGCCCTACCCGAAGGCAGCAAACTGATGCTGCTGGCTCCGGTGATTCGCGAACGTAAAGGCGAACACCTGGCGGTCTTTGATGAACTGCGCGCGCAGGGCTTTGTTCGCGTGCGAGTCAACGGCAAGATTTACGAGCTGGACGAACTGCCGAAACTCGACAAGCAGAAGAAGCACAGCATTGATGCCGTGGTTGACCGTTTCAAGGCGCGCGGTGATCTGCAGCAGCGCCTGGCTGAGTCCTTCGAAACCGCGCTAAAGCTGGCCGACGGCCTGGCACTGACCGCCCCGATGGAAGGGGAAATCGGTGAAGAAATCATCTTCTCCGCCCGCTTCGCCTGCCCGGTGTGCGGCCACTCGATCAGCGAACTGGAACCCAAGCTGTTCTCCTTCAACAATCCGGCCGGTGCCTGCCCGACCTGCGACGGCCTCGGCGTGAAGCAGTTCTTCGACACCAAGCGCCTGGTCAACGGCGAACTGACCTTGGCCGAAGGTGCGATCCGCGGCTGGGACAGGCGCAACGTTTATTACTTCCAGATGCTCGGCTCTTTAGCTGCACATTATGGATTCAGCCTGGAAGTGCCGTTCGATGAGCTCAGCGCCGAGCACCAGAAGTGCATCCTGTTTGGCAGCGCCGCGCAAAACGTCGATTTCAAATACCTCAACGACCGTGGCGACATCGTTAAGCGCTCGCATCCCTTCGAGGGCATCGTGCCGAATTTGGATCGGCGTTACCGCGAAACCGAATCGTCAAGCGTACGCGAGGAACTGGCCAAGTTTCTCAGCACGCAAGCCTGCCAGGATTGCCGCGGCACCCGCCTGCGCCGTGAAGCGCGTCATGTGTGGGTCGGCGAGAAGACGCTGCCGGCAGTCAGCGGCATGCCCATTGGCGACGCCACCGAGTACTTCGGCAGCCTAGCGTTGCCGGGACGCCGCGGTGAAATTGCGGAAAAGATCCTCAAGGAAATCCGCGAACGCCTGCAATTTCTGGTCAACGTCGGCCTCGATTACCTGACCCTCGACCGCAGCGCCGATACCCTTTCTGGCGGTGAAGCGCAGCGTATTCGCCTGGCCAGCCAGATCGGTGCAGGCCTGGTCGGCGTGATGTATATCCTCGACGAGCCGAGCATCGGCCTGCATCAGCGTGATAACGAGCGCCTGCTCGGCACCCTGCGCCACCTGCGCGATATCGGCAACACGGTGATCGTGGTCGAACACGACGAAGACGCCATCCGCATGGCCGACTACGTGGTGGATATCGGCCCCGGCGCTGGCGTGCATGGCGGACAGATCGTCGCCCAGGGCACGGCTGCCGAAGTCATGGCCCACCCGGACTCGCTGACGGGCAAGTACTTGTCCGGCCGCGTGAAAATCGCCGTACCGGCCAAACGTACTCCGCGCGATAAGAAACTCTTGCTGAAAATTAAGGGCGCGCGCGGCAACAACCTGCGCAACGTCGATCTGGAAATCCCACTCGGCCTGCTCACCTGCGTCACTGGTGTCTCCGGCTCCGGCAAGTCGACGCTGATCAACAACACCCTGTACCCACTCAGTGCCACCGCGCTGAACGGTGCCACAACCCTGGAAGCGGCCGCCCACGACAGCATCGACGGTCTGCAGCACCTGGACAAGGTAGTGGATATCGATCAAAGCCCGATCGGCCGCACACCGCGCTCCAACCCGGCGACCTACACCGGTTTGTTCACGCCAATTCGCGAGCTGTTTGCCGGCGTGCCCGAATCACGCTCGCGCGGATACGGCCCTGGGCGCTTCTCCTTCAACGTCAAGGGTGGGCGCTGTGAAGCCTGCCAGGGCGACGGCCTGATCAAGGTGGAAATGCACTTTCTACCGGACATCTACGTGCCCTGCGATGTGTGCAAAAGCAAACGCTACAACCGCGAAACCCTAGAGGTGAAGTACAAGGGCAAGAGCATCACCGAAGTGCTCGACATGACCATCGAAGAAGCGCGCGTGTTCTTCGATGCCGTGCCCGCCCTGGCGCGCAAGCTGCAAACACTGATGGATGTCGGCCTGTCTTATATCAAGCTGGGCCAGAGCGCGACCACGCTGTCCGGTGGCGAGGCGCAACGGGTGAAGCTCTCCCGCGAGCTGAGCAAGCGCGACACCGGCAAGACCCTGTATATCCTCGATGAACCGACCACAGGCCTGCACTTTGCCGACATCCAGCAACTGCTCGACGTCTTGCATCGCCTGCGTGATCACGGCAACACGGTCGTGGTGATTGAGCACAACCTGGACGTGATCAAAACAGCCGACTGGCTGGTCGACCTCGGCCCGGAAGGTGGCTCAAAGGGCGGGCAAATCATCGCCGTCGGCACACCAGAAGAAGTTGCTGAGATGCCGCAATCGCACACGGGGTTCTTCCTCAAGCCATTGCTGGAGCGCGATCGCGACTAAATACAGCGACAGCGCGCGCACGCCATTCGCCTCCCTACCGCCCCTGCACTACAATCGCGCCCCTGAACAAACAGCCCGAGTGCGCACCTTGACGAAACAACCTTGGATTCTCGGCTTAACCGGCGGTATCGGCAGCGGCAAGAGTGCTGTAGCTCAGCACTTTATCGACTTGGGCGTTCATCTGATTGATGCCGATCATGCCGCGCGCTGGGTTGTGGAGCCAGGCCGGCCGGCGCTGGATAAAATCGTCGAGCACTTCGGCCATGACGTTCTGCAAGCCGACGGCCAGTTGGATCGCAGCGCGCTGCGCGGTCGCATTTTTGCGGACACAAACGAGCGGCGCTGGCTGGAAGCCCTGTTGCATCCGCTGATTGGCCAAGAGATTACCCAGCACCTCGCACGGGCTGAGTCGCCTTACGCCATTTTGGTGTCGCCGTTATTGGTGGAATCTAACCAGCACAAATTAACGCAGCGCATTCTGGTGGTTGATACGCCAGAGCACCTGCAGGTGCAACGCACCATGCAACGCGACCAAAGTTCCATCGAGCAGGTGCAGGCCATTCTCAAGGCCCAAGCTAGCCGCGAGCAACGCTTGAGCCATGCGTATGACGTACTGGTGAATGATCGCGATTTAAGCTGGTTGCACGATGAAGTGCAGCGCCTGCATCGCTTTTACCTAACCCTACGCGGAGGCCAAACATGAGCACCCCTACCCTGATAGCCTGCCCAACCTGCGGCGCGGCCGTTGAATGGGGCCCGCAAAGCGCGAGCCGGCCCTTTTGTTCTGAGCGTTGCAAATTGATTGACCTCGGCGCTTGGGCTTCAGAAGAACACGCCATTGCAGGCGACTCACTGGAAGATGACGTGTTCTCCGGCGAACTGCCGCCACGCCACCACTAGCTGTTCCAAGACGAGAAGCACGAAGCCCAAATGCCTTGCGCATTCATCGCCGCTAAAGCGCCTCCCACAGGTGGTTGTTGCTTGCTGCAAGTACCTGCCATGCCAAGGGTTGTGGGAGGGGCTTTAGCCGCGACCGGCAGTCTGTAGTGGTCAAGTTTTCCCGGACACCAAGATAGGTGTTTTATCGACCGATTCCCGCTCAAAGACGGAGGGTGGTCGGTAGCCCAGTTTTGAATGCAGGCGGGTGCTGTTGTAGAAGCCCACGATGTAGTCGGTGATATCCCGAGTCG
>CAMCJM010000170.1 GCA_945874835.1 Pseudomonas synxantha | reverse complement strand
ACTGGGTGCGTTCAGTAGCCGTATCCCCTTTGTGGCACTCAGCAGGCTTTGTATATGAGCCCACTCGGTATCGCTTAACTGGCTTCTGTCGGTCATGGCAAAAGCCAGATTCTAGCCGGTGGCTTACGTCAACAGAACCTAGAGCGGATGTTGGCTTTCTTGGTTGAAGGCACGGTGCAACCTTGCTGCCCGGTTGACGGTTGTTCCAATCATGCAATGCCAGTCTCCAGCGGTAAGGCTTTCTACTCTGCATTTGGGGTGACCAGTACGGGCAGTCAACGTTACCTCTGCAAAGGAACGGTAGATGGCAAGCCATGCGGCAAAACCTTTTCCGTTACCAGTAAATCAACCAGCCGCCAGCGCCTGACTCACAAGAACAAGAGCATCTTCAAGCTAATCGTCAACAAGGTGCCGGTGCGCAGGATTGCCGAAATTGAAGAAATCGCCCTGCAAACGGTCTACGACAAGATCGACTTTATCCATCGGCAGTGTTTGGCCTTCGCCAGTGAGCGGGAGTCGAAACTTCCTGATATGCCCATTCGTCGTCTGTACATCAGCGTGGATCGCCAGGATTACGTGATCAACTGGTCTCGGCGTGATGATCGGCGCAACACGATGGTTTCGGCCGTTGCGTCAGCCGATAACACCAGCCAGTACATTTTCGCCATGCATCTCAATTTCGATCCTCGACTTGATCCAGAGACTATCGAGGAAGATGCCAAGCAGATCGCCGATATCCACCTGCCCACCCCTCACCGCAAGTATGCGAGGCTCTGGATGGCATCTGACTACCTGGCCTCCATGGCTGCATCGAAGAAATCCAAGACGTCTGGGAGTCTGGAGGGCGACATTGCCGCGACCTACTCCAGCTCTGAGAAGCGAGAGGATGTCGAAATCTCGGATGAGCCTACCAAAGACGAAAAGCTGCCGGATCGGGGCATGCAAACTCATTCCGAGTACACCCTGTACGGCCACTTCCTGTATTTGCGTCACCTGCTGGCCAGTGTCGAAAAACTCAGGTTCTTTCTCGACCAGGACTCGGGGATGCGGGCGGCATGCTTGGCAGCGTTCCAAGAAGGAATCAAATCCCGTCGAGTCGATGCCTTTTACGTGAGGATCAACAAGATGATGACCGTGGATCAGAAGCGCAGGCTGATCAATGAATCAAATAGGGCTATCGCCAAGGTGATGAAGGAAAACCCTACCCTGAACAAGCGGGAAGCTGTTTTGATGTTGCTAAGGCAGCGTATTCAGCAGGCAAAGCTCATCGGAAAATGGAAGGATCGCTGGGTGTTTCACCCTCTGGCAACGATGAACGAGCCAGAAAAGGCCTTATGCCATTTGACCGATCTAGGTGACCTTGAGCCTGATCACGCAGCTTGGCTTTACAACAGAGCCAGCCTGCACGGTGTCGATTCGTACTTCAACCGAGTTAGGCGGCGTCAGTCGCTCCTGGAACGGAGCATTTCATCCCAATCGAATACTGGGCGGGTCTGGAGTGGTTACGCGCCGTACAGCCCAAATCAGGTGCAAAAGCTGCTCGATATCCTGCGAGTTGTACAGAACTACGTGCTGAAGGGCGGCAAGGACAAGAAAACACCGGCTATGCGGCTTGGATTAGCCAAAGGCCCAGTGAAATACGAGGATATCCTGTACTTCACCGGGCCTTAGATTTTCAACAGATTAAGCGAACGGCTCGCCTAAAGAGCGGTTTTTTTACAGCAGCCCCGAGTGCTTAGCCGCCCAGGTAGGCGTCGCGCACTTTCGGGTCGTTAAGCAGTTCTTCACCGCTGCCCTGCATGACGATGCGCCCGTTTTCCAGCACATAGCCACGGTCGGCCAGCTTCAGCGCCTGGTTGGCGTTTTGCTCAACCAGAAACACCGTCACGCCATCTTTACGCAGCTGTTCGATGATGTCGAAGATCTGCTGGATGATGATCGGTGCCAAACCCAGCGACGGCTCATCAAGCAGCAGCAGCTTGGGTTTACTCATCAGCGCGCGGCCGATGGCGAGCATTTGCTGCTCGCCGCCCGACATGGTGCCTGCGCGCTGGGAAAAGCGTTCCTTCAGGCGCGGGAACAGGTGCAGCACCTTGTCCATTTGCTCCTGATTGTCGGCTTTGCTGCCGAAGAAACCGCCCATCACCAGGTTTTCTTCCACGGTCAATCGGGCGAATACCCGGCGACCTTCCGGCACTACGGCAATGCTCTTGCGCATGATGCTGGGGGTGTCTTGGCCGACCAGTTCTTCACCCTGATAGCGGATGCTGCCACTGCTGGCTTGTGGCGTGCCGCAGAGGGTCATCAGCAAGGTGGATTTACCTGCGCCGTTGGCCCCGATCAGGGTAACGATTTCACCCTGGCGCACTTCAACGTTGATGCTGTGCAGCGCCTGGATCTTGCCGTAGAAGGTGGAAACATTCTCGAAATACAGCATCACGCTTCCCCCAGATAGGCTTTGATTACGTCCGGGTTTTCGCGGATCTGCTCCGGTGTGCCGTCCGCCAGGGGTGTGCCCTGGTTGATCACGTAGATGTGGTCGGAAATGCTCATGACCAGTTTCATGTCGTGCTCGATCAGCAGCACGGTGACATTGTGCTGGTCACGCAGCACACCAATCAGCGCCTTGAGATCTTCGGTTTCGCGCGGGTTTAGACCGGCTGCTGGCTCGTCGAGCATGAGGATACGCGGGCGTGTCATCATGCAGCGGGCGATTTCCAGACGGCGCTGCTGACCATAGGCCAGGGTGCCTGCCGTGCGGTTGGCGAATTCGGTCAGGTTGACCTGATCCAGCCAATACGCGGCATATTCCATGGCCTCGCGCTCGCTGCGGCGGAACGACGGGGTTTTGAACAGCCCGGAAAGGAAGTTGGTGTTGAGGTGGCGATGTTGCGCCACCAGCAGGTTTTCCACCGCGGTCATGTCCTTGAACAGACGTACGTTCTGGAAGGTCCGCACCACGCCTTTTTGCGCGATTTTGTGGCCGGGTAAACCTGCAATGGCTTCGCCATTCAGACTTACGCTGCCCGATGTAGGCTGATAAAAACCGGTCAGGCAGTTGAATACCGTGGTTTTACCCGCACCGTTAGGGCCGATCATCGACACCACTTGTTTTTCATTGACCGACAGGCTCACCCCGTTGACGGCCAGCAGGCCGCCGAAGCGCATGGACAGGCCGCTTACTTCAAGGATAGGGCGGCTCATTGTTTCAGCTCCAGGTGCGGGCGCTGCATGGGCAGCAAGCCCTGTGGACGCCAAATCATCATCAGTACCATCAAGGCACCGAACATCAACATGCGGTATTCACTGAACTCACGCATCAGTTCCGGCAGCAGAATCATCACGATGGCCGCCAGGATGATGCCCAGTTGCGAGCCCATGCCGCCCAGTACAACGATGGCCAGAATGATTGCCGACTCGATAAAGGTAAACGACTCCGGCGTGACCAAACCCTGGCGGGCGGCGAAGAAACTGCCGGCAAAACCGGCAAAGGCTGCGCCCAGGGTGAAGGCCGAGAGTTTGATCACCGTTGGGTTCATGCCCAGCGCGCGGCAGGCGATTTCATCCTCACGCAGGGCTTCCCACGCTCGGCCAATCGGCATGCGCAGTAGGCGATTGATCACGAACAGGGTGAGCAGCACCAGCACCAAGGCGATCAAGTAAAGGAAGATCACCTTGTTGATGCCGTTATAGGCAATGCCGAAATACTCGTGGAAGGTCTGCATGCCTTCCGCTGCGCGGCGGTCAAACGACAAGCCGAACAACGTCGGTTTTTCGATGTTGCTGATGCCGTTCGGGCCGCCTGTTACTTCGGTCATGTTGCGCAGCAGGATGCGGATAATCTCGCCAAAGCCCAGGGTCACGATGGCCAGGTAGTCACCGCGCAGGCGCAGCACCGGGAAGCCCAGTACAAAGCCGAAAAATGCCGCCATCAGTCCCACAATCGGCAAGCAAATCCAGAATCCAAAACCGTAGTAATGCGACAGCAGCGCGTAGGTGTATGCACCCACGGCGTAGAAGCCGACATAGCCCAAGTCCAGCAGGCCGGCCAAACCGACCACGATGTTCAAGCCCAGGCCGAGCATCACGTAAATCAGGATCAGCGTGGCAATGTCCACGGCGCCACGGCTGCCAAAAAATGGCCAGGCAAGCGCCACCATGATCAGGCCCAGAATGACCCAGCGCTGGGTAGACGGCAGGGTGAGGAAGTTGCTGGCTTGCGCGGGCATGCTTGGCAGCTTGGGGGCATGGCTCCAGGCGGCCGTTAACTGGCTACGGAACAGTTGCCAGAAGAACATAGCAATGGCGCAGCCGGCGATAGTCCACAGGATGGCGGGGCTGGCCCCATGCACTTCGAGTTTGATGCCGACGGTGGTGAGCTTCAGGCCAAGCACCGGATAGGCCAATGCCAGTACCAGTAGGGCGCTGAAAAAGGCCGTTTTGAGGTTTTTGCGGATGGCGAGACTCATACTTTTTCAACCTCCGGACGACCGAGAATGCCCGTAGGACGGAACAGCAGAACCAGAATCAGCAGGCTGAAAGCCACCACATCCTTGTACTGGTCACCGAAGATGTCGGCACCAAAGGCTTCAGCAAGGCCTAGCAGCAGACCACCCAGCACCGCGCCCGGAATGCTGCCGATACCGCCTAGAACTGCAGCAGTAAAGGCCTTGATCCCGACGAGGAAGCCCACGTGTGGGTTGATCACACCGTATTGCATGCCCAGTAATACCGCCGCAATGCCGGCCAGTGCGGCACCGATAACGAAGGTCAGGGCGATGATGTTGTTGGTGTTGATGCCCAGCAGGTTGGCCATCTTGATGTCTTCAGCGCAGGCGCGGCAGGCGCGGCCCAGGCGTGAACGCGAGATAAACGCGGTCAGTGCCAGCATCACCACAAAGGTGACGACAAAGATCAGCACCTGCATGTAGGAAATCACCACGCCATTCATTGCGCTTTCGCCCAGCACGAAGTTACCGGGCAGCAGGTTGGGAATGGCTTTGTCTTTCGAGTCCTGCGCGAGCAGCACTTCGTTCTGTAAAAAGATCGACATGCCAATGGCGGAAATCAATGGGATCAAGCGGTTACCGCCGCGCAAGGGGCGGTAGGCGACCCGTTCGATACTGTATCCATATACACTGGCAATAATGATACTGCCGGCAAAGGCGGCGATCATCAGCAGTGGGAGGCTGTCGAGGCCCATCATGGTCAGGCCGGCGATCGCGATAAAAGCGACGTAAGAGCCGATCATGTAAACCTCGCCGTGAGCGAAGTTGATCATGCCGATGATGCCGTAAACCATGGTGTAGCCAATGGCGATCAACGCATAAGTACTGCCAACAGTCAGGCCGTTAACCAACTGTTGCAGGTAGTGATAGTTTTCAGGCATTGCCTAACTCCTGGGCTGTCATGCAAGGCAACGCTTATAGCGCAGCACGCAACCGGAATTCTTCTTAATAAACAAAGCCCACTGCACAGGCAGTGGGCTTTGGGTTCAGGCGGGAAGTTTACTTGGCTTCGGTTTTGCTACCGTCTTGATGCCAGTTGTACACCACGAAGCTGAAGTCTTTCAGGTCACCTTTTTCATCGAACGCCAGGTTGCCGGTCGGGGTGTCGAAGGTGTTGGCGCGCAGTGCGGCGGCCACTTTGGCGGTGTCGGTGTCGCCTGCTTTGGTGATGCCTTCAGCAATCACTTGCACGGCAGCGTAGGCCGGGAACACAAACGGGCCGATTGGGTCTTCGTTTTTGGCTTTGAACGCATCAACCAGTGCCTGGTTGCGTGGGTCCTGATCGAAAGAGCGCGGCAGGGTCACCAGCAGGCCTTCGGACGCCGGGCCAGCAATGGCCGAGATTTCCTTGTTGCCTACGCCTTCAGGGCCCATGAACTTGGCGCTCAGGCCTTTTTCAGCCGACTGACGCAGCAGCAGGCCCAGTTCTGGGTGGTAGCCACCGTAGTAGACGAAGTCCACGCCCGCTTGCTTGAGCTTGGCGATCATCGCGGAGAAGTCTTTGTCGCCGGCATTGATGCCTTCGAACATCACCACTTTGGTGCCTTTGCTTTCCAGGGTCTGTTTGACCGCAGTAGCAATACCTTCACCGTACTGCTGCTTGTCGTGGAGTACGGCAACGGCTGTTGGCTTGACCTTGTCGGCAATGAAGTTGCCGGCGGTTGGGCCTTGCAGGCTGTCCAGGCCGATGGTGCGGAACACCAATTCGTAGCCGCGCTCAGTGATGTTCGGGCTGGTGGATGCAGCCGTGATCATCAGGATGCCTTCGTCTTCGTAAATGTCAGACGCAGGCTGAGTGGAGCTGGAGCAGAGGTGGCCCACGACGAATTTAACTTCGTCGTTGACGATTTTGTTAGCCACAGCAACGGCTTGCTTAGGATCGCAAGCGTCGTCGTAGACCACGCCTTCGAGTTGCGCGCCGTTTACCCCACCGGCCTTGTTGATTTGCTCGATGGCCATTTTGGCACCGATGAACTGCATTTCACCGTATTGCGCGACAGCGCCGGTAACCGGGCCGGCCAGGCCGATCTTGATGGTGTCAGCCGCTACCGAATAGCTGGCAACACCTGCCATGGCCATGGCGGCAAACAACTTGGAAATCTGCTTAGTAGCCTTGTTCATACATGCTCCACTCTTATTGGTTTTGATTTTTTTAGTTCTGGCGGCCAAAGCTGCAGAACCGGGTTTTCCCCGGTCATCCCCCCGGCAACTGTACCGGTGCAGTGTAGAGCGCGGCTTTGCGGCTTGAAAAGCAGCGAGTCGGGGGCAAAGCCGGGTTATGTCGCTTTAATGCAATAAATGTATATAAAAACGGCGTGTCTTAAACGGCTTGTCCAGCGTCGCGAATTTGCCTGACAGCTGGCCGGCGCTATCATGCTGCGCCGGCCACTTGGCGGTCATTCACCACAGGTCAATCCATGACAGAACAACCTAGCACCCTCTATGCCAAGCTGCTCGGAGAAACTGCAGCTATTAGTTGGCTAGGTTCTGTTGACGTAAGCCACCGGCTAGAATCTGGCTTTTGCCATGACCGACAGAAGCCAGTTAAGCGATACCGAGTGGGCTCATATACAAAGCCTGCTGAGTGCCACAAAGGGGATACGGCTACTGAACGCACCCAGTTGTC
>CAMCJM010000169.1 GCA_945874835.1 Pseudomonas synxantha | reverse complement strand
TGAAAGGTGAGTCGCTGCGGCGGAAAAACACAGAGGAAGAAGCCGCATCGTGACCGATGCGGTTAGAATTTAAACCCCGCGCAATCGGGTGGAGGCACCGGTCACGTTGTTAGCGAAATGAGCGGTCACGTTCACCGAAATCCGCACCTTGTTCTTCGAACAGGCCCTTGGCCAGTGCCGGGCCCAGCCGTGCACCAATGGTGTTAGAGCCTTGAATGCGCAGCACGCTGCTGTTATCGGTGGGGATGGGTAGCGCGGCAAATACTGACCAAGGCAGTGCATAACAGATACAACCGAGCAGCAAAAAACTGATAGTGCGTGGCCAAGCTTCTTGATCGACAGCAGAGAGGGCGCGCGACATGCGGCAATCACCTTATGTGGTGGTTGGGAATGCCGTGACGATAAGACAAAAAGGTGACTGAAATATGACAGTCACTTTTTCAGCAGTTGCTCTGGACCGCTTTATTCGGAGAGTTTCAGCCAGATAGGCGCATGGTCGGAGGGTTTCTCCATGCCGCGCAGGTCATAGTCGATACCGGCGTCTTCGATGCGTGCCTGCAAGACCTGAGACGCCAAAATCACATCAATACGCAGACCGCGCTTGGGTTCATCCTCAAAGCCCCGGCTGCGGTAGTCGAACCAACTGAAACGATCATTCACCGCCGGATTGAGATGACGGAAGCTGTCAATCAACCCCCAGTTTTTCAGAGTGGCTAACCACTCGCGCTCCTCGGGCAGAAAGCTGCATTTGCCACTTTTAAGCCAGCGCAGGCGATTGGGTTCACCGATACCAATGTCGCAATCTTCAGGCGAGATATTGATATCGCCCATCACGACCAATGCCTGTTCCGGGTTGAATTGATTGACCAGCAGGTGCTGCAAGTCGGCGTAAAAGCGTTGCTTGGCCGGGAACTTGGTCGGGTGATCACGGCTCTCACCTTGCGGAAAGTAGCCATTCATCACCGTCACCGGGTTGCCTTGTGCGTCGGCAAAGGTGCCGTAGATAAAGCGCCGCTGCGCGTCCTCAGCATCACCAGGAAAGCCCTTGTGCACGCTCAGCGGTTCTTTACGTGACAGCAGGGCGACGCCGTAATGGCCTTTTTGCCCGTGATAATGCACGTGGTAACCCAACTGGCGGATATGCGCCTCAGGGAACTGTTCGTCGGCGACTTTGGTTTCCTGCAGGCCGATAACATCGGGCTGGTGCTTCTCAATCAGCGCTTCGAGTTGATGCGGCCGTGCACGCAGGCCGTTGATATTGAAGGAGACAATCTTCATGGGCTGCAGTCCTGGATGTCGCTGTGGAAAGCGCGCGATGCTATCCGATTAATCGTGCACACGGCCAGTCTATGGCGGTGGCGGGTGGGCGGTGCTAACGTGCCAAAAGGCCCGTAAATCAAGAACAACATGAGGTCACGCCGATGCCCAATAGTCTCGCCGAAATTCGTATGCTCGATAGCGGCTATGCCCGTGAAGCACGCTCGCTGCTCTATCACGCTTACCGCCATGACCCGACGTTCGCTTACCTGTTTGAAGCCGAGCGCCCTGGCTATGACCAGCGCGTACGCGCCACGGTGCGTGAATTGGTGCAGCAGCATTTTGTTGAAGACCTGCCGGCCATAGGCTTGCTGATTGATGACCGTTTGATTGGCATGGCGCTTATCGCGCCACCACAACGACGCATGGACATCACCGAAAGTTGGTCTTGGCGCATGCGTATGTTGCTCAGCACCGGGTTTCGCTGCACCAAGCGCTACCTTGAATACCATGAGGCGGTGATCACCTGTTTACCGCCGGGGCCTTATCACGTATTGCCGCTGCTGGGGGTGCATCCGCAATACCAGGGCCAGCAGTTGGGTGAGCAGTTATTGGAAGCCCTGCATAACTGGTGCGCCGAGGACGCCAGCTCGCAAGGCGTGGTGCTGGATACCGGTAACCCGCATTACCTCGCGTTCTATCAACGTCAGGGTTACGAGGAAATCGGTCAAGTGGCCATTGGCCCGATTATCGAGCACGTGTTCTTTCACCCAAGCCCGCAGTTGGCGGTTAAAGCCAGCGCCTGATGGATTGCGACGCGGTGCAGAATGGCGGCGCGTCGCAACTATTGTCCGTTACTGAGGCTCTAAATCGGCCATTGGCTCGTGCTAGCATCGCTTCATGCGTGTTTTTCTCACTCTCCTAATTGGTCTTTTGTGCCTCCCGTTCAGCGCCCTGGTTCTGGCTGAAGCTCAACTGCGTGTGCGGATTGAGCCGGCCAATACCGCGCTGAAAAGCAATGTCGAAGCCTATATCGGCAATTTGGGCGAGCGTGATGCCGAGGCGCTGCAGCGCTTTCGTCGCGTGGCCGAAAGCTCGGCGCTCAAGGCGGTGCAAGCCTTGGGTTATTACCAGGCGCAGATCAGCAGCGAAGTCAGTGACGGCGAAAAGCCGCGCTTAACCCTAGTGGTTGTAGCCGGTGAACCCGTGCGTTTGCGTGAGGTGCAGGTCCGCGTCGAGGGGCCAGCCAGTGAGTTGCGCGCTTTTCGCCAGCCCGCCAATTCGCCCCTGCGGCCAGGCGCTCAACTCAATCACGGGCATTACGATGCCGCCAAACGTGACATTCATAATCAGGCGTCGCGTTATGGTTTTTTTGCCGGGCGCTTCACGCAGCAACGCTTACTGATTGATCCTGATGCGGGTATCGCTGACATCGAACTGATCTACAACAGCGGCCCGCGCTATCAAATGGGCGCGGTGAATTTTAACGGTGACGCGCCGTTCGATGATCAACTGTTGCAGCGCATGGTGCCGTTTACCGCACCAACCCCGTATGACTCGGCGCTGATTGCCGAGCTTTATCAGGCGCTGCGCTCCAGTGGTTATTTTGAATCGGTGCAGGTGGACGCCAACCCAGCGATGGCGCAGGGCGAGCAGATTCCGGTGCAGGTTGCCCTGCAAGTGCGCAAGCCGCGCAGCATGGGCTTGGGGCTGGGCTTTTCCACTGACGTGGGGCCGCGCGGGCGCGCCAACTGGACGCGTCACTGGGCCAACCCGCAAGGGCACAGCTACGGCGCGGAGCTTGAGCTGTCCGCCCCACGGCAAAACGTCGGCCTGTGGTATGACGTGCCGCTCGACCCGCCACTGACCGACAAATTGCGCGTAGCCGGCGGTTATCAGGCCGAAGACCTGGCCAACACCGACAGCCGCAGCCGCTTGCTGACCTTCGGCCCGGAATGGCACAGCCAGCTCGACAGTGGTTGGCAGCGCGTGCTGTCGCTGAAGGCACAGCATGAGGAATATGACCTAGGCGACGAGGCTGGGATCAGCACCTTATTGATGCCCGGCATCAGTTATTCGTTGCTGCGCAGCGATAACCAAGTGGACCCCAACCAGGGCTATCGCTTGCAGTTTGATTTGTCCGGTGCCGCCAAAGGGCTGTTGTCGGATGCCAACGTGTTGCACGGCAATATTCAGCTCAAAGGCCTGACTACCCTGTTTCAGCGCCACCGCGTACTCGGTCGGGTGCAGGTGGGCGGCACGGAATCAGACGGTTTTGCCAAGGTGCCGCCCTCGCTACGCTTTTTTGCCGGTGGCGATCAAAGCGTGCGTGGCTATGACTATCAAAGCCTGTCACCGCAGAACCGCGCGGGGGACAAAATCGGCGGGCGCTACCTGTTTACCACCAGTGCTGAATATCAATTCAGCCTGACCGAGCGCTGGCGCTTGGCGAGCTTTTTTGATCAGGGCAATACCTTCGATTCGCTCGCGCTGCCATCACTCAAAAGCGCGGTTGGCATAGGGGTGCGTTGGGTCTCACCGCTGGGGCCATTGCGCCTCGATCTGGCCCATCCGCTGGATGATCAGGGCGGCGTGCGCCTGCACTTTTCCATGGGGCCGGAGCTGTGAAGCGCCCTCTACGCCTCAGTCTCGTTGGGCTTGCCGGGCTGCTGCTGGTTTTGCTCGTGAGCCTCGTTGCGCTGGTGGGCACGCAGGCGGGCAGCCGTTGGTTGCTGGCGCAGGTGCCGGGTTTGCAGGTGGAAGGTTTTCAGGGGCGCGTGGCGGGGAGCTGGCAGGCGGCGCAACTGAGCTGGCAACAAGGCGATACCCGCGTGCAGGTGCTCACCCCCCGTTTGCGTGCATCGCCCAGTTGCCTGCTGCGCATGACGCTGTGCATTGAACAGCTGCACAGCGGGCCGGTGCAGGTGTTTTACCCAGAAGCACAAAGCCCGAGCAGCGAGCCTCTCGTACTTCCCGCGCTGCGCCTGCCACTGACCCTGCACCTGGACGATGTGCAGATCGAGCGCCTGCAACTTAACGGCGTAGAGCAAATACAGACGCTGCAACTGGCGGCGCGTTGGGATGCACAGGGCGTACAAATCGACCGCCTTAGCCTCAAGCGTGACGATCTGCACCTGGCACTCAGTGGCCAACTGCAAACGCAAGGCGACTGGCCGGTAAACCTTAACGCCCACGTGCAGTTACCGGCACCGGATAAACAGGCCTGGCCTTTAACGCTGCAACTTACGGGTGCGCTAGGCGAGCGCTTGCTACTGAACGGCAACAGTCAGGGTTACTTAAACGCGGAACTGAACGGCTGGTTGCAGCCTTTGGCCGCGCATCTGCCAGCCGAATTACAGGTCAAGGTGGCGTCTTTTAAAGCCAGCGCTGAACTGCCAGACAGCCTGACACTTGAGCAGGTGGTGATCACTGCGCAGGGTGATTTGGCCGCTGGTTATCAACTCGACGGTGCGGCATCGCTGCCTGCCGCCGATGCCCCTATGGCCTTAACGCTGAGCGCCTTGCTGAATGCCGAGGGCGCGCAGATCAAGCACCTTAATCTCGACGCTGATGCCGAGCAGCAGGTGCACCTCAGTGGTGAGGTCAACTGGCAGCAAGGACTGAGCCTCGACACTCGATTTGCTTGGCAGCAGTTTCCCTGGCAGCGCTTGTATCCCCTGGCTGAGGCACCTCCGGTGGAGCTGCGGAGCCTGAATGGCGAGCTGGCTTATCAGGATGGCCATTACCTGGGCCATTTTGCCGCTGAGCTGGATGGCCCGGCAGGGGCGTTTAGCCTGCAAAGCCCTCTGAGTGGTGACTTCAATAATCTCTATTTGCCCGAGCTGCGCCTGCACGCGGGGCAGGGCAAGGCGGAAGGCCAAGCTTCCCTCGGGTTTGCCGGGCCATTGCGCTGGGATGTGCGCCTGCAACTGAGCCAATTAAGCCCGGCGTACTGGCTGGCCGAGTTGCCGGGCGCGCTGGCGGGGCCGTTCAACAGTGCCGGTAGCCTGGACGATGGGCAGTTCAAGCTCAGTGCAGATGTCGACCTAAACGGGCGGTTGCGCGGCCAGCCAGCCAAGTTGCTGGCGCAATTTTCCGGTGGTCTCGATCAAGGCGAGCTGAGCGCCTTGGACGTGCGCTTGGGGGATAACCGCCTCAGTGGCCAGGCGGCCTTGCAACAGCAACTCAGCGGCCAATTGCAGCTAAACATGCCGCGTTTGGCGCAGTTGTGGCCGGGCCTGCAAGGGCAACTGAGCGGGGCGCTGAGATTGGCGGGCACCCTGCAAACGCCACAAGGGCAGTTGCAACTGCAAGGCCAGCGCCTGAGCTATGCCGACCAGCATGTGCGACAACTCGATCTGAACGCGACGCTCAATGCCCAGCAACAGGCTCAACTCAGTGTGCAGGCGCAAGGTCTTGAGCTGAATCAACAGGATCTCGGCAGCCTGAATGTGGACGCCTCAGGTGATGTGC
Source organism: Pseudomonas synxantha (assembly GCA_945874835.1). Taxonomy (GTDB): domain Bacteria; phylum Pseudomonadota; class Gammaproteobacteria; order Pseudomonadales; family Pseudomonadaceae; genus Aquipseudomonas; species Aquipseudomonas synxantha_B. Next base: position 1,453 of record CAMCJM010000169.1, on the reverse strand, counting down.
ATCAGCAACGTCTGGCGCTGCGCCTGCAAGGGCCGCTGCTGCACAGTGAACTGGACTTGGCTGGGCAATTGGACAAAGGCAACTGGCGCGGCAGCCTCAGCCGTGGCGAGTTAACCAGCAGCGGGCAGCGCTGGCAGTTACAGCAACCGGCGCGGGTGCAACGCCTGGCTAACGGTCAGCTGAGCCTGGGCGCGCATTGCTGGCAGTCTGCCGCCGCCAGCCTCTGCGCAACAGAGCAGCAACTGTTGCCCACCCCCAAGTTGGACTACCAACTGCGCCAGTTGCCCATGAGCAGCCTGGCCGCGTTGTGGCCAGCGGATTTCAGTTGGCAGGGCGAACTCAATGGTCGCTTGCAACTGAACATCACCCCGAGCGGCCCGGTCGGCACTCTGGAGCTGGATGCTGGCCGCGGCGTCTGGCGCATCCGTGAGCAAGAACAGTGGCTGGATTTTGCCTACGACAGTTTGCGCCTGAGCTCGCAGTTACGCCCGCAGCGCATCGACAATCAACTTGAGCTACGCGGCCCAGCCATTGGGGCATTGGCGTTGCAAGCCCAGCTAGACCCACGTCCAGCGAACAAACCGTTGTCCGGCAGCTTCCGCCTTGATGGCCTGAATCTGGCGTTGCTGCGTCCGTTTGTGCCCATGGTTGAACGTCTCGCGGGGCAGATAAACGGCAGCGGCACGCTTTCAGGCTCGCTGTTATCGCCACAAATCAACGGCAACCTGCGCGTGGATAATGGCGAGGTGAGCGGCGCTGAACTGCCCATGAGCATCGAAGCCCTGCAGATGCGTGCGCAGATCGATGGTGATCAGCTGCAGCTCAATGGCGATTGGCGTAGCGGTGAAAGCGGGCAGGGCACATTGGCTGGCCAAATGAGCTGGGATACAGGTTTGGCCATGGAGTTGCACGTCACCGGCACACAATTGCCGGTGACGGTAGAACCTTACGCCGCGTTGCTTGTTGAACCGGATTTGCGCCTGCGTTTGCGTGATGACCAGCTCTCGCTAGCCGGTAAATTGCTGATACCCAGCGGGCAGATTGAGGTGCGCGAATTGCCGCCCTCGACCGTGCAGTTGTCCCGCGATGCCCTTGTGTTGGGTAGCGCCGACGGTTCTTCCGCCAGCACAGCCATTGCCATGGATATCGACGTTGACGTCGGCCAGCAGCGCTTGAGTTTCAAAGGATTCGGCCTGACTGCTGACTTGCTCGGGCGCGTGCACATTGGCAACGACCTGGACACCCGTGGCGAGTTGAGCCTGAACAAGGGGAATTTTCGTGCCTATGGCCAACGCCTCACAGTGCGCCGTGCGCGGTTGCTGTTTGCCGGACCGATTGATCAACCGTTCCTCGATATTGAAGCGGTGCGTAAAGTTAACGACGTCACCGCCGGCCTGCGCCTGAGTGGCAATGCCGCGCAACCCACCAGCACGGTGTTTTCTGAGCCGGCCAT
>CAMCJM010000168.1 GCA_945874835.1 Pseudomonas synxantha | reverse complement strand
CCTGGCCGAGCTGCATGCCTCGGCCCCGCATTACGTCCTGCCGCATCGACGGGAGGAGCGCGTTTACCCTCGGGCTATCAGGCTTAAATCTTCGAAGTATCCGATCAGAAATAAAAATGCCAGTCAGCTTAACTGACTGGCATTAGGCCCTGTGCCGGGTTTTTTGTTTGGGTTAAGCGCAGTGATGCCCTTCATTCGATCTGCGCCTGGCATCATTGAATACTCAGGCAACACGTCAATCGTCGCGCGTCAGCACTTCCAGCAGTTCAATCTCGAAGATCAGGTTGGAATGCGGCGTGATGTGCGCGCCAAACTGGCGTTCGCCGTAGCCCAGATGCGAGGGCACGAAGAGTTTGCGCTTACCGCCGACTTTCATACCCATCAGGCCCTGATCCCAACCCTTGATCACCCGCCCGGTGCCGATCACGCATTGGAACGGCTTACCGCGCGCATGCGAGGAGTCGAACAGCGTGCCGTCCTCCAACCACCCCTGATACTGGGTGGTGATCAACGCCCCCTTGACCACCGCTTTGCCGCCACCCACCTGCAGGTCTTCGATTACCAACTCGTGACTCATCACTCACCTCACTTTGCGTCGCCTGCTCAGGCGCGGACATATTGGACATTCAGGCAACCGGCGGTTCCAGCAGCGCCAGCAACGCGGCCAACTGCGCTTCCAGTTCCGCGTATTGCGCCGGGGCCAGCGGAGCCACCAGACGTGCCAGGTTGTCGACATGCGCAGTCACTGCACGGTCGATCAACGCCAGACCGTCCGGCGTCAATTGCACCAGCATGCTCCGGGCATCATGGGGGTTGGCCACACGGCTAACCCAGCCGGCGGCTTCCAGTTGCTGCAGCTGCCGGGTCATGGTGCCGGAGGTGATCATCAGCGCCGAATACAGTGCAGTCGGGGCCAAACAATGGGGTTCACCCGCACGGCGCAAGGTGGCCAGCACATCGAACTGCCAAGCGCTCAACCCAAAGGTGCTGAATACCGCATCCAACTCGCGGCGCAGCAAGGCGGCGCAGCGGCCCAGCCGGCCAATCACCCCCATAGGGCTGACATCCAGGTCCGGCCGCTCGCGGTGCCACTGCTGAAGAATTGCATCGACCGCATCCATCTGTCGCTGGACTGCCATTGGCTTACCCCTGGAAATTTATCTTGAACCCAAGACAAGTTGCTATTAGCCTCGCATTTTATCTTGAATGCAAGACAACTGCATGGAGTGCGTCGCCATGAACAGCACGTGGTTGAATGTGTTGATGACCGCGTTGGCCCCGGCTATTTGGGGGTCGACCTACATCGTCACCACCGAACTGCTGCCGCCGGATCGTCCCTTTACGGCGGCGCTGCTGCGTGCGTTGCCGGCGGGCTTGCTGTTGGTGCTGTACAGCCGTTACTGGCCAGCACGCCGAGACTGGCCGCGCCTGCTGGTACTGGCGGCATTGAACATTGGCTTCTTTCAGGCGTTGTTGTTTGTCGCGGCTTACCGCTTGCCGGGCGGCCTGGCGGCGGTGGTCGGGGCGATTCAACCGCTGCTGATGATGGGGCTGGTGTGATCGCTGGATCATCAAAGGCCGGCCAGCGCCGCTGTAGTGGCCAGCGTGGTGGGCATTGCCGGGATGGCCGCGCTGCTGTTGGCACCGGGTGCCCGCTGGGACTTGATCGGCATTGTCGCCGCCTTTGTCGGCACCGCCTGCATGGCCAGTGGCACCTACCTGACGCGACGCTGGCAATTGTCGCCGCCTCTGCTGGCGTTTACCGGCTGGCAATTGTTGCTGGGCGGCCTGTTGCTGCTGCCGTTGGCCTACTGGATAGACCCACCCCTGCCCACGCTCAGCCCACAGCACTGGTTGGGCTATGCCTACCTGTCCGTGTTCGGCGCGTTGCTGGCGTATGGGCTGTGGTTTCGCGGCATTGCCCGCCTGGCACCGGTGGCGGTGTCGTCGCTGGGCTTACTCAGCCCGTTGGTGGCGGTGTTGCTGGGTTGGTTGTTACTCGATCAGCGCCTGACTGGGATCGCACTGCTGGGCATGGTGGCGGTGTTGGGCAGCATCCTCACCGTGCAGTGGGCCAGCCGTGCACCGGCCCGCGCCCATACCTGAACCGGCAGGGCGCTGCACCCGCGGGCGCTGCACCCTCGCACGTTAGAAACGCAGGCTAAAGCCGGTGTAGAACGAGCGGCCCATGCCCGGCACCGCCGCGCCCCAAGGAATGCCATTCATCGACATGGTTCGTCCCTGCGCGGTGTAAGCGCCGCCGGATGGCAGGTAATAGAACTTGTCAGCCAGGTTCTCCACGCCCACATCCACGCGCAGGTTGTCCCAGCTGTGGCTCAAACGCAGGTTAAAGAGGCTGTAGCACGCCGTCTGGATTTCATTACGCACCGCCGAGCCATCGTTCTTGGCCTGCACACTGACCATTTCCAGGCTGTTGCTCCAGCCGCCCTGCTGTTGCGTCAGGGACAGCGTGGTGTTGAGCGGCATGATGTTGTAGAGCGCATCGCCCGTGTCACGGTTTTTGCCGTTGCTGTAATTCACCACCGCCTGCACGCCCCACAGCCCCCAGTCATTGCGCAGCAGCGGCATACGCCCGGCCACATCGACACCATAAATGCGCGCGGACTGGTTGCTGTACTGCAGCACGTTGAACTGGTCAGCAACGACCGTTTGGCCCGGCAGGGCCTGCGCGCCAATGAAGTCGTTGATGTAGGTGTAGAACGGCGTGACCTTAAGCTCATGACGGCGATCTTCGCTGTGCCAGTCCAGTGTGACCGAAGCGATGTGCGCGGCTTCCGGCTTGAGGTCGACATCGCCGACATAACCATTACCGTCGCCGACAAAGTTGTTCATGGTCGCAGCCATGGCCCAGGTGGACCAGGTGTAACGCTCATACAGATTGGGCGAACGCACCTTACGCGCCACACCGAACTCAAGGTCGAGATGGGCGTCATGGTTGTAACGGGCCAGAGTGGTCAGGTCGATGTTGTGGTCACGCTGACTGCGATCACTGGCATTGAAGGCGGCCGAATCGCGGCGCTGATTGTTCAGCATCATGCCCATGCCGTTGGTATCGGCGTAGCCTTTCACCTCGCCGGCATCGGTGGCGACGTGCTCATAGCGCAGACCGAGCAAGGTCAGCCAGGCGGGGTTGATCTGCCGCTCCCATTCGCCAAACACGCCGATGCGGTCGCGTTCACCGTCGTTGATGTTCTCAAAAGTGCCGGGCCACATGCCGCCACCGGATGCCGGCCAGTAGTCATTCAAGCGATAGCGTTGGTATTCGCTACCGATGCGTAGCAGATCATGCTCGGTCAACTCAACCGTGGCCTTAAGGTTAAGGCCCAGAGTCTTGCCCTCACTTTCCATCGGCATACCGGCGGCACAGGTGGCGCTGATCGGGCTGCAGGCACTGCCCGCCCCGGAAGCACTGCCATACCAGAAGCGCTTGTCCGGACCGAAGTCCATCTTGTGCTCGACCCTTTCGTGATACAGCTGCGTTTCCAGGCGGCCCCACTCGAACTGCGCGGTGTGGCGCAGGTTGATGCGCTGCTGGCTGTTGGCGGTCATGTCCATGCGCTGATTGGGGAACAGCTCTTGCGGCACCTGCTGATAGCCTAGGGTCAACTCCAGCACGTCCTCACCCAGCTTGTAGGCCATACCCAACTCATGGTCACGGCGCTCAAAGGCGGTGGACGCCACTTCATCCAGCGTCGCGCCCTCTCCCGCCCGCCCCGTGGAGGTGCTGTCTTTAAAGTCAGCCCCGGCCATGTAGTTGTTGGCCTTGCTGTAACTGCCGCTGTACCGGATGTGGAACACCTCGCTGGCATGCATTACCGAGGCATTGCCGCCGCGTGCGTCGTTATTGCTGCGCCAGAAACCACCCACCTCGCCTTGATTAAGGCTCTCGGCTCCGGCCGCAGCGAAAACCGGCTCCCGGCTTTGCGCCACGATGGTGCCGCCAATGCTGTCACCGCCCAGGCTGACGGGCGTAATACCGGCCAACACCTGCAACGTGCCCAGGTTGCTGGGGGCCACGTAGGACAGAGCCGGGTTCATGTGGTTGGGGCAAGAAGCGATCAGGTCCATGCCATCGACCTTGATGCGCAAACGGTCATTACTCAGGCCGCGAATGGCCGGCAGACTGGAAAAACCACCCGCGCCGTTAAGGCTCACGCCCGGCACATAACGCAGCAGCGAAGCGGTATCAGAGGTTGCCGGAATCAGGCTGCTGATGCGCTCGGCGCTGGGCTGCTCGGTGGCGTCAACCGGAGACTGGCCTTGCACAAGGGTGTCGGGCAATTGCAGGTATTCGGCCTGCGCTTTCGGGCTGACTTCAGCGGCAACCGCCAGGGCCAGCGGGCTCATCAAACTGATAAGGGCAACAGAACGGGCGTAACGAGGTGCAGACATAGGTAAAAATCCTGTCAGGCAATGCATTCACAGCAGCGCCCGCACCTTGCAGAGGCGCGGCGACGCTGAATCAAAAAGCAACGCGAAAAACACGCTGAAAAACGTGTGTCAGGCCTGACGAGGCGGTGCGCGCGATTGCGCACCGGGGAAAACACCGCCCGGCGGCAAGGCGGGATCAGCGAAGGCAGAAACGGCGGGGGCTGCCACCACGCGCGGTGGCGCAAATGGCGAGGTGTTGAACAACGCGGGCGATGACAACAGGAGTGTGCAATAGCCGCACTTGGCCCACTCATCGGTATGCGCCTGCGGCAGGTCGGATGCTTTATGGTCGCCGCACGCCAGCTCGTCGAGCCACTGCCAGTCCGTGGACGCCTGCCCCAACGCCAGCCCCTGCCCCAACAAGGGCCCGAGCAGCAACAGGCACATGGCCGCAAGGCCAAGCCAGTTACTGAAGCGATGGGAGTGTTTAGGCAACACAGGAAATACCCGGGCAAAGAGGGCGCAATAATAGCCGGATCCGCCACCGTGCAGGCCACCTGAGGCAAACCGACGCAGCGAACAGATTGACCGCACTATTAGAGCCGCGTCACTCGGGCGCGACACTGATCCAGATCAGGCGCGCCGGGCTTTGCGCAACCGACGGCCGCTGACTCAGGTAGCGGGTGCAACTGACCCGCAAAAACGACGCGAAATTGACCACCTCACCGCGATAGTCCATGACCTCGTCATACAGCTTGGTGATCAGCTGACTAGTGGTCATGCCATCGACTTCGGCAATCTCGCGCAGGATGTCCCAAAACTGATTTTCCAGACGCAGGGTGGTGACCACGCCGCGAATCCGCAGCGAGCGGGCACGGGACTCATACAGAATCGGATCGGCTTTGACATACAGCTCGCACATGGCAGCTCCTCGATGACAGGGGCCTGCAAGCAGGCCCTCATGCATACGTAGCCCAACGGTTTACAGCGTAATCTGCGTACCCAGCAGGCTGAGAAACGCCGCCAGCCAGTTGGGATGCGCCGGCCAGGCTGGGGCCGTAACCAGATTACCTTGAACATGCGCCTGATCCACGGCGATGTCGATATAGCGCCCACCGGCCAGCATCACTTCCGGGCCGCAGGCAGGATAAGCGCTGCACTCACGCCCCTTCAGCACGCCGGCCGCCGCGAGCAATTGCGCGCCATGACAGACCGCGGCAATCGGTTTACCGGCCTGATCAAAGGCCTGCACCAGCGCCAACACCTGCGCATTCAAGCGCAGGTATTCAGGGGCGCGGCCACCGGGAATGAGCAGCGCGTCGTAATCGTCGGCCTTTACCTGAGCAAAATCGAAATTCAAGGCAAAGTTATGCCCCGGCTTTTCGCTGTAGGTTTGCTCGCCTTCAAAATCATGGATGGCGGTACGCACAGTCTGCCCGGCGGTTTTGTCCGGGCACACGGCGTGCACCTGATGCCCCACCATCAGCAATGCCTGAAACGGCACCATCACTTCGTAGTCTTCGACGTAGTCGCCGACCAGCATGAGAATCTTCTTCGCCGCCATGTGCCTGCTCCTTGAATGAACTGAGAAGGCCACAGTCTGCTGCCGATTTAGCGGTCGCGGGTAATAGCCCGGTACTACAACGCAGATGGGTTGATCGACGGTCAGTGGTAGATGCGATTGAGGAGCAAAGCGACGAAACCCAACAAGACCTGTCACAACCCGTTGGGCTTCGCTGCGCTCAACACCAACCTACCGGCGCATAGCCGCGATGAACTGGTTTATTCCAGCACGTAGGTTGGGTTGAGGAGCGAAGCGACGAAGCCCAACAAGGCCTGTCACGACCCGTTGGGCTTCGCGGTGTTCAACGCCAACCTACAGCCGCGCTGGACTGGGTTGGCTTATTCCAGCACTTCCTCGTCACGCAGCAGCACGAAGGTGCAGCCGGTGTCGTCTTCCAGGTAGTCGTGCACGTAGAACATCACAACTTCACCCTCGCCAAGCTGAGCCGCTACGTAATCACCGATGTCGACGGTGAAATGATCGTCGCTACCTGGCTTGGCTTCGCTCTCAATGCGCGCATTGACGAACAGTTCGGGCGCGCTATCGCCGAAATAATCTTCGCGCTCCACCGCGTCCCAATCCGCCGGTGCTTCGAAGGGGCCGCAGAACAGCACCTTGGCATCACCCAGATCCACTTCCTCCGCTTCCGGGTCTTGCTCATCGGCGCGGTACACGGTGCAGTCCTGCGCATCTGGGTGTTGCATGATGGCCAGACGGGCCGCCAGTTGTTGCTCAGTATCCATAGGGGGCATAACTATCTCCGAGCGTTTTGGCGTTTAAGAACCTGTTTACGATCTGCTGTGCGTCGGCCCTGCGGCGTTAAAAACAGGCTCGGGGTGCTCATGTACAAAAGTACACTCCGTTTCCTCGCCTGTTTTGCCCAGCCGGAGGCTGTTACTAAGGTAGCGCCTTGCAGGACTCTAGCTCGCGAGATCGTAAGCAGGTTCTGAGGTCTGACAGAAGGCTTGCGACAACAGAGCCCTGAGCTTGCCGGGTTTGTTCAGCTTTAGCGAGTAAAAAACCTCGCTGCGCCAACCATTTTTCACCAGACAGCGGGTATTGCAGCGTTTGCCCAGCCCCTAAGGAAACGCTGAACAAATCATGTTTTCTAGCCCAGAGCGCTGCGTAACCGATTTTTCAAAAAGCCAAGGCTCGTTAATCAGTCAATTCGAGGCAACCCCTGTGCATCGCACGGATTTTTCCGCGCATTTGGCCCGTTTCCGGGGCTC
>CAMCJM010000167.1 GCA_945874835.1 Pseudomonas synxantha | reverse complement strand
TCAAGGGCCATGACATACCAGCTGATGATCGTTGCTAATCAGGAAGCAATTTAGCGCCCAGCAGGTCGCCACGTTGTATCACGAACGCTGGGAAATCGAACTGGGATTCAGGGATATCAAAAGCTCAATGCAAGACAATACGCTGACGCTTCGCAGCAAGACGGTAGACCTTGTGTATCAGGAGTTATGGGGGGGTTACTTGGCTACAACGTGGTGCGTCGAGAGGCCAGTCAGGCTGCGGTGGCCCACCAACGGGCCCCTAGCGAGATCAGCTTCAAGTTCGCCTGCCAGTTCATTGCTGCTCAACTGGTAGTCATGGCAGACGCGTTGTCACCCGGAAATACGCCCCGACGGTTGGCGGATTTACGCGGCAGTATGGGCCTGCTATTCATAAAAAAGCGGCCCAGGCCATCGACACCCAGGACGGTGAAGATGTCCAAGACCCGCTACCCAGTTGACCGCAAAGCTGCTCCGCTTAAGTGAACAGCATTGCGCCTAGTGCGGGGCTTTTTTATGGGCGCTATTTAAGGCCAACCGCACGTCTGGCGACCACCCAGAGGCGGCCGCCGCGAAAACGCATCAGTCTTCGCTGATCTCAATACTCGGCATTGCTTGCTGCGCAGTACCCTGAGCGATGCGAGCACCCACACCACGAGCAATCTCCTGGTAGATCATGGCGATCTGGCTTTCCGGATCAGCAATAGCAGTCGGTTTGCCGCCATCGGACTGCATGCGAATCGCCATCGACATCGGCAAGGAGGCCAGCAGATCGACGCCAAACTGCTCGGCCAGCTTCTCGCCTCCACCTTCACCAAACAGGTGCTCGGCATGGCCGCAATTCGAGCAGATGTGCACGGCCATGTTTTCCACCACGCCCAGTACCGGGATATTGACCTTACGGAACATCTCCACGCCCTTCTTGGCGTCGAGCAGCGCGAGATCCTGCGGTGTGGTAACAATCACCGCACCAGCCACCGGCACATTCTGCGCCAGAGTCAGTTGGATATCGCCGGTGCCTGGCGGCATGTCGACCACCAGATAATCCAGATCATCCCAGGCGGTTTGAGTAATCAATTGCAGTAGCGCGCCGGAAACCATCGGCCCGCGCCACACCACCGGGGTGTTCTCGTCAGTGAGAAAGGCCATGGACATCACTTCCACGCCGTGGGCCTTGAGCGGCACAAACCACTTCTGATCCTTCACCTGCGGGCGCGTGCCTTCCGCGATGCCGAACATGATGCCCTGGCTCGGGCCATAAATATCCGCATCAAGAATGCCGACCTTAGCCCCCTCCCGCGCCAGCGCCAGCGCCAGGTTGGCTGCAGTGGTGGATTTACCCACACCGCCCTTGCCGGAGGCCACGGCGATCACATTTTTCACATTGCTCAGCGCCGGCACCTGATCCTGCGCTTTGTGCGCCTCGATCACGCAATCGACCTGCACCTGAGCGCGCCCAACGCCTTCGAGGTTTTCCAGAGCCATTTGCAGCATTTGCGCCCAGCAGCTCTTGAACAGCCCCGCCGCGTAGCCCAACTGCAAACGCACCTTGACCTGGCCACCCTGAATATCGACCTCACGCAGACAACCGGCACTGACAGGGTCCTGGTTCAGGTGCGGATCGATGTATTGGGACAACGCGGCTTCGACTGCTGCTCGGGTAACGACACTCATGCAAGGCTCCGAAAGACTGAGTAAATCAGGCGGGCATCATACCAGCAGCGGCAAGCCGCAGGCTTCACACAGCAAGCGTCCCCTGCTTTTACCGGTGGCTTATGGCTTGCGGCTTGCGGCTGCTTTATAGTTACCGGCTTCCCTGAGTTACCAGTGCAGCCGATCCCCATGAGCCAAGCCCGCAACATTCTCGTTACCAGCGCCCTGCCCTACGCCAACGGTTCCATCCACCTTGGCCACATGCTCGAGTACATCCAGACCGACATGTGGGTGCGTTTCCAGAAGCTGCGGGGCAACCAGGCCATCTACGTCTGCGCCGACGATGCGCATGGCTCAGCCATCATGTTGCGCGCCGAGAAAGAAGGCATCACGCCAGAACAGCTGATCGCCAACGTGCAGGCCGAACACACCGCGGACTTTGCCGACTTTAGCGTGGACTTCGACAACTACCACTCAACTCACTCGGACGAAAACCGCGAGCTGGCGTCTTCGATTTACCTCGCTCTGCGCGACAAAGGCCATATCGCCACCCGTTCGGTGACCCAGTACTTCGACCCTGAAAAGGGCATGTTCCTCGCCGACCGCTTTATCAAAGGTACCTGCCCCAAGTGTGCGGCCGAAGATCAATACGGCGACAACTGCGAAAAATGCGGTGCCACCTACGAGCCGACCGAGCTGAAGAACCCACGCTCAGCCATCTCTGGCGCGGTGCCGGAACTGCGCGACTCCAAGCACTTCTTCTTCAAGCTGCCGGACTTCGAGGCCATGCTCAAGCAATGGACCCGTAGCGGCGCTCTGCAAGATGCCGTGGCCAACAAGATCGCCGAATGGCTGGATTCCGGCCTGCAGGAATGGGACATCAGCCGCGACGCGCCGTACTTTGGCTTTGAAATCCCCGACGAGCCGGGCAAGTACTTCTACGTCTGGCTGGATGCGCCGATCGGCTACATGGCCAGTTTCAAGAACCTCTGCGCCAAGCGCCCAGAGCTGGATTTTGATGCGTTCTGGGGCAAAGACTCCACCGCCGAGCTGTACCACTTTATCGGCAAAGACATCGTCAACTTCCACACCCTGTTCTGGCCCGCCATGCTCGAAGGCGCGGGCTACCGCAAACCGACTGCTGTGGCCGTTCACGGTTACCTGACCGTCAACGGGCAGAAGATGTCCAAGTCGCGCGGCACCTTTATCAAGGCGCGCACTTACCTCGATCATCTAAACCCCGAGTACCTGCGCTACTACTACGCCGCCAAGCTCGGCCGTGGCGTCGATGACCTCGATCTGAACCTGGAAGACTTCGTGCAGAAGGTCAACTCGGATCTGGTCGGCAAGGTGGTCAACATCGCCAGCCGCTGCGCCGGGTTTATCCACAAGGGCAATAATGGCCTGCTGGTGGCCGGAAATGCCGTGCCCGAACTGACCGACGCCTTCCAAGCCGCTGCCCCGAGCATTGCTGAAGCTTATGAAGCGCGCGACTTTGCCCGCGCCATGCGCGAAATCATGGCCCTGGCCGACCGTGCCAACGCCTGGATCGCCGATAAAGCGCCTTGGTCGCTGAACAAGGTTGAAGGCAAGCAAGACGAAGTGCAGGCCATCTGCGCGCTGGGCATCAACCTGTTCCGTCAGTTGGTGATTTTCTTGAAGCCGGTGCTGCCGAAACTGGCCAGCGATGCCGAGGCGTTCCTCAATGTCGCGCCGTTGACCTGGGATGACCACCAAACGCTGCTGGCCAATCACCCATTGAACCCGTTCAACGCCCTGCTGACCCGTATCGAGCCTGCGAAAATCGACGCCATGATCGAAGCCTCCAAAGAAGACCTCGCTGCCAGCGACACCGCCCCTGTTGCAGCAGGCAATGGCGAACTGACAAAAGACCCACTGGCCGCCGAAATCGCCTTCGATGCATTCGCTGCGGTGGACCTGCGTATTGCGCTGATCGAGAAGTGCGAATTCGTGGAAGGTGCCGACAAGCTGCTGCGCCTGACTTTGGATATCGGCGACGCCAAGCGCAACGTGTTCAGCGGCATCAAAAGCGCCTACCCAGACCCAAGCAAACTGGAAGGCCGCCTGACCCTGTACGTGGCGAATCTGGCAGCGCGCAAAATGAAATTCGGCGTGAGTGAGGGCATGGTGTTGGCGGCCGGCCCCGGTGGCGAGGAAATCTACCTACTCAGCCCGGACAGCGGTGCCAAACCGGGTCAGCGCGTCAAATAAACCTGCGACCCGATAGCGCAGTCGGCCAGCTTTGGCTGCGCTAGCCTTATCGCGACACCTCAGGATGGCTGATCCAGCTTGTATGGCTGGATCGGCTTACCGATAATAGCCACCTCTTTTCCTGCGGCCTTTGCCCGTCCATCAATGGAACCCGCAATGACCGAACTCGCCTTGATCATGGTCAGCGCCATCCTGGTTAACAACTTCGTGTTGGTCCAGTTCCTTGGCTTGTGCCCCTTTATGGGCGTTTCGAAAAAAATCGAAACGGCCATCGGCCTGTCGTTGGCCACCACCTTCGTGCTGACCCTGGCCGCCATGTGCAGCTACCTGGTGCAGCAGTACGTGTTGAAGCCGCTGGACATCGAATACCTGCGCACCATCAGCTTTATTCTGGTGATTGCCGTGGTGGTGCAGTTCACCGAAATGGTGGTGAACAAAACCAGCCCGCTGCTCTACCGCGTGCTGGGCATCTTTTTGCCATTGATCACCACCAACTGCATCGTGCTGGGCGTGGCGCTGCTGAATGCCAACAAGGCTGAATTCACCTTTATCACCGCCACCGCTAACGGTTTTGCTGCTGGCCTTGGCTTTTCTCTGGTGTTGGTACTGTTTGCGGCCATGCGTGAACGCATTGCCATTGCCGACGTACCCAAATCCTTCCAGGGCGCAGCCATCGGCATGATTACTGCCGGACTGATGTCCCTGGCGTTTATGGGCTTTACCGGACTGATCAAGCTATGAGTCTGGTGCTAATTGCCGTTCTCGCCTTACTCGCTCTGTGCCTGGTGGCCGGGGCCATTCTCGGTTTTGCCGCCGTGCGCTTCAAAGTCGAAGGTAACCCGATTGCTGAGCAGATAAACGCCCTGCTGCCGCAAACCCAGTGCGGCCAGTGCGGCTATCCGGGCTGCAAGCCTTACGCCGAGGCGATTGCCGGCGACGACAAAATCAACAAATGCCCACCCGGCGGCGAAGCGACAATTCAGGCGCTGGCGGATCTGCTGGATGTCGAGCCTGAGCCGCTCGACGCCGTCGAAGGCGAAAAGCCGCAGATGGTCGCCTACATTCGCGAGGCCGAGTGCATCGGCTGCACCAAATGCATCCAGGCCTGCCCAGTGGACGCCATCGTTGGCGCGGCCAAACAGATGCACACCGTGATCGTCAGTGAATGCACCGGCTGCGATTTGTGCGTCGAACCCTGCCCGGTGGACTGCATCGACATGATCGAAGTCGGCAGCAACCTGCAGAGCTGGAAATGGGAGAAACCCCTGCCGGCTGGCCAGTTGATTGCTACTGATCGGGAGCACGCGGCATGACAGCATTGCCCAAAACCGAAGGGCTGATCTGGGACATTCCCGGCGGCATTCACCCGGCCGAACGCAAGGAATTGTCAAATCGCGTGGCGATTCAGCCAGCGCCCTTGCCTGCACAGCTGATTTTGCCGCTGGGCCAGCACATCGGCGCGGAAGCCGAGCCGCTGGTGAGCGTTGGTGAGCGCGTACTCAAGGGCCAACAGATTGCCGCGGCCAATGGTTTTGTCAGCGCCCCGCTGCATGCGCCAACCTCAGGCACAGTGAGCTTTATCGGCCCACAGCCTTACCCCCATGTCTCCGGGATGCTCGCGCCGGCCATTGTTATCGACACTGACGGCCTTGAGCAGTGGTGCCCGCCTGAGCCCTGCCCTGACTATCGCCACCTTGATGACGGCGAATTGATTGAGCGAATCCGTCAGGCTGGCATCAGCGGCCTGGGCGGTGCGGGCTTCCCGACTGCGGTGAAGCTCAACGCGCGGCCGACACAAAAAATCCACACGCTGATCATCAACGGCACCGAGTGCGAGCCTTACATCACCGCTGACGACCTGTTGATGCGCGAGCGCGCCGCTGAGCTGATCAGCGGCATCGACATTCTGGTGCACCTGATCCAGCCGGATCAGGTGCTGATTGGCATCGAAGACAACAAACCTGAAGCCATCGCCGCGGTGCGCCTTGCGCTAAGCGAGCGCAGCTATCAGTTGAAAGTTTTCCCCACCAAGTATCCCTCTGGCGGTGAGAAACAGCTGATCCAGATTCTGACTGGCGTGGAAGTCCCCAGTGGCGGCCTGCCGGCAGACATCGGCATGCTCTGCCAAAACGTTGGCACCTGCGTGGCCATCCACGACGCCATCATCCATGGCAAACCGCTGATTTCGCGCATTACCACGCTCACCGGCGAAGCCCTGGCTAGGCCAATGAACGTCGAGGTGCTGCTCGGCACCCCGGTGGGTGAACTGCTGGAATTTGCCGGCCTCGACCGCAGCAAGCTGAACCGACTGATCATGGGTGGCCCGATGATGGGCTTTACCCTGCCCGATATGGCCGCGCCGGTGATTAAAACCACCAACTGCCTGCTGGCAGCCACCACTGCCGAGCTGCCGCCACCGCCACCGACCATGCCTTGCATTCGCTGCGGCGAATGCGCCGAAGCCTGCCCAGCCAGCCTGCTGCCGCAGCAGTTGCACTTCTTCGCCATGGGCCAGGAGCACCAGCAACTCAAGGCGCACAACCTGTTCGACTGCATCGAATGCGGTGCCTGCGCCTATGTCTGCCCGTCGAGCATTCCGTTGGTGCAGTACTACCGCGCCGCCAAGGCGGAAATTCGCGACCTGGAACAAAAGCAGCTCAAGGCCGAACATTCCAAGCAGCGCTTTGAACAACGCCAGGAGCGCCTGCGCCGCGCTGATGAACAGAAAGAAGCCGAACGCCAAGCCCGCGCCGCCAAAACCGCGCAAGCCAAAGCCGCTCAGGCGCAAGCGGCAGCCAGCCCAGAGAGCAGCGAGAACGCAGCCGCCAAACCGGCCGGGTTAAGTGATGAACTGAAGAAACTCAAAATCGAAGCCAGCATGGCGCAAGTCGCGCTGAAAAAAGCTGAGAAACAACTGACTGCTCACGCCACTGCGGAGTTGCAGGCGCAGGTCGACGAATTGCGCCTCGCCGCAGCGGCGGCACAGCAAGCACTCGACAGCGCCATTGCTGCTAATCCGCCCGCACCGACCGCTCTAACTGCTCCGACCGTCGATGACGGCGCGCTGAAAAAGGCCAAGATCGACGCCGCTATGCTCCGCGCGCAAGTGCGCAAGCTGGAAAAACTCGAAGCCCCGAGCGCCGAGCAGCAAAGCGAACTCAGCCAACTGCGCAGCCAACTCGACGCCGCTGAAAAACTGCTGGCCAGCTTCGACAGTGCACCAGCCCCGACTGCGGCTAAAGCACCCGCCGATGAAGGCGCGTTGAAAAAAGCCAAAATCGACGCCGCTATGCTCCGCGCGCAAGTGCGCAAGCTGGAGAAACTCGAAGCCCCGAGCGCCGAGCAGCAAAGCGAACTCAGCCAACTGCGCAGCCAACTCGACGC
>CAMCJM010000166.1 GCA_945874835.1 Pseudomonas synxantha | reverse complement strand
ACTCAGCAGGCTTTGTATATGAGCCCACTCGGTATCGCTTAACTGGCTTCTGTCGGTCATGGCAAAAGCCAGATTCTAGCCGGTGGCTTACGTCAACAGAACCTAGTGCGCAGGCTTTTTCTGAGTGACGCATGGATTATTTGAACGATTTGCTGGCTAAGTGAAACGTTATCGATAGAACTGACAGAGGAATGCCCCGCCGTGATTGCTAAACCCATGCAAGACAGCGCCACCCTGGTAGCCCATTCCGTTGCTGAAAGCGTGCAATATCAGGGGCGCAAGGCCAGTCGCCAGGGCAGTGAGCAGCGGCGTCAGGCCATTCTGGATGCCGCCATGCGCATTATCGTGCGCGATGGTGTGCGCGCTGTGCGTCACCGCGCGGTGGCGGCTGAGG
Organism: Pseudomonas synxantha; assembly: GCA_945874835.1. Lineage (GTDB taxonomy): Bacteria > Pseudomonadota > Gammaproteobacteria > Pseudomonadales > Pseudomonadaceae > Aquipseudomonas > Aquipseudomonas synxantha_B. The sequence goes on along the minus strand of CAMCJM010000166.1, from coordinate 6,916 downwards.
CGGATGTGCCCTTATCGGCCACCACCTATTACTTCAAAGACATCAACGACCTGATCACCGACACCTTCGCTCAGTTCGTTGAGCGCAGCGCTGCGCACATGGGACACTTCTGGAGCAGCACCGAAGGCCTGCTGCGTGAGCAGGTTAGCCAGCTTGATGGCAGTGCCGAGTCACGCCGGCGGCTGGCCAATGAAATCGCCCGGCTGGCCGTGGAGTATGTGCGCCAGCAATTGTTGAACCGCCGGGATCAACTGCTGGCCGAGCAGGCATTCCAACAGGAAGCGTTGCTCAATCCCAGGCTGCACAGCCTGTTACGTGCTCATCGGCAGATTTTATTGCAGGGCGTGACGCACTTTTTTGAGGTGCTCGGTTCACAGCAGGCGGAGCAGGATGCCAAGCTCTTGACGGCCATTATTGTGCGCATGGAGTATCAAGGTCTACTCGATGGCGTCGAGCATCTGGACAGTGAAGATATGTTGGCCATGCTTAAACGCTATATGCATTTGGTATTGGGGCTGTAACACGCCCATCCGCTCACAAGGAGAGTTAAATGATCATCTGGCGCGCGCTGCTTGCCGTGTCCTTATTGTTTCTTGGTGGTTGTCTGGTCACCTTCAGGGACCCGATACCGGCCAATGAGGCGGCCCCGATCCCCCTGCTTGGCGAATGGACGCGCGAGAACGAATGGGGTGAGCAGTTGTATTTACAGATCACCCGCGCCGGCCCCAGCGTCTACAAGGCACGCGCCTACATTGACAGCCCGGATAACCTGGAAAGTCTCGAAGAATACGGTTTTACCGTGGCCCATCACGGTCGCCGTTGGTACCTCTCGGCAGGCATGTCTAAGCGACTGGGGGGCAACTTCGCGATTGCTGGTTTTGAGCTGACGGCGGGCAATGAACTGGTGATCTACAACCTGGATATTGACCGTATTGTGCGCGAGTTGGAGCAAGGCGGGCTGCAGGGTGAAACAGTCGCCAGCGCCGAAGGTGAGGGGGTGCTGATCAGCAGCCCGCTGGAGCAGGTATTCAGTTACCTGGATGATCAGGCTAATTCCGACGTCTTTATCGAAGTGGCCCGTTATCAACGCGCAGGAGAGTAATGATGAACAGTCATGCCGGTTTGGACGATTATCAACTCATCGTTCGCGCCTTGTCGGATCGTATTGTCGAGGCGCAAACGCCAATTCGCGTGCTGGATGCGGTGAAGTGGGACGACTCAGTCCGCAGCGAATTTTTGAAACACAAGGGTAAACAGCAGCCCAAGGTTGACCGCGATTACTACCTCAATCGCCCGCTGGCGTTCGAGGCCGCCGCCAAAAAGCTGGAGTTCCAGAACATCGAACGCGACATCACCCGTCATTTAGGCCAATTCAACCCGGTTGGGCAGATCATGCGGCGCATGTGCCGCGAATACCGCATGGTGGTGCGCATGCTTGAAGCGCGCGGCACCGAAGATTTTGGCTTGATCAGCCAGGAGCTTTACGGCGCAGCCTCCGATGCTTTTCATGCTGGCGATCCGACGCTGGCGGATTTGGGCATGATGTTTTCTGACTTTCTCAACAACATCGACAAGCGCGGCGACCTCAAGGATGAAGCCAAGACCCTGACGGCAAAAGACGCGGTCAGCCTGTTGCAACATCGCTTGAACAAGGTGTTTGGCGAAGCAGAGAGCACCATTCGGGTGTTTGAGTCTGACGGTATTCTGGCTGACGCAGCGGCCGGAGCCGACTACATCAAGATTCGCTCTGATGTGATGTTTAACGATCGTGACGTTAAGGCGCTGGAGGTGCACGAAGGATTGGTGCATGTGGCCACCACGCTTAACGGCTTGAATCAGCCGATCTGCACCTTCCTGTCGAAAGGTCCGCCCTCATCGACCGTCACCCAGGAAGGCTTGGCGATTCTGATGGAGGTCATCACCTTCGCCTCCTATCCGAGCCGGTTGCGCAAACTGACCAACCGCACCCGCGCCATTCACATGGCTGAAGAGGGCGCAGACTTTATTCAGGTGTTCGATTTTTACCGCGAACAGGGTTTTGACGCGGAGCAAAGTTACAGCAACGCCAATCGTGTATTCCGTGGCTCCACCCCGGTTGGCCTGCCCTTCACCAAGGACTTGTCCTACCTGAAGGGCTTTATCATGGTTTACAACTACATCCAGTTGGCCGTACGTAAAGGCAAGCTTGAACAGATACTGCTGCTGTTCTGCGGTAAAACCACCCTGGAAGATATGCGCACCCTGCGCAAATTGGTGGATGAAGGCTTGATCGTCCCCCCCAAATACCTGCCGCCACAGTTCAGTGACCTCAACTCACTGTCGGCCTGGATGTGCTTCTCCAACTTCCTCAATCACCTGAGTCTTGATCGGATCGAGGCCGACTACGCCAATATCCTCTGACGCTCGTTGGGCTTCGCTGCGCTCAACCGCAACCTACAGGCGTGTTCAGGGTCGTAGGTTGGCGGTCTGAAAACCATGCTGTTTGGCGGTGAAGGTATCCTCTTGGCCACGCTCAAGGGTACGGGCACCGTCTGGGTGCAAAGCCTGCCGTTTTCACGGTTGGCGGACCGGCTCTACGAGGCCACCTTCAAGGCGCGCGAAGAGCTGCGCGCCGGTGGTAAATGAATGTGGCAATCTGCGCCTTTGCAGGGGCGCGCGTTTGTAGCAAGCTGCGCGCCTTGAAGGTCTGCCCGCTAATTGTCTTGTTGAGAACCTGTTATGAGTGAATTGAACCCAATCCCCCTGATCCTTACGGCCGTTGGTACCGTCTGCGCCACGGTGGGTGTGCTGGCGTTTTATGGCTACCTGCATATCGCCAAACCAGAAGACGCCCTGTTGCTCTCAGAATTCACCATGCTCAAAACTGTGCCCGGCGAGGACTACAAAATTTCGCTCAAGCCCGCCAGCCAAGTCGCGCAGTGCATTGATGGCGTGTTGGTGCTGTTTGATCTGGAGCAAAAGGGGCTGAGCGGGGTGCTGGTTGATCAACGCAAGCAGGCTGTGCGGTGTGACAGTGGGCAGTAACAACGGCTGCTCTACGCTGTTCGCGAACGGCGCAGGTTGATCTGGGCCTGCGCCTATACGGCTGTGTATATCCCGTCTGGCTAGCGCTACCCGCCCACTTGTAAGAAGGGTGCCTGCTGTGCACTCTGTAGCAAGTATCAGCGGAGGGAATCAGCCATGGCAGAAATTGACGCGCGTTTACGTGAGGATGTTCACCAACTCGGTGAGCAACTGGGCCACACCATCAGCGTGCAGCACGGCGCTGCCTTTCTCGAGAAAATCGAACGTATCCGCAAAGGTGCCAAGGCCGCACGCCGTGGCTCCTCTGAGGGTGCGGCGCAGCTCAGCGAAACCCTCAATCAGCTCAATGACGCTGAGTTGCTTCCCGTCGCTCGTGCCTTCAACCAATTTCTCAATCTGGCCAATATCGCCGAGCAATACCATCGCGTGCGCCGTCGTGCGCCCGGTGAGGCGCAGCCGTTTGAAGACAATATGCTGGCTGACCTGCTTGCCCGTTTGAGCGCCAATGGCCATAAAGGCGAAGCCTTGGCGCGCCAGTTCGGCCGCTTGGATATCGAACTGGTACTGACCGCGCACCCCACTGAAGTGGCGCGGCGCACCCTGATTCAAAAGTACGACGCCATGGCTATGCAGTTGGCCGCTGGTGACCACAATGATCTGTCCACCGCCGAGCGCGAGAAGGTCACGCAGCGCCTGCAGCGGCTGATTGCCGAAGCCTGGCACACCGAGGAAATTCGCCGCAGCCGGCCCAGTCCGGTGGATGAAGCCAAGTGGGGCTTTGCCGTGATTGAGCACTCGCTCTGGCAGGCGGTACCCAATGTGCTGCGCAAGGCGGATCAGGTGCTGCACCAGGCCACCGGTTTTCACTTGCCGCTTGAGGCGGCGCCCATCCGGTTTGCCTCGTGGATGGGCGGCGACCGCGACGGCAACCCCAACGTCACTGCCAGCGTGACCCGTGAAGTGCTGTTGTTGTCGCGCTGGATGGCGGCGGATCTGTACTTGCGTGATATCGACCACCTCGCGGCTGATCTGTCGATGCAGCAAGCCAGTTCGGCGCTGATGGCGCGGGTGGGGGAGAGCGCCGAGCCTTATCGCAGCTTGCTTAAACAGCTGCGCGAACGCCTGCGCGCCACACGCAGCTGGGCGCAGGCCGCGTTGAGTGAGCCTGTGCCGGCACCGGCTGCCGTATTGCACGATAACCACGATCTGTTTGAGCCCCTACAACTGTGCTACCAGTCGCTGCATGAGTGCGGCATGGGCGTGATTGCCAATGGTCCCTTGTTGGATTGCCTGCGCCGCGCGGCCACCTTCGGGCTGTTTCTGGTGCGCCTCGATGTGCGTCAGGACTCCAGCCGCCATGCCGCCGCCATGACTGAAATTACCGAATACCTGGGCCTCGGTCGTTATGCCGAGTGGGATGAAGAGGCGCGCCTGACCTTCCTGCTCAATGAGCTGGATAATCGCCGGCCGCTACTGCCCGAGCATTTCAAAGCCAGTGGTGAAACCGCCGAAGTGTTGGCGACCTGCCGTGAAGTGGCGGGTGCCCCGGCGGCTTCCCTGGGCTCTTACGTGATTTCCATGGCCGGTGCCGCCTCGGATGTGCTGGCGGTGCAACTGCTGCTCAAGGAAGCCGGTTTGCAACGGCCGATGCGCGTGGTGCCCTTGTTTGAAACCCTGGCAGACCTGGATAACGCCGGCCCCGTTATCAGCCGTCTACTGGCGCTACGTGGCTACCGTACGCGGCTGCAGGGGCCGCAGGAGGTGATGATCGGTTATTCCGATTCAGCCAAGGATGCCGGTACAACCGCTGCTGCATGGGCGCAATACCGTGCCCAGGAAACCCTGGTGCAGGTGTGTCGCGAACAGAATGTTGAATTGCTGCTGTTCCACGGTCGTGGCGGCACGGTGGGGCGCGGTGGCGGCCCTGCGCATGCGGCGATTTTGTCGCAGCCTCCAGGTTCAGTGGTGGGGCGCTTTCGCACCACCGAGCAGGGCGAGATGATCCGTTTCAAATTTGGCTTGCCGGATATTGCCGAGCAAAACCTCAATCTCTACTTGGCCGCCGTATTGGAAGCCACCCTATTGCCGCCGCCCACACCAGAACCGGCCTGGCGCGAGTTGATGGATAAACTGGCCACTGACGGGGTCAATGCCTACCGCGCAGTGGTGCGCGAGCATCCGCAGTTTGTCGCCTACTTCCGCCAAGCCACACCCGAGTTGGAGTTGGGTCGCTTGCCGCTCGGCAGTCGCCCGGCCAAACGCCGTGAAGGTGGTGTGGAAAGCCTGCGGGCCATACCCTGGATCTTTGCCTGGACGCAAACGCGCCTCATGCTGCCCGCGTGGCTGGGCTGGGAGGCCGCGTTGAACAACGCACTCCAGCGCGGTGAAGGTGAACTTTTGCAGCAGATGCGCGCGCAATGGCCGTTTTTTTGCACCCGTATCGACATGCTGGAGATGGTGTTGGCTAAGGCAGATGCTTCAATAGCCCGCTTGTACGACGAGCGTCTGGTGGAGCCCGCATTGTTGCCGTTGGGTGAGCATTTACGCGGCCTATTGTCGCAGGCCGTGTCGGCGGTACTGGGCCTTACAGGGCAATCGCAATTGTTGGCCCACAGCCCGGAAACCCTTGAGTCCATCAGTGTGCGCAACACCTATTTAGACCCGCTGCACCTACTCCAGGCTGAACTGTTGGCACGTTCAAGGCAGCGTGATGATCAGGCGGGTAGCCCACTGGAACAGGCGTTATTAGTCAGCGTGGCGGGCATTGCCGCTGGCCTGCGCAATACCGGCTAAACGATGAAGGTGATCCGGCGCGGAGGCATGGGGGCTATGTAGTGCATGTTTTCTTGCGCTACCTCTGCCAGCGTGTCGCGTGCGTATCCGACTTTTGGTGGCTTGTGCGCTATGGGTGTGCTGTGTATCTTGGGCGGCCTTTCGGCACTCTGGCCCAGTTTGGCAGCGCTGCTTGAACAATTCTGAGATTGGCCCCACGAGGCGAGTCCGACGATTTTTACTTAAATCTTGAGGAGCACATCGATGCGCGTGATTTTGCTAGGGGCGCCCGGTGCCGGTAAAGGTACCCAAGCGGGTTTTATCACCAAGAAATTTGGTATTCCGCAAATCTCCACCGGTGACATGTTGCGTGCCGCCGTTAAAGCGGGCACCGAGCTTGGCCTGAAAGCCAAAAGCGTGATGGACAGCGGTGGTCTGGTGTCCGATGACCTGATCATCAACCTGGTCAAAGAACGTATTGCTCAAGCAGATTGCGCAAATGGTTTCCTCTTCGACGGCTTCCCGCGCACCATTCCGCAGGCTGAAGCCCTGAAGGAAGCAGGTGTGGTGATCGACAGCGTGATTGAAATCGCCGTTGATGATGAAGAAATCGTCGGCCGTATCGCCGGTCGCCGCGTGCACCCAGCGTCGGGCCGCGTCTACCACGCCGAGCACAACCCGCCCAAGGTTGCTGGTAAAGACGACGAAACCGGTGAAGAGCTGATTCAGCGCGACGACGACAAAGAAGAAACTGTGCGTCATCGCCTGTCCGTCTACCACTCGCAGACCAAACCGCTGGTGGCGTTTTACCAGAACCTTGCCGCCGCTGAAGGTACGCCGAAATACAGCGCCATTGCTGGCGTTGGTTCGGTAGACGAGATCACTGCCAAGGTACTGGCTGCACTCAGCTAAATCTTACGCAGTTAAGTACCCGAACCGAAGTTTTCGTTCATAATTAGCACCCGGTTTCAGCGCACCCCAGGATTCTCCATGAAATTTGTGTCGCCGCTTTCCGACACCGACCTCCAGGTCTTGAGCGATGCCTGTCAATCAGCATCCAAAACTTTCCAGGCAACAGCGTCCAAAAGTTTCCAGTTGCTCAGGTGCTTTTCACCGCCTT
>CAMCJM010000165.1 GCA_945874835.1 Pseudomonas synxantha | reverse complement strand
GGGCAGTGACTTCAGTGCGCTGACGGTGGAAAGCGTGAATCGGGTCGTTGCGAAGATCAATTTACGACCACGCAAACGCTTGGGCTGGAAGACACCGTACGAAGTGTATGCAGGGGTGAGCGTTGCACTTATGAGTTGAATTCAGGGGTAAAATGAACTGATCATCATTATTGTGATTGCCGTGCTGTTGGCAGTAGGCCTTTCCGTGGGGGCGACGCTGTTTTTCCTCGGCAAGGGCGATGATGGCGCTGACAAGGCTAAAACAGAGGCAGAGGCCGCCGCTGCACCGGCCGTACCGGTCAAGTTGCCTGCAATATATGAAGAGCTTGCCCCAGCGTTTGTGGTGAATTTTAACCATCAAGGCCGCGCGCGCTACATGCAGGTCAGTGTGGCGTTGATGACCCGTGATCAGGCGGCTCTTGATGCACTCAAGGTGCACATGCCGGTATTGCGCAATCGTTTGGTCATGCTGTTTTCCGGCCAGGATTTTGCGACGCTGATTACCCCGGTAGGCAAGGAAATGCTGCGCCAGCAGGCCACAGCTAGCGTGCAAGAACTGGAACAGAAAGAGACCGGTAAGGTCTCGGTCGAACAAGTGCTGTTCACCAACCTCGTGTTGCAGTAATCAGGAGCCATCCATGGCTGTGCAAGACCTACTTTCCCAGGACGAAATCGATGCCTTGCTGCACGGTGTCGATGACGGCTTGGTGGAACCCGAGGATGAAGCCGAACCGGGAAGCGTCAAACAGTACGACCTGACCAGTCAGGACCGCATCGTTCGTGGGCGCATGCCGACGCTTGAAATGATCAACGAGCGTTTTGCCCGTTACACCCGTATCAGCATGTTCAACCTACTGCGCCGTTCGGCTGATGTGGCCGTGGGCGGTGTGCAGGTGATGAAGTTTGGCGAGTACGTCCACTCGTTGTATGTGCCGACCAGCCTCAACTTGGTCAAGATGAAACCATTGCGCGGCACCGGGCTGTTCATTCTGGATGCCAAGTTGGTTTTCAAACTGGTGGACAACTTTTTTGGCGGTGACGGTCGGCATGCCAAGATCGAAGGCCGCGAATTTACCCCGACTGAACTGCGCGTTGTGCGCATGGTGTTGGACCAGGCGTTTATCGACCTGAAAGAAGCCTGGCAGGCGGTGATGGACATCAACTTCGAGTACGTCAACTCCGAAGTGAACCCTGCACTGGCCAACATCGTCAGCCCCAGTGAAGTGATTGTGGTCTCCACGTTTCATATCGAACTCGATGGCGGTGGTGGGGATCTGCACATCACCATGCCGTATTCGATGATTGAGCCCATCCGCGAAATGCTCGACGCGGGCTTTCAGTCGGATGTCGATGACCAGGATGAACGTTGGGTTAAAGCCCTGCGCGAAGACATTCTGGGCGTCAGCGTGCCGCTGGGGGCGACCGTGGCGCGCCGTCAACTCAAGCTGCGTGACATTTTGCATATGCAACCGGGCGACGTTATCCCGGTTGAACTGCCTGAATACATGACGCTTTGCGCCAACGGTGTACCGGCGTTCAAGGTCAAGCTGGGTGCACACAAAGGCAATTTGGCACTGCAAGTGCTGGAGCCTATTGAGCGCCAACGCTAATCCCCCCACTAATTCTGATTTAACGCCAACTGAGGACATACGATGGCAGATGAAAACGACAACGAAGCCTCTTCTCCTGAGGAGCAGGCTCTGGCCGATGAATGGGCGGCGGCATTGACTGAGGCGGGTGATGCCGGTCAAGACGATATCGATGCCATGTTGGCAGCCAGCAACCCTGCGCCTTCGGCTCCTGCGGCGCCGCGCGCACCGATGGAAGAGTTTAACAGTGCACCCAAGGTCAATTTGCCGGTGAATATGGAAGGCCCGAACCTGGATGTGATTCTGGATATTCCGGTGTCAATTTCCATGGAAGTGGGCAGCACCGACATCAGCATCCGTAACTTGCTGCAGCTTAACCAAGGCTCTGTCGTTGAACTCGATCGCCTGGCGGGTGAACCGCTGGATGTGTTGGTCAACGGCACATTGATCGCCCATGGCGAAGTGGTGGTGGTCAATGAGAAGTTTGGTATTCGCCTGACTGACGTGATCAGCCCCAGTGAACGCATCAAGAAGCTGCGCTAATCATGCATAGACCTCTGCTGTTGACTCTCGCCTTGCCATTCACGGCCTGGGCCGCCGAATCCACCGCGCCCGCCGCCGCACCTATCGTCAGCAGTGGCATGGGTGGGCAAGTGCTGCACCTGCTGTTGGGGCTGCTGCTGGTCATCGGGGTGATTTTTTTACTGGCCTGGCTGATGCGGCGGGTGCAGCAGATTGTGCCGCGCGGTGGGCAGGTGATTAAGATCCTGGCGACCCAGGCCTTGGGGCCGCGTGACCGGCTGGTGCTGGTGCAGGTGGGGGGCGAGCAAGTGCTGCTTGGTTTGACACCGGGCAACATCACATCTTTGCATGTGCTTAAAGAGCCTGTGCACATGCCTGATGCAGAACCGGCTTCTACCGAATTTGCTCAGCGCCTGATGGAGTTGTTGGGCAAGGACCAGAAGGACAAGCCGTGATGAGTATCCTGCGCCTGCTGGTGCTGGCGGCGGACAACCCCTGGCAGATCCCTGCCATTACCCTGAGCACCGACACCGAGGGGCAGCAGGAGTATTCGGTCACGCTGCAGATTTTGCTGATCATGACGGCGCTGAGTTTTATTCCCGCCTTCGTCATGCTGATGACCAGTTTTACCCGCATCATCATCGTCTTCTCGATCCTGCGCCAAGCGCTTGGCCTGCAGCAAACACCCACGAATCAGATTTTGGTTGGCTTGGCGCTGTTTCTTACCATGTTCATCATGGCACCGGTGTTTGAGCAAATTAACCGTGACGCCCTGCAGCCCTACTTGAAGCAGGAATTGCCGGCGATGGAAGCGGTTGCGCGGGCCGAGGTGCCGATTAAGAATTTCATGCTGGCGCAGACGCGTGAAAGTGATCTGGAGCTGTTTGTGCGCTTGTCCAAGCGCACGGATATCGTCAGCCCTGAAGCGACTCCTCTGGTCATCTTGATTCCGGCATTTGTTACATCAGAGCTGAAAACGGCGTTTCAGATCGGCTTTATGATTTTCATCCCGTTCCTGATTATCGACATGGTCGTGGCCAGCATCCTCATGGCGATGGGGATGATGATGCTGTCGCCGCCTCATGGCGATGGGGATGATGATGCTGTCGCCGCTGACCATTTCCCTGCCGTTTAAAATCATGTTGTTTGTGTTGATTGATGGCTGGGCGTTGATTATGGGTACGCAGGCGGCCAGCTTCGGAGGCACTTAGACATGACGCCTGAAGTTGCAGTGGATTTGGTGCGCGGTGCCCTGTGGCTAACCGCCTCGATTGTGGCTGTTCTGGTTGTACCCAGCTTGCTGGTGGCGATGTTTCAAGCGGCGACCCAGATCAACGAACAGACCTTGAGTTTTCTACCCAGGCTATTGGTGATTCTTATCTGCCTGATCGTTTTAGGTCCTTGGCTAGTGCGTGAGCTGATGGAGTACACCGAGACGCTGATCATGAACATTCCGCAGCTGATCGGCTGACATGCTTGAGCTAACCAACGAGCAGATTGGTGCCTGGGTAGGCAGCTTCATGCTGCCGCTGTTTCGTATCACAGCCATGTTTATGTTTATGCCAATCATCGGTACACAACTGGTCTCGGCGCGGGTGCGCCTGTACCTGGCGCTGGCCATCTGTGTCGTGATCATGCCCACGCTGCCACCGGTGCCAGCTATTGACGCAATTAATCTGCAAGCCTTTCTCTGGATCGCTCAGGAGATTTTGATCGGTGCCATGTTGGGGTTTGTCCTGCAGTTGCTGTTTCAGGTGTTTGTGATTGCCGGACAAATTGTGGCGATGCAGATGGGCTTGGGTTTCGCGTCCATGGTTGATCCGGCCAATGGTGTGTCGGTGCCGGTGATTGGCCAGTTGTTCATGATTCTGGTAACGCTGTTGTTTTTGGCCATGAACGCCCATCTGGTGGTGTTTGAGGTCTTGGCTGAAAGCTTCTTTACCCTGCCGGTGGGCAGTGGTCTGTTGGTGGACAATTATCTGGAAATTGTTCTCAGGTTGGGCTGGGTCATAGGCGCTGCATTGCTGCTGGTGCTGCCAGCAGTGACGGCGTTGCTGGTAGTCAATCTGGCTTTTGGCGTTATGACGCGCGCCGCGCCGCAGCTGAACATCTTCTCCATCGGTTTTCCGCTGACCCTGGTGCTGGGTATGGTGATTGTCTGGATTGGCATGACAGACATCCTCTCGCAGTACCAGCGATTTGCCACTGAGGCCTTGCAGTTCCTGCGTGAGATGGCGGGGGCAAGCTAGTGGCTGAATCCGAAAGCGGTGCCGATAAAAGCGAGGAGCCCACGGAGAAGCGCCTGCGTGAATCCCGCGAGAAAGGTCAGATCGCGCGCTCCAAAGAGCTCAACACGCTTGCAGTTACCTTGGGTGGCTTTGGTGGGATTTTGGCATTTGGTGCCGGCATGGGGCAGGCCATGCTGGATATCATGCGCGGCAACTTTGCCCTTTCCCGCGACGTGGTCATGGATGAGCGCAGCATGGGTTTGTGGCTGGCGGCATCAGGTCAAATAGCTATTGAGGCCTTGTTTCCTCTGTTCCTGCTATTGCTGATCGTATCTATTGCCGGGCCAATAAGCTTGGGCGGTTGGCTGTTCTCGGCTGAGGCCATGGCTCCAAAACTCAGTCGCATGAATCCTCTGGCCGGACTCAAGCGGATGTTTTCCGTGCAGGCGCTGGTTGAGTTGCTCAAGGCTTTGGTCAAGTTCATTTTGATTCTTTTAGTGGGCATTACCGTCCTATCTGCCTGGCAGGACGATTTGCTGGCGATTGTTCATGAGCCTATCGAGGCCGCCATTCTGCACGCCTTGCTGGTGGTGGGTTGGAGTGCGCTGTGGATGTCATGCGGGTTGATACTGATTGCTGTGGTGGATGTGCCGTTTCAGCTCTGGAGTAACAAGCAGAAGTTGATGATGACCAAGCAGGAGGTGCGCGACGAATACAAAGACAGCGAAGGAAAGCCCGAGGTCAAACAGCGTATTCGTCAGTTGCAGCGCGAAATGGCCGAGCGCCGCATGATGCAAGCCGTACCGGATGCCGATGTGGTGATTACCAACCCGACGCACTTTGCCGTGGCGCTTAAATATGACCCGGCCAAGGGCAGCGCGCCGGTATTGCTGGCCAAGGGCGGCGATTTTACGGCGCTGAAGATTCGCGAAATTGCCAACGAGCACAAGGTCATGGTGCTGGAGTCCCCGGCCCTGGCGCGGGCCGTTTTCTACTCCACCGAACTGGATCAGGAAATACCGGCTGGCCTCTATTTGGCCATCGCTCAGGTGTTGGCTTACGTCTATCAATTGCGCCAGTACCAGGCGGGCAAGGGTAAACGTCCCGGCCCGCTGCCGGACGTGCCCATCCCGCCGGATTTACGCCGCGACGATTGATGCTCTGCGCTATGGCCGCGCGATGAGTTATCGACCGACTTGCCTGGCAAAGTTGGACAGCTTCTTGCAAAACCCTTCCCAGAAGCGCGAATAGCGTCAAAAGATTGAATGCTCTGGGGTAGTGGTGTGGCAAAAGATCGCGCACAAATGATCGGTGATGTACGCAGCAACCTGTCAGGGTTGAAGCAAGGCAACCTGGGCATCCCGCTGATGCTGCTGGTCATGCTCAGCATGGTTATGCTGCCGATTCCACCCTTTCTTCTCGATGTGTTGTTTACCTTCAGCATTGCGCTGTCAATTGTGGTGCTGCTGGTCAGTATCTATGCGCTGCGTCCCTTGGACTTCGCGGTCTTCCCCACGGTATTGCTGGCGGCTACTTTGCTGCGCTTGGCGCTTAACGTGGCGTCCACGCGCGTGGTGTTGATGCACGGGCATGAGGGTCATGCATCTGCAGGTCAGGTGATCCAGGCCTTCGGCGAAGTGGTAATCGGCGGTAACTATGTGGTCGGCATCGTGGTGTTTGCGATCCTGATGATCATCAACTTTGTGGTGGTGACCAAGGGCGCTGGGCGTATCTCTGAAGTCAGCGCACGCTTTACCCTTGATGCCATGCCTGGTAAGCAGATGGCGATCGACGCTGACCTCAACTCTGGTTTGATCGACCAAAATGAGGCCAAGACGCGTCGTTCGGAAGTGTCGCAGGAAGCCGACTTCTACGGCTCCATGGACGGTGCCAGCAAGTTCGTGCGCGGTGATGCGATAGCGGGTTTGTTGATTCTATTTATCAACCTGATCGGTGGCATCGCCATCGGCATCTTCCAGCATGACCTGCCTTTCTCAGAGGCGGGCAAGGTTTATACCTTGCTGACCATTGGTGACGGTCTGGTCGCACAGATTCCTTCGTTGCTGCTGTCGACGGCGGCGGCGGTGATGGTGACACGTGTGTCCAGCTCCGAGGACATGGGCGCGCAGGTCAACCGGCAAATGTTTGCCTCACCTCGCGCGCTGGCCGTGACTGCCGCGATCATGATCACCATGGGCATGGTGCCCGGCATGCCGCACTTTTTCTTCATTGGCCTTGGCCTGATCGCGGCTGGCGCGGCCTACTGGATTGCCAACAAGCAGCGCGTGGTCAAAGAAGACGAAGTTAAGGAAGTGCAGCGCCAGCAAGACTTGCTACCGGCGCAGAAGGCGCAGGAAGTCAAAGAGTTGGGCTGGGACGATGTCACCCCCGTGGACATGGTGGGGCTGGAAGTGGGCTATCGGTTGATACCCCTGGTGGATCGTAATCAGGGTGGGCAGTTGCTGGCGCGAATCAAAGGCGTGCGCAAAAAGCTCTCGCAGGAAATGGGTTTCCTCATGCCGTCGGTGCACATCCGCGACAACCTGGACTTGCAGCCCAACGCCTACAGGCTGACGCTGATGGGCGTAAGTGTGGCGGAAGCTGAGGTGTATCCCGATCGCGAGCTGGCAATTAACCCCGGCCAGGTATTCGGCCCGCTCAACGGCATTGCCGCCAAAGATCCGGCGTTTGGTTTGGAAGCCGTATGGATTGATCCCAATCTGCGCGATCAGGCGCAATCACTCGGCTACACCGTGGTCGATGCCAGTACCGTGGTCGCCACCCACATTAATCAGGTGCTGCATAAGCATGCCCATGAGTTGCTGGGCCATGAAGAAGTGCAGCAACTCATGCAACTGCTGAGTGCGGATTTCGGTGAACGTGACCGCTCATTTCGCTAACAACGTGACCGGTGCCTCCACCCGATTGCGCGGGGTTTAAATTCTAACCGCATCGGTCACGATGCGGCTTCTTCCTCTGTGTTTTTCCGCCGCAGCGACTCACCTTTC
>CAMCJM010000164.1 GCA_945874835.1 Pseudomonas synxantha | reverse complement strand
GGGCAGTGACTTCAGTGCGCTGACGGTGGAAAGCGTGAATCGGGTCGTTGCGAAGATCAATTTACGACCACGCAAACGCTTGGGCTGGAAGACACCGTACGAAGTGTATGCAGGGGTGAGCGTTGCACTTATGAGTTGAATTCAGGGGTGAAGCTGAAGGTCTCGACTTTGATCTCTACGGTTTGCCCTGGCCTTACAAAGCCGATGTCCTTGTTCTCCAACATGGCTTCCACTTCCACGGGCTGATCACTGGGGACGATGACCATCAACGGTTGCGCTTCGGTGACCACCCCACCGTTGGTGTGAATGGCCAATTGCTGCACAGTGCCATCCACCGGGGCGATCAGGCGCATCAGACTGTCGCGCTGTTGGGCTTTTTTCAGTTCCTGGGTGAGTGCAGCGGCACGCTGTTGGGACTCATGCTGCAGGTCGAGCATGGCGCGGCGGGTCTGGGCGATGACGCTGTTTTGCTGGCTTTGTGCGGCCTTCTTCGCGGCGCTGAGTTCACGTACACGCGATTGCTGGATGCTCAGCTCGCGCTCTTGGTCGAGGAGGATTTGCTGCTTTTCCAGGTAGGCGTGTTTGGCGACGTACTGTTTGTCGAGCAGGCGTTTGTAGTCAGCAGCCAGTTCACGGTAATCGGCAAGCTCTGTTGCAGTGAGGCCACCGTGCTTTGTGCAACCTGAATCTCGGCATTGCGCTGCTCAATAGCGGCCGCGCTTTGCTCCAGGGTGCTTTGCAGCTCCAGGTACTGACCCTGCAGCCAGCGCTGCGCCGACAGTTGCTGTTCGGCACTGGCCTGGGGAATCAGTTGCGCCAAGCTTACAGGGGCTCTGTTGTGCTGAATGGCATCTAGTAGCGCTTGAGCGCGAGCGCTGTCGACCTGCGCGGCAAGCAGGTCACTGTTCAGGCGCTCTACATCGGCACCGGTCATGCTGGTGTCCAGTTCAATCAGCAGGTCGCCGGCTTTGACCTGTTGCCCGTCGTACACGTGAATAGCTTTGACCACCGCCACTTCACTGGGCTGGATAACCTTGCTCTTACCGCTGGGGACGATCTTGCCGCTGGCGGTGGCCACCACATCGATTTCGCCCACACAGGCCCACAACAGGGTCAGGGCAGCAAAAGCCATGATGGTCCATTGGGTATAACGTGGGGCCGGGTGAACAGGTTGCTCCTGCAAGGCCAAGGCAGCAGGAAGGAATTGCACCTCGTGGTTTAACCGTGCCGGTGCATCCATGGCTTTACGGTTTTGCCAAGAGTGTCGCCAGGCCTGGCGGTAGCGGTTGATCAAGTCACGTTTGGCGCTCATGCCGCACCGCCTTGCTGCAGGCGATGAAGACGTGAGTAATGGCCAGCCTGGTGGGTCAGTAACTCGGTATGGCTGCCTTGTTCGACTATCTGGCCGCGATCCATAACCAGAATACGGTTGGCGTCGCGCACCGCGGACAGGCGGTGCGCGATGATGATCACCGTGCGGCCTTTGCAGATGGCCTGCATGTTCTGCTGGATGATGCGCTCGGACTCATAGTCCAGAGCACTGGTCGCTTCGTCGAAGATCAGAATGCGCGGGTTGCCGATCAGCGCGCGGGCGATGGCGATACGCTGCCTTTGGCCGCCGGACAAGGAAGCACCATGCTCGCCAACTACAGTGTCATAGCCTTCTGGCAGTTCGAGGATAAATTCGTGGGCGCCAGCCATCTTGGCGGCATGCATCACCGCTTCGATAGGCGTGCCTGGGTCAACCAGGGCAATGTTCTCGCGAATGCTGCGGGCGAACAGCATATTGTCCTGCAGCACCACGCCGATCTGCCGGCGCAGCGAAGACACATCGGCCAGGGCAAGGTCCATGCCGTCCACCAGCACCCGACCGCGCTCGGGGGTGTAGAGGCGTTGCAGCAACCTTGTCAGGGTGCTTTTACCTGAACCGGAGCGCCCTACTACGCCAATTACTTCACCCGCCTGGATGGTCAGACTGATACCGCGCAGCACTTCGGAACCATCTGGACGATAGCGGAAGTGCACCTGATCGAATTCAACATCACCGCGTAAGGGCGGCAGCGCGCTGCGTGAATCCTGGGACAGCTCGGTACGGGTATTGAGAATGTCGCCCAAGCGCTGAACGGATACACCGGTCTGCTGGAAATTGGTCCACAGCTGCGCCAGACGCATGATCGGCTGCGAAACACGTCCGGCGAGCATGTTAAAGGCGATCAACTGACCGACACTTAGATCACCCTCAACCACTAAGCGCGCGCCCAGCCAGAGGGTCGTCACGGTCACCAGCTTGCCAATAAAGCCGACGCTTTCATTAGCGATGGTCGACAGGGTTTGGGTTTTGAAACTGGCGGCCACATAGCCCGCAAGTTGGTTGTCCCACTTGCGGTTGATCTGCGGCTCCACCGCCATCGACTTCAGGGTATCGATGCCGTTAATGGTTTCAACCAGAAAGGCCTGGTTCTCTGCACCTCGGGTAAAGCTTTCGTTCAGCCGAGCGCGTAATACCGGCGTGATCAGTAGAGAGACAATGAAGTACAACGGCAGCGACAGGATCACCACCAACGTCAGCCAGCCGCTGTACATAAACATCACGGCGATAAATACCACCGAGAACAGCACATCCAGAATCAGGGTGATGCTGTTGCCGGTGAGAAAGCTGCGGATGTTTTCCAACTCACGCACGCGTGCAACCGAATCACCGACCCGCCGTGCCTGGAAATAGGCCAACGGCAGGGTTACCAGATGGCGGAACAAGCGCGAGCCCAGTTCCACATCGATGCGGCTGGCGGTGTGGGCAAACACATAACTGCGCAAACCACTGAGCAGCGTCTCGAAGATCATGATGCCGAGCAGGCCGATGGCGATTACATCCAACGTGGTAAGGCCGCGGTGCACCAGCACCTTGTCCATCACCACCTGAAAAAAAAGCGGCGTGAGCAGGGCGAAAATATTGAGCACAAATGATACGAGCAGCACTTCGCCGAGCAGCTTGCGGTACTTAACAATGGCGGGGATAAACCAGCTGAAGTCGAAACGCGCCAGATCGCCAGCCAGTGAGGCTTCGGAGCGGATCAGTATCAGCTCGCCAGTCCAGCGCGCTTCTAGCTCTTCGAGACTAAGCACTTCCGGGCGCTGGGCCTGTGGATCATGGATCAGTGCCTTACCGTCATCTAGGCGGGCAATGATGAAGAAGCGCCCATCGCTGTCAGTGGCAATTGCCGGAAGAGGTGTATGGCTCAGACGGGAAAGCGTGCTACGTGCAGACTTGGCTTTGAGACCAAGTTTCTTGGCAGCAAGAAGCATCTCGGCACGACCAAACAGGCGGCCGTCTTCGGCGTACTCGTGGGTGAGTTGTTCGGGGGAGACAGCAACGTTGTGGAAACGCGCAAGCATTACCAGGCAGGCAAGGCCGCTATCCACGGCGGGCGTAGCACCCATTCCCGGGGGTTGATCTGTCATTAGCAATCCTTGGCACAGGTACCGTTAGACAAACGGTCGTTTGAGTTGAGAATTTAGCGCATCCGTGGCTATTACAGCAAGCGCCGAAAGCCCCGTCCTAGAGGCCTCCAAGCTATTTGTGAACACACTCTCATTTCAAAGTGCATGAGCAAGACTCTTGAAGCGTTTAACCATGCCTCGCCTGTCTCGCCTAAATTTAATCCACAGACTGCTACTATGCGCGCCCCAACACCCACCTTGCGCACACTTATGCCTGCCAACACTCGCCGTCTTGTTGCACCTTACGCCCTGACCTTTTTACTGGCTGTAATGGCGCTGTTTGGCCTCTGGTTTGGCATCGGCCAAGCCGTTGAGTTGGCCGATGCCGCCACGCCCACGCACAAGCTGCAGTGCGCCTCTTACACCCCGCACGATAAAGACCAATCGCCCTTTGATCAGCCACTGCAATTGCGTCCCGAGCGCATGGAAGCGGATATGGCCTTGCTGGCCGAGCGCTTCGAGTGCCTGCGTACGTATTCGGTTACGGGGCTGGAAGAGCTGCCCAATATGGCCCGCAAGCACGGCTTGAAGTTAATGGTCGGGGCTTGGGTGAGTCGTAACCCGGCCGATACCGCCGTCGAAATTGCCGGTCTGGTGAAGATTGCCAATGCCCATCCTGACGTTATTCAGTCCGTGATCGTCGGCAATGAGGCACTGCTGCGTAAGGAGGTGACTGCGCAGCAGTTGGTCGCGCTGATTGAACAGGTGAAGGCGCAGATCAAGCAGCCCGTGACTTACGCCGATGTCTGGGAATTTTGGCTTAAGCATCCAGAAGTGGCACCGGCGGTGGATTTCATCACGATTCACCTGCTGCCCTACTGGGAAGACAACCCCGCTGGCATCGACAGCGCGCTGCATGAAGTGGCCGATGTGCGCACAACCTTTGGCAATGCCTATGCGCCCAAAGAAATTTTTATTGGCGAAACAGGCTGGCCGAGTGAAGGGCGTCAGCGCGAAACCGCCGTACCCAGCTCGGTCAACCAGGCCAAGTTCATCCGAGGCTTTGTCGCCTTAGCCGAAGAAAATGGCTGGCGCTACAACCTGATCGAGGCCTTCGATCAACCCTGGAAGCGCGCCAGCGAAGGGGCTGTCGGCGGTTATTGGGGGCTGTACGACGCCAACCGCCAAGACAAGTCGATTGTTGCGGGCTCCGTATCCAATTTGCCGCACTGGCCGTTGTGGCTGGGTACGAGCCTGGTGCTGTTTACCGCGACACTGCTGTTAGCCGGTCGCCCCCACTCCACCCGTGCGGCGCTGTTATTGCCCTTGCTGGCGGGCTTGGGTGCTGCGTGCATAGGCCTGTTCACCGAACTGAGCTTGATCACCAGCCGTTACGCCGGTGAGTGGTTATGGGCTGGGGCGTTGATCGTGCTCAACCTACTGGTCTTGAGCCAACTCGCGCTCCCCCTCGGTCAAGCGACAGGCTGGCGTGGCAAGCTCAGCCAGTGGCTGTCCAGTAAAGCCGCGCTGTGGCTGGTGCTAAGCGGGTTTGCCGGCGCCGTGATGATGCTCGCACTGGTTATGGACGCGCGCTATCGCAGTTTCCCCAGCGCCGCCCTGCTGCTGCCAGCAGTGGGCTACTTGTGCTGGCCGGTGAGTGGTTATCGACGCGAGGTCGCGTTGCTGGTGCTGCTGGTGGGTGCAGGCATCGCGCCGCAGTTGTATCAAGAGACCTTGAGCAACCTGCAAGCAGTGGGCTGGGCCCTAACCTGCAGCCTGCTGGTAGCGGCCCTGTGGCGCAGCTTGCGAACCACAAGACGCGTGGCCTGATCAGATCGCCTTGGGCGCACGAACCAGACGTAACAACGCCAGTACAACGGCAAACACGCCAAGGCTGGCGCTGTACAACACCAGTGCGGGCAAGCTAAGGATCAATGCGGGGCCTGCCAGTCTGCGCCCCCATGGATCAGGCAGCACAAATGCCATCAGCGCAACGCCGAGGGCGCTAAGCGACAGCACACGAAAATGAATCAGCCAGCCGAAGAGTGCGCGCACCTCACAACCTAATTGCTCGGGTTCTGTGACACACAGCCCCACCCACAGCTCGTTTTCCATCACTTGATAACGCAGCACGAGACTGGCCAGCAGGCTCAGCGCAGCAACGATCAACACCAGAACCGGCGATAGGTAACGCGGCATAAGTCACTCAGGCACTAAAATGGCTGCGTAGGATAAGCCCGCACGCGGTGGATAACATCCCCCAGCGCAATCGCTACACTGCTCGCATGTTCATACGCCGTCTCATTATCGCTGTCGCTGGCCTGCTCGCCCTGTGGATGCTGTGGGTGATCGTGCTGCCCGACGCCAATCGCCTGCCATCCAGCGTCACCACGAGCAGCGATACTTGGCGCGTGGGCGAACACACCGTGCGTGCACTGCAACCCTTTACACTGCAAGCCCGCGTTCTGCGCCGCGAAAACTATTACTTCGACCGCGGTGCCAAACTCTCGCCCACCGATCTGGCGCTGGGCTGGGGCCCCATGGCTGACCCTCAAGTGCTGCAGCACATCAGCATCAGCCAACGCAACCGCTGGTATTTCTGGCGCGCCGAACACATGCCGATTGAACGCCGGCAAATCGAAATTCACAGCGCCAACATGCACCTGATACCCGCCAATGCGGCGGTGGCCAAAACCCTCGCCCAGCTAAAAGCCAACCAGCAGATTCAACTCAGCGGCCAGTTGGTCAGCGTCGAAGGTGACGATGGTTATCGCTGGGTCAGCTCACTGAGCCGTGAAGACACCGGTGAAGGAGCCTGTGAGTTGATCTGGGTTGAGCAATTGGCGGTGCTGCCCTGATCTGAAGTTCAAGCGCTTCAAACCGCACTTGCAACAGCTTCTGTGGTCAAATCGAGCCACTTGCTCCCGCACAGCCCAGAACAGCGCCCTAGAGAAATCACCATGTCGCAACGCTTACGCCTGCTTGCCTTGCTCAGTTGCCTGGCCTTGATTGCCCCCGTTTGGGCAACCGATGTCGAGCCTGACAGCTATGGTTTTCCACTGACAAACCCCTTTGAAGCAACCATTGCCACCACGCCACCTGAATTGCGTCCAACCTTGCCGGGCGACGCCGACATCAACCAGCGCGACTATCAGGTCAAGCTGCGCCCAGAGCGTGAGTTTGAAGTGCCGGAGAACTTCTGGCCCGTGACTAAAATGCGTTATCGCCTGGCCAAACAAGCCGGGCAAGCGCCGCTGATCTTTATCATCGCGGGCACCGGTGCGCATTACGCCAGCAGCACCCCGGAATACCTGAAGAAGCTGTTCTACGGCGCAGGTTTTCATGTGGTGCAGCTGTCTTCGCCGACCAGTTACGACTTTATGACGGCCGCCTCGCGCTTTGCTACGCCAGGCATCAGCCGCGACGATGCCGACGACTTGTACCGCGCCATGCAGGCCGTACGCGCACAACACCCACGTCTTAAAGTCAGTGAATTTCACCTGACCGGCTACAGCTTGGGCGCATTGCAGGCGGCCTTTGTCAGCGAGTTGGACGAAACCCGGCGCAGTTTCAACTTCAAACGCGTGCTGCTGCTCAACCCGCCGGTCAACCTGTACACCTCGGTCACCAACTTGGACAGGTTGATGCAAACCCAAGTGGCCGGCATTGATGACAGCACCACCTACTTTTAATTGGTGCTGAGCAAACTGACGCGC
Source organism: Pseudomonas synxantha (assembly GCA_945874835.1). Lineage (GTDB taxonomy): Bacteria > Pseudomonadota > Gammaproteobacteria > Pseudomonadales > Pseudomonadaceae > Aquipseudomonas > Aquipseudomonas synxantha_B. Next base: position 246 of record CAMCJM010000164.1, on the reverse strand, counting down.
TATTTCCAAGAGAAGGGCTATGTCGACATCAATGACGCCCTGCTCTACGACTTTCAGAACTCCAAAGAAAAACTCACCGATGAACAGATGGCCATGCTGATTGGCACCGCCTTCCGCTTTTCCTCGGCCGACATTGCGTTTACCTCCGACCTGATCAACCGACGCGGCCTGATCACACCCGTCAGCTACCCGATCAGCCCAGGCACCAGCCTCACCCCATTTTTTAAACGCGCATTGCAATGCGAC
>CAMCJM010000163.1 GCA_945874835.1 Pseudomonas synxantha | reverse complement strand
GACAACTGGGTGCGTTCAGTAGCCGTATCCCCTTTGTGGCACTCAGCAGGCTTTGTATATGAGCCCACTCGGTATCGCTTAACTGGCTTCTGTCGGTCATGGCAAAAGCCAGATTCTAGCCGGTGGCTTACGTCAACAGAACCTAAGCCCCAGCTCAAGAAAGGAGCAGCAGAGAGGAAGACCCCAGGGTTGCCTATACTGCGTTTTGGTTATATTTTATACAGTTAGTGCACATTCATCATTTTGTTTATCCGATTGCTTTCTTTAATTACTTCAAAATCAAAAGACGCCTATGACCTCTTCAACTAAAGCGCCGCCCCTTTACCCCAAGAGCCACATCCTTGCTGCCAGCGGTGTAGCTGCCGTGTTAAGCCTAGCCCTGCTGGTATTCCCCTCTCGTGAAGTCGAAGCCCAAAAAACGCTCATCAACCTCGACCTCGATAACAGCGCGGAACACGCACTACAGCAAGACGACAACGCCTCCGGCGAAAGTACGACCAACAAGCCGTCGCCTTTCGCAGTAACAGTCGAAAGTGACAACGCGGACACTCAACGCGTAAAGACAGTTACAGATGAGCCAAAAGTCGACCCTCTACGTCACTCAATTCGCGTACAAAGCGGCGACACGCTTTCGACCATCTTTGCCAAAGCGGGTCTAGGCGCCAGCACACTGCATGAAGTGCTCAACAGCAGCAAAGATGCCAAGCAATTGACACGCCTCAAAGTAGGGCAAGTCCTTGATTTCAAGCTTGACTCTGACGGTCAGCTAAAAACGATTAATAGCAAAATCAGCGACCTGGAAAGCATCGCGCTAGCCAGGGGCGATAAGGGCTTCACGTTTAAGCGTGAGGTGATTAAGCCTGATGTCGAAACTGCTTACACACGCGGGGTGATCAACAGTTCACTGTTCCTATCAGCTAAGCGTGCAGGTCTTTCACACAACCTGACCATGGATTTAGCTAACGTATTTGGCTACGACATCGACTTCGCAATGGACATCCGTGAAGGGGATGAATTCGAGCTGATTTACGAAAAGAAAGTAGTCAGTGGCAAGCAGGTTGGCACCGGCAATATTCTCTCGGCGCGCTTCACCAACCGCGGGAAAGCCTTCACTGCGGTGCGCTATACCAACAAGCAGGGCAATAGCAGCTACTACAACGCCAATGGCGAAAGCATGCGTAAAGCCTTTATCCGCACACCGGTGGATTTCGCCCGTATCAGCTCACGTTTTTCAACCGGACGCCGCCACCCCGTGCTGAACAAAATCCGCGCACACAAAGGCGTCGATTATGCAGCCCCACGCGGCACGCCGATTAAGGCTGCGGGTGACGGCCGCGCTACTCTCGCTGGCCGCAGTGGCGGCTACGGTAACACCGTGGTCATTCAGCACGGCCAGCGCTACCGTACGCTTTACGCGCACATGAATGGTTTCGCTAAAGGTGTTCGCACCGGCAGTAACGTTAAGCAAGGTCAGATTATTGGCTATGTAGGTACGACAGGTCTTTCAACCGGGCCGCACCTGCATTACGAGTTCCAGGTCAATGGCGTACACGTAGACCCCCTCAGCCAAAAATTGCCAATGGCTGACCCAATCGCTAAAAGCGAGAAAGCTCGGTTCATGCAAATCAGCAAACCACTGATGGCGAAAATGGACAGCGAGCGCTCGACCATGCTCGCACTCAATCAGCGCTGATCCATGCCCCTCTACCTTGGCGTAATGTCCGGTACCAGCTTGGATGGTCTGGACATTGCGCTGATCGAGCAGAACGGCCACACGCATCTGCTCGGCACTCACTACATCCAAATGCCCGATTCACTGCGAGACGACTTGCTTGGCCTGTGCGCGCCGGGTCAGGACGAACTTGCGCGAGCGGCACTGGCTGAGCAAGCATGGGTACGATTGGCCGCCCAGGGCGTGAAAGCGTTGCTGGACCGCGAAGGTATCGCGGCGTCATCCATCAGGGCTATTGGCAGTCATGGCCAAACCATACGCCATGAACCTGCGCGCGGCTTCAGCATTCAAATCGGTAATCCGGCTTTGCTGGCTGAACTCACGGACATCTGTGTCGTCAGTGATTTTCGCAGGCGCGATGTCGCCGCTGGCGGGCAAGGGGCACCGCTGGTTCCCGCGTTTCACCAGGCATTATTCGCCCAAGCAAACGACCACATTGCCGTGCTTAATATTGGCGGGTTTAGCAACCTCAGCCTACTAGAGCCTGAACAACCCGTTCAGGGCTTTGATTGCGGGCCAGGGAACGTGCTGATGGACGCTTGGATACAACGCCACCTTGGCCTTAGCTACGATAAGGGCGGCGAATGGGCTACTGAAGGCCAAGTTCAACCACCATTGCTGAAGTCCCTGCTAAGCGACGACTTTTTTAAGGCGCAAGGCCCGAAGAGTACCGGCCGGGAGCTGTTCAACCTTGCTTGGCTGGATAAACACCTACTCCCACTGCCAGATATGGCCTCTGCGGACGTGCAAGCCACACTGCTTGAGTTGACCGTCATCAGCATTACCGAGTCGCTAAAAAGCGCTCAGCAGAACACCGACGTATTGCTGGTGTGTGGCGGCGGAGCCCATAACCACGCGCTGATGCAGCGCCTCAAGCAGTTACTGCCCAAGAGCCGAGTAAGCGCTACAGATGATCACGGGGTGCCCGCCGACTGGGTTGAAGCCATGGCATTTGCGTGGTTGGCACACTGCTGCCTTGAAGGCATACCCGCTAACAGGCCGAGCGTGACGGGCGCGCGCGGCTTACGTGTTCTGGGCGCCATCTACCCGGCTTGACCCAGGCCGCCCGCCAGCAAAAACCAAAACGCCGCGCATAAGCGCGGCGTTTAATGCACAACAATCGGTCAGATCGAGAACGATGAACCACAGCCACAGGTTGTGGTGGCGTTAGGATTCTTGATGACGAAACGCGAACCCTCAAGCCCCTCTTGATAATCGACCTCAGCACCTGCCAGGTACTGAAAACTCATGGGGTCGACCACAAGACTGACGCCTTCGCGCTCAACGATGGTGTCATCTTCGGCGATATCCTCGTCAAAGGTGAAGCCGTATTGGAAGCCGGAACATCCGCCGCCAGTGACAAACACCCGCAGTTTCAGACGCGGGTTACCTTCTTCGCTGACCAGGCTCTTCACCTTGTTCGCAGCACCTTGCGTGAACTGCAAGGCTGAAGGGGTGAAGGTTTCAACGCTCATGCTAATTTACTCCCGGCGCCGAGCGCCATGCTGCAATTGACGACCATTATCCGCTTACCCGAGTAAAGCGGTCAACTATTGTGCTGAATCCAGCGGCTGAGGTAATTCCAAAGGCTTGGCGTCGTCCTGAAGACGGCACAAGCGGCCCTCAATCTGAGCGCCCATGGCCATTTCCATCAGTGCGTAATAGAGATTTCCACGTACGCGCGCGCGCGGGCCTAACTCCAGATGGGCGCTGGCGTGTACATCACCGATCACTTCGCCATCGATAACGATATGGGGCGCGCGGATTTCACCTTCAACCCGCCCCTGCACGCTGACACGCACCATGCCCTCACTTGCCAACAGATTGCCATGCACTTGGCCATCAACTTGCACCGCCCCCTGAAAGCGCAGATCGCCGTGCAGCTCAGCCCCCACAGCAATCAGGCTGGTTTTACCGGCAAACCGCTGTACGTCAGAGCGCACCTTGTCTTTATTCCACATAGGAAACGCTCACTCCTCTTTGTTCCACTTGAAGGTGCGTAGCAAAGGTTTTTGCCCCTCTACTTCAGCACGCACTTTAATTTCGTGAGGGATAAACCCTTCAGGTAAGAGCAACTCAGCGAAACGACCTGCTTCTGGGATAGCCTGGAAATGCTTGAAGGCAAAATTTAACGGCTGAACAGACTCGCCTGCGTCGAGTGAGGCCAGATCAAGCGTAACGTCCCGATCACCTTGCTTACCCACAATCGCCACCTGCAACTGCCCCTCAAGCGGCTCCTCGCCTTTGCCCACGCGGCTCAGGAGAATCTTGTAGCGGAAATGCGTCGGTTTGTCCGTGGCCTGTAACTCAAAGGCCTTGATGCGCAACCCCTCACGCCGAGTACCAGGCGCGAGCACGCCTTTGTAGAAAGCCAGATCCTGCTGCTGCTTGTAGATCTGCTCTTCTAACAGTTTGATGCTTAGGCGGCTCTGCTCATTGGCTTGTTGACTGAGCGTGTCGGCGCTACTCAATACCGCCACACGCTGACGCAACTCATCGAGCTCACGCTGCAACTGCTCATCGACAACAGGCGCGCCAGTCAGATCCGTTACAGCCACAGACTCAGGCGGCTGCAAACGCTGCCATGCGACACCGCCCACAAACGCCAGCGGCAGGCACAGCACCAGCAGTGCGATCAGCCAGCGCTGCCGCTTAGCACGCTGCGGGTCGTAAACGCGGACTTCCCAGCTCGCCATCAGGGCAACATGGCCGCATGAGAGAGCCCCATGCGTTCATCGAGGCCGAACAAGATATTCATGTTTTGCACCGCCTGACCCGAGGCACCTTTGACCAGGTTGTCGATAACCGACAGCACCACCACCAGATCACCGTCTTGCGGGCGGTGCACGGCGATACGGCACACGTTGGCACCGCGCACGCTGCGGGTTTCCGGATGACTGCCGGCTGGCATCACATCCACGAACGGCTCATTGGCATAGCGCTGCTCGAACAACGCCTGCAGATCCACCGAGCGGTCCACAACGGTGGCGTAGAGCGTGGCGTGAATACCGCGAATCATGGGCGTCAAGTGCGGCACAAAGGTCAGGCCAACGTCTTCACCGGCCGCACGGCGCAAGCCCTGACGAATTTCCGGCAGATGCCGATGACCTTTGACGCCATAGGCTTTCATGCTCTCGCCAGCCTCGCTGAACAGCGAACCAACACTGGCACCGCGCCCAGCACCGCTGACGCCGGACTTGCAGTCGGCAATGATCTGCGACGTATCCGCCAAGCCAGCCTCCAGCAAAGGAATAAGCGCCAACTGCGCCGCTGTTGGGTAGCAACCCGGCACGGCAATCAGGCGCGCCGCTTTGATGGCGTCACGATTGACCTCCGGCAAGCCATACACCGCCTCCGGCAGCAAGTCAGGCGCACCGTGCGGCTGGCCATACCACTTGGCCCACTCGTCTGCGTCTTGCAAGCGGAAGTCGGCCGACAGGTCGATGACTTTGGTGCCGGCTGCGAGTAACTCACCAGCGAGCGCATGGGCCACGCCATGGGGCGTGGCAAAAAAGACCACATCACAGGCACCTAGTGCAGTTACGTCCGGCACGCTAAACGAAAGGTTGTCGTAATGACCGCGCAGGTTCGGGTACATCTCGTCGACACGCATGCCCGCCTCGGAGCGCGAGGTAATGACCTCGACCTGCGCCTGAGGGTGTTGCGCCAATAAACGCAACAACTCGACGCCGGTGTAGCCCGTGCCGCCGACGATTCCAACCTTGATCATCACTTGCCCCTTTGCAATACCAGCAGTGGAAAGGTGCCGATGATACGGCTGCTTCGGCCATGGGCCAACACTTGCCGTAGGCAATGATGACGAGGCGCGCCCAGCCCTCTACTATCGGGGCCAGTTTCTTCAGCGAGATACACGCATGCTCTACTTGTGGCTCAAAGCCTTTCACATCATCGCCATGGTTTGCTGGTTTGCCGGTTTGTTCTACCTGCCCCGGCTGTTCGTGTACCACGCCATGAGCACTGACCAAGCCAGCCACGAGCGTTTCTGCATCATGGAGCGCAAGCTGTATCGCGGCATTATGTGGCCCTCGTTAATTGCTACCGTGGCACTGGGCCTGTGGCTGCTGACCCTCAACCCGAGCTATTACTTCAGCCAAGGCTGGATGCATGGCAAATTGAGTCTGGTGGCACTGCTGGTGATTTATCAGTTTATGTGTGGCGCACAGTTGAAAGCTTTTTTGCGCGGCGAGAATCAACGCAGCCACGTGTTTTACCGCTGGTTTAACGAGGCCCCTGTACTGGCGCTGGTTGGCATCGTCATTCTGGTTGTGGTTCGGCCCTTCTAACGACAACAAGAGGATTACCCCATGCCCCTTCCCGCCCTGCTTGAACAACGCCTGCGCCTGCCGGTCGTTGCAGCGCCGATGTTTCTGGTGTCCAACCCGCAATTCGTCTTGGCTTGCTGCAACAACGGTATCGTCGGCAGCTTCCCGGCCCTCAACCAGCGTGAAAGTAGCGGGTTCAAGGACTGGTTGCAGGAGATTGAAGCCGGCTTGAGCAGCACAGCCGCGCCTTACGCGGTGAACCTGATCGTGCATGGCACTAATCCTCGCCTGCAGGCGGACCTGGCGATTTGCGTAGAACAGCGCGTGCCGATCGTTATCACCAGCCTGGGCGCAGTGAAAGACGTGGTGGATGCCGTACACAGTTACGGCGGTTTGGTGTTCCACGACGTCACCACCCGCCGACATGCCGAAAAGGCTGCAGAAGCCGGGGTCGACGGTCTGATCGCGGTGGCCGCCGGTGCCGGCGGACATGCCGGTACCTGGAGTCCCTTCGCCCTGATTGCAGAAATTCGTCAGTTCTTCGATAAAACCGTGCTACTGGCTGGCTGCCTGAACCAAGGCCACGAAATTCTCGCGGCGCAACTGCTCGGCGCCGACCTCGCCTACCTGGGCACGCGCCTGATCGCCACCCAGGAAAACGCAGCCTCTGACGCCTACAAGCAGATGATTCTCGACGCCAAAGCCGCCGATATCATCCACACCCCAGCAGTCTCCGGCGTGCCGGCCAGCTTTATGCGGCAAAGTCTTGAGCAGGCTGGCTATGACATCAAACAACTGCAAAGCAAAGGTGAGGTCAATTACGGCGAAAAACTCAAGCCGATGGACGAAGAGGCCAAGGCCTGGAAAACCGTCTGGTCGGCAGGTCAAGGCGTCGGCGCGATACGCGACCTACCGAGCGTTGAAGCCCTGATCGCTGGCCTTGATCAAGAGTACCGCCAGGCGCTCAGCCATAGCCTGCAACTGCAACAGCGCTGGCCGCGCTAATCACGCTGTTGGCAGCGCCGTAGGTGATGCAAGCGGTCTGCGCCGGATGCATCACGCGGCCAACAGAGCGTGAACCTGTTCTAGCCCCAGACCTTTGCGCGCCAAGCGCCTTGTTTACCGGGCTGCAGGCCAGCTAGGCTGTAGCGAACTTCCAGCCTGGCATCGACAAGGACGCCAACATGACCCAAGCCCGCTTCAAAATTGTGTTCAACGGCCAGTTAATGCCCGATGCCAGCCTGGACGCGACCAAAGACAACCTCGCCCGCCTGTTTAAAAGCGATCTAAGGAAACGCTGAACAAATCATGTTTTCTAGCCCAGAGCGCGGCGTAACCGATTTTTCAAAAAGCCAAGGCTCGTTAATCAGTCAATTCGAGGCAACTCCTGTGCATCGCACGGATTTTTCCGCGCATTTGGCCCGTTTCCGGGGCTC
>CAMCJM010000162.1 GCA_945874835.1 Pseudomonas synxantha | reverse complement strand
GCCGATGATTTCCGGCACACAGGAGCTGGAAGAGGCCCTGCACCTGATTCACCGTGCCTGGGGTGAAGTGCGCGATGAAGGCACCGATGTGCCGCTGCCGCCTGTTGGCGTGATGATCGAAATTCCGGCGGCGGTTTATCAGGTGCGTGAACTGGCGCGGCAAGTGGACTTTCTCTCGGTCGGTTCAAACGACCTGACCCAATACCTGCTCGCCGTAGACCGCAACAACCCGCGCGTGGCCGATCTGTACGACTTCCTCCATCCAGCGGTGCTGCAAGCGCTGCGCCTGGTGGTGGCCGGTGCCCATGCCGAAGGCAAGCCGGTGAGCATCTGCGGCGAGATGGCGGGTGATCCGGCCTGCGCTGTGCTACTGATGGCCATGGGCTTTGACAGCCTGTCGATGAACGCCACCAACCTGCCCAAGGTTAAGTGGCTGCTGCGTCAGCTCAGCTTGAGCAAGGCGCAGGAGTTGTTGGGCCAGGTGATGAGCATCGACAACCCGCAAGTCATCCACAGCACCCTGCAACTGGCCCTGCGCAACTTGGGCTTGGGCCGCATGATCAACCCCGCCTCGGATATTCAGGCGTAAGCGCTGCGGTTAGCGGTCAGCCTAAGGTTTGTATTCCCCGTCTGCTCAGCCTTGCAGTTTGACTTCGCCGAGGGGCTCACCCAGCGGCCCGAAACTGCGCTCAGTCATCTGCCAGCTGCCGTTCGCGTCAATGCTCAGTGCCGTGCTGGCGCGCGTACCGTAAGCCGGGCTGGCAATAAAAACGCTGGAGAGCAGGCGCTCGCTGGGCCGGCCGATTCCGGTGTCGGGCAGGTGTTCGTCGGCGGCTTGGCGGTTGTCGTTGAGCAGCCGCAGCAGAGCCTCTGGCTGCGCGTCAGGCAGGCACTCGTGCAGGGTTTGTTTGGCGTGCTGCAGTTTTGGCCAGGGGGTGTTCAGGTCGGCATTGGAGACGCCGTGCACGCCTTCCTCTAATACCGTGGTCAGGCCGCTGCGGGAGTTGAAGTGGCAGAGTTGCTGGCCATCACCCAGCAGCAGGTTAAAGCCGCTGTACTCATGGCGCTGGTTGTACAGCGTGGCGAGAAATGCCTCGATGCTCAGCTCACCTGTCAGAAAGGCGCTGGGCAGTTCGCCCCTTGAGCGCGCGCCCTGCGGCAGGCTGAGGTCGCGGATATTGGTCAGCGCGGCAAAGCGTCCGGCGCGACCCACGCCCAGCCAGGTGCCGCCCGCTTGCAGGTCGCGCCCGGCAAACACACTAGGTGCATCGTTCCATTGCGCCAGTGCCTGACTTGGCCTGGCGTAGAATTCATCGCGGTTGGACGCCGCCAGCAAGGGCTGTGTATGGCCGGGCCGCCAGGCCAGAACGATCAGGCACATGGCTTAGCGCCGCAGCTTGGCGATAACGCCAGCGCTGTCCAGTTCTGCGCCCAGGTGCAACCGCACCTTGCGCGCTCCGCAGCCTAGCCCCAGCTCCAGCAGGATGCGCTCTTCAATCTGTGACAAGCCGCCCTCCAAGCGTTCCAACGGTTGTATCAGCAACTGCGGCGGCCAGCTCAAACGTAGAAAGCGCCGTGGCAGCAATTCAGCGACGCCGCTCTGCAAGAGTTGCTGCGCGGCGGTGAAGTCAGCCACCAGCGGGCGCACATTGCTGAAGGCTGGGTCGGCGTGCAGGTGCAGTGTGCGCGCGCTTTGCACATGCGTCAGGTGCATCTGATTACAGCTCAGTTTGAGGTACAGGGTCGGGCGCACGGTGGTCTATTCCAAACAGGATGCAAGCACTTTACGCAAAGCCTCGGCGGACATCCATCGCGCAAACTAGAGTCCGGGGCTGTGCATCCGTTACCATGCCGCACTGTTTTCGGGGGTGTTGAATGGAGCTGCTCTTGTACTTGGTCTTGGGGGCCGCTGCCGGCACCCTGGCCGGACTGTTTGGCGTGGGTGGCGGCATCATCATCGTGCCGGTGCTGGTGCTGAGCTTCGCCGCTCAGGGCTTTGACGCTCAAGTGTTAACCCACTTGGCCGTAGGCACATCGCTGGCCACGATCATTTTCACATCGGTCAATTCCGTGATTGAGCACCAGCGTAAGGGTGCCGTGTTGTGGCCGGTGTTTGCCTGGATGACCCTGGGTATTCTGCTGGGGGCGGGGCTTGGTGCGATGACGGCTGCCGCCATTCAGGGGCCGCTGTTACAGAAAATCATCGGTGTTTTCGCCATCATCATTGCCGTGCAAATGGCCCTGGAATTGAAACCCAAGGCCAGTCGCACGGTCCCAGGTAAGCCGGGGCTGACGGTGGCCGGTGGCGTGATTGGCTGGGCGTCGGCGATTTTTGGGATTGGTGGCGGCTCGCTGACCGTGCCCTTCCTGACCTGGCGCAGTGTGCCGATGCAACAAGCGGTGGCCACGTCGTCGGCCTGCGGTCTGCCGATTGCACTCGCCAGCGCCCTGAGTTTTATCTGGCTGGGCTGGGAAAAACCGGCGCTGCCACAGTGGAGTCTGGGTTTTGTCTACCTGCCCGCGCTGGTCGGGATCGCCATTCCTAGCATGTTTTTCGCTCGCATTGGCGCGCGCCTGGCGCACAGACTGTCGCCGCGCCTGCTCAAGCGGTTATTTTCCCTGCTGTTGTTAAGTGTGGGCTTAAGTTTTCTGATTTAGGAACCTGTCACGATCTGCTGCGCGTCGGCCCTGCTGCGTTAAAAACAGGCTCGGAATGCTCATGTACAGTTCGTACGCTGCGCTTCCTCGCCTGTTCTTGCCTTGCATGGCTCTAGCTCGCGAGATCGTGAACAGGTTCTAAGGAGTTTGTGATGTTGCCTTACCCGCAGATTAACCCCGTAGCCCTTGACCTTGGGCTGATCAAGATTCATTGGTACGGCCTGATGTACCTGATCGGCATCGGCGGTGCCTGGTGGCTGGCTTCGCGCCGCGTCAACGCCTTTGCACCGACCTGGAATAAGGAAAAACTCTCCGACCTGGTGTTCTGGGTGGCCATGGGCGTCATTCTCGGTGGCCGCCTCGGCTATGTGCTGTTCTACGACCTGGCCGCCTACATTGCTGAGCCGTCGCGCATGCTGCGCATCTGGGAAGGCGGCATGTCGTTCCACGGCGGCCTGATCGGCGTGATGTTGGCAACCTGGTGGTTTGGCAAGCGCAACGGCAAGAGCTTCTTCGAGCTGATGGACTTTATCGCGCCGCTGGTGCCGATTGGTTTGGGGGCTGGGCGCATTGGTAACTTCATCAACGCGGAACTCTGGGGCAAGGCCACAGACCTGCCTTGGGCGATGGTCTTCCCGACCGACCCGCAGCAACTGGCGCGCCACCCTTCGCAGCTGTATCAGGTGGCGCTGGAAGGCGTGGCGCTGTTCGCCATCCTTTGGTTCTACTCACGCAAGCCGCGTCCGACCATGGCCATTTCCGGCATGTTCGCCCTGTGTTACGGCATCTTCCGCTTTATCGTTGAATTCGTCCGCGTGCCGGATGCGCAACTGGGTTACCTGGCCGGCGGCTGGCTGACCATGGGACAGGTGCTGTGCCTGCCGATGATCCTCGGCGGCATTGGCCTGATCGCCTATGCCTACAAACGTCAGGCTGCACAGGAGGCCGTGTAATGCAGCAATACCTTGACCTGATGCGTTTGGTGCGGGAAACCGGCACCTTCAAAAGCGACCGCACCGGCACGGGCACTTACAGCATTTTCGCCCACCAGATGCGCTTCAACTTAGCCGATGGTTTCCCACTGGTGACCACCAAGAAGTGCCACCTCAAATCCATCATCCATGAGTTGTTGTGGTTCCTGCAGGGCGACACCAACATCAAGTACTTGAAGGACAACGGCGTGCGCATCTGGGACGAGTGGGCCGATGAGAACGGCGACCTCGGCCCGGTGTATGGCTACCAATGGCGTTCGTGGCCCGCGCCGAACGGCGAATCGATCGACCAGATCAGCAAGCTGATCGAGATGATCAAAAAGAACCCGGACTCGCGCCGGCTGATCGTCTCGGCCTGGAACCCGGCACTGGTCGAGCAGATGGCCCTGCCGCCGTGTCACGCGCTGTTCCAGTTCTACGTCGCCGACGGCAAGCTGAGCTGCCAGCTTTACCAGCGTTCGGCCGACATCTTCTTGGGCGTGCCGTTCAACATCGCCAGCTATGCGCTGCTGACCATGATGGTGGCGCAGGTGTGTGACCTGCAATTGGGCGACTTTATCTGGACCGGCGGCGACTGCCACCTGTACGCCAACCATATTGAGCAAACGGATCTGCAACTGACTCGCGAGCCGTTGCCGCTGCCGGTGATGAAGCTCAACCCCGAGGTGAAGGATCTGCTGGCGTTCAAGTTTGAAGACTTTGAGCTGGTCGGCTACCAAGCTCACCCGCATATTCCGGCACCTGTCGCGGTCTGATTTGCGCTGTTTGATTCGCGGCTAAAACGGAGCGCCGCCGGCCCCCTCCCACAGACGTTATAGGTTTTGTGGGAGGAGCTTTAGCCGCGACGCCTTGCGCGGTTAGAGCAACTCCAGCGCCAATGCCTGCACCAGTGCCTGCCGTTCGCCATCTTCCAGTGTTGCGCCGGGGTTGAGCGATGACCATTCGGGGTGCGCGCGGGCTTTGTGCAGGGCTTCGGGCAGTTCGCCTTCGCGCCAGGTGGCGTCTTGTGGAATGCTCAGGTTGATGCGCGCGATGGCGGCGTGGCCACGGTTGTCCAACGCTTGCAGCAACTGCTGTTGGCGCAGGGCGAGCAGGCGCAGCACGGCGTCATCGACCGTCAGTTCGCGTTGGCCTTTGAGTTTGCCTTTGAGGCGCGCGCCATAGCCGCGCAGCGTTTGTGCACTGCCGCCAATCACCGCGCCGATCAGCGCGGCGGCCCCAAGCGTTATGCCGCCCACCAACAAGTCGACACCGACACCGGTGGCCGCACCGGCTGCCATACCGCTGCCAACTGTGATGCCGAGTTGCTTGAGGGTTTCCGGGTTGAACAGGTCGTCACCCCAGCGCCCGTCGAGCAGTGGCAGTTCACCGGCTTCGGCGTCGTCCCGGCGAAAGGCGTAAAGGCGCAGCAGGGCGTCCACGCAGCGTTGTTCGCGTTGGCGGATGGTTTGGTGCAGGGCGCGGATGGCCGCCTGTTCCAGCGCGCTTTGCGCGGCCACGCTACGGCGGCAGGCGGCGCAATCGAGCAGCAATTCAGCGATCAGTCGTGCGCCGCTGCTTTTGCGCAATTGGCGTTGCGTTTGGTGATCGTCGATCAGCCGTTGCAGGTGCGGGCGGGCTTTTTCCAGTAGCAGCGCCAGGCTGTCGTACAGGCGGCGCTCGCCATCCAGCGGCGGGGCCACGCTGTCGAAACACACCAGTGCATGCAGGCCGATGCGGGCGAGGGCATCGCGCCAGTCCTGTTCGCGGTGTTGGCCGCTGCTGACGAAATTCAACACGGGCAGCAAGGGGCGGCCGCACATGGTCAGCACGGCCAGCTCGTCGCGGTATTTGGCCAGCACCGGCTCGCGCGCGTCGATCACATACAGGCCCGCGTCCGAGGCGAGCAGTTGGCGCAGCACTTTGGCTTCTTGTTCAAAGCGCTGACGGGCTTCGCTGCTGTCGAGAAAGCGCGCCAGCCGCGCCGGGCCATCCAGCCGCTCACCGGGGCGGTCGAGGCGCTCCAGGTAGTCGAGCAGGGCGATGGCGTCTTCCAGGCCGGGCGTGTCGTACAGCTCCAGCAGGGCCACACCGTCCACCGACAGGCGCGCGCCTTCGACATGCCGGGTGGTGCTGGCGTGCGGCGAGACTTCACCAAAGCCGACATCGCGGGTGAGGGTGCGCAGCAGCGAGGTTTTGCCGACATTGGTGTGGCCGACGACGGCGAGTTTCAGCGGATTACTCATAAGGGGCGGTGCCTGCCTGAATAACCGGAGTGCGGCTGCGCGCGGCTGACCGGGGAGCGTGGATTCGTAGGTTGGTGCTGAGCCTGCGAAGCCCAACAGGGCGCGCAAAGCGCGCCCTTGGGCCGAGGGGTGAATATCCTGGTCCGATCAGTGCTCGGGTCGTTGGGCTTCGCGGGCTCAGCGCCAACCTACGGGAAATTGCGCCATGGCGACTAATCATGCCCGGTCTCCAGCCAGCTAAGTGGCGCGCTGTCGCTATAGGGCAGTTGCAATTGCTCAAGCGCCCGGTGCCAGTCGGCTAGGCGCACGCTGTCGAGCGCTTCACCGGGCGGCGGTGGCAGCAGCCAGATACGTGTGGCGGCGGCGCTGCGTGCCAGTTCGCCGAGCAGCGCCAGGCTGCCGCGATCTGGCGAGCGGCGGGGGTCGCAGGCAATCAGCAGGCGCGCCGGGGGAAAGCGGTTGAGTTGGTCGAGCAGGCGCTTGCGCTGTTCGCGGCTGTCGAGGATGCCCGCGTCGCTCACGCCGCTTGGCAGGGCCGGTGGCCATTGGCGTTGCGGGTCCAGTTCAATCGCAACCAGTACGGCACCTTGGCTGCTTTCGACGCAGTGGCCTGCGTGCGGTTGATAGAGTTGCGCGGGCGCGGCATCGCACACACCGATGCGCTCGCTGCTAGGTTGCAGGCGCTCGCGTAGTTCGCTGTAGCCCGGCAGGCTGAGGTCCAGTTGCAGGCGCGCTTGCCCGGTGCGCCAGCGCCACAGGCAGAGCAGCCCGAGCAGCACGCGCGGCAGCAGGCCAAACACCAGCAGCACGCCGAGCAGCCAACTGGCCCAGGCGTGGCGGGCGGCTTCAAGGTTCAGGGCACTATCACCGCTGGCGCGAATCAGTTCGGCGCTGGGCTGGCTAAAGCCGAGCAGGGCCGGTGCGGCCCCGAGGGCGTGGGTCAGGCTGACAAAGGTGTCGCTGCTCAGCAGGGTGGTTTCCCAGACAAAGCCGTAGCGCCGTGTGGCCAGCAGGGCGAGGGTAAACAGCAGGGCGCTGAGCAGGGCCAGCAACCACAGGCCGTGCACCCACAGGCCGATTAGCCAGCGATGCAGGCCGTGACGCTGGAGCAGCAACAGCAGGGCCGGGGCCAGTTGCGCGGCGCGGGCGTCACGGGCCAGTTTTTCGCTCAGCCAGAGCCACACACGGCCCAGCGCGCCCACCGTCTTGCCGCCGAGCAACAGGCTGAGCAACCAGCCACCGAGCAGCAGCAGATTGAGCCCCAGCAAGCTGGCCAAGGCCCAGAACACGTTGACTGGGCGCTGACCATCGCCCAATGCACTGAGCGCCAGGCCTGCACCGCTGAGCACTGCCAGCAGCATCAGCAGCCCCATGGCCAAGCGCGCGACCTGCAGCCAGTGCTGCTGCGCCTGAAGCAAACCGTCGCGTGTGGCCAGCCGCAGCGCGCGGGCTTCAATGCGTGCCGGTAGATCACCGCCGAGGCGTTGAGCCTGGCGGTTGGCCTCGCTGTCTTCTAGGTTCTGTTGACGTATCAGCGGAGCCACAACAGGGTTGCAGCGAAGGCCAGCATAGACTTGAAATGACTGGCCTTTTTC
>CAMCJM010000161.1 GCA_945874835.1 Pseudomonas synxantha | reverse complement strand
GGGCAGTGACTTCAGTGCGCTGACGGTGGAAAGCGTGAATCGGGTCGTTGCGAAGATCAATTTACGACCACGCAAACGCTTGGGCTGGAAGACACCGTACGAAGTGTATGCAGGGGTGAGCGTTGCACTTATGAGTTGAATTCAGGGGGCCAAGCTGCGCCGAGCATGTTTTATTGCCACTCGCTGTAACAGATCGGCAATAAACCGACCCGCACACACGAGGAGCTAACAATAATGAGTCAATCTCCCCTCGCCCGCGCCGTGGCTCTCGCCGCGCTGGGCTCCTGCCTCACCCTGCCATCACTGGCTCAAGCTGAATTTATCAAAGACAGCAAAGCCAGCCTGGAATTGCGTAACTTCTATATGAATCGGGATTTCCGCAATTCCGCGCCGGACAAACAATCTAAAGCCGAAGAGTGGGCGCAAGGGGCCATTCTCAAGGTTGAATCCGGCTTTACCGAAGGCACTGTCGGTTTCGGCCTGGATGCCTACGCTGGCACAGGTCTGAAACTCAGCTCTGATGATGATCGAGCTGGCACCGGTCTTTTGCCCAACGCATATCTCAACGAAGGCCCTGGCAGTTACGGCGAAGCGACCGTGGCGGTAAAGGCTAAACTGTCTAACACGGTTCTCAAGGTCGGCGGCCTGATGCCCAAGTTGCCGATCGTTTCTTCCGGTGACTCGCGCCTGCTGCCTACAGTGTTTGATGGCGCAATGATCACCTCCCAAGAAATTGCTGGGCTGAGCCTCAACGCGGGTCAACTGCGCCAGGTCAACTTCCGCAACTCTACAGATCGTCAAGATCTCAGCACTACCAATTTCGCCAAAGGCATAAGTGACCGCTATAACTTCGGCGGTGGCACGTATTTGTTCAACTCCGGCAACACCAAAGCTGGTTTGTGGTACGGCGAACTGCAGGATGTGTACGATCAAAAAATGTACAACCTGATCCATAACCAGGCCGTGGGTGACTGGAAACTGGGTGCCAACCTGGCCTATTTCGACTCATCGGAAAATGGCCGCCAGCTTGCTGGCAAGATCGATAACAGCCTCACCTCGCTGATACTCTCTGCTGGTATTGGCGCTCACACCTTCCGCCTGGGTTATCAGGACAACAGTGGCGACAGCCGCTTCCCGTTCCTCGCCGAAACCGATCCTTCGATTGCCAACTATGTGCAAATCCTCGATTTCACCCGTGTGGATCAACAGTCCTGGCAAGCGCGTTACGATGTCAACTTCGCCACCTACGGCGTGCCAGGCCTGACCGCCTTCGTCCGCTACATCACGGGTGATGGCTTTGATCTCGCTGATGGCAGCGACGGCAAAGAATGGGAACGCGACCTTGACGTCACCTACACCATCCAAGAAGGCACATTTAAAAACCTGGCCTTGCGCTGGCGTAATGCGATGGTGCGCTCCAACGCCCTGGGTGAGTGGGATGAAAACCGCCTGATCGTCAGCTACACCCTGCCACTGCTGTAACCCCTTATAAGCGGCAGAAATAGAAAGGCCCGGACACGTGTCCGGGCCTTTTGCATTACGTGTAGCCATTAGTCCTGGCTGACGGCACCGATCTTATGCGCCGAGAGGTCAGCACCGTAGTACTCCTCCTCCTGGCTCAGGCGAATGCCCACAGTAGCTTTCAATACGCCGTACACCAGCACGCCACCAATCAAGGCCACCACCACCCCCAGCGCGGTGCCGATAAACTGGCTGGCGAGGCTAACGCCGCCCAAGCCGCCGAGCATCTCCTGGCCGAAGATGCCGCAGGCAATCCCGCCCCACACACCGCACAGGCCATGCATCGGCCAAACGCCGAGCACGTCATCAATCTTCCATTTCACTTGGGTGGCGGTAAATGCCCAGACGAACAGCGCGCCAGCAATCGCACCCGTGGCCAACGCACCGATCGGGTGCATCAGGTCAGAACCGGCGCACACCGCGACCAAGCCAGCCAGCGGGCCGTTGTGCAAGAAGCCTGGGTCATTACGGCCGACCAGCAGGGCCGCTACTGTTCCGCCAACCATGGCCATCAGGGTGTTGACCGCCACCAAACCGCTGACGCTGCCCAGGGTTTGTGCGCTCATCACGTTAAAGCCGAACCAGCCGATAATCAGAATCCACGAGCCCAGCGCCAGAAACGGAATGTTCGACGGCGCAAACGCCACCAAACGACCATCACGGTAACGCCCGTCGCGACGCCCCAACAGAATCACCGCGCCAAACGCCAGCCAGCCGCCCATGGCGTGCACCACCACCGAACCGGCAAAGTCGTGGAAGGTGGCACCAAACTGCGCCCCCAGCCAGGCCTGAAAACCGTAGTTGCCGTTCCAGATCATCCCTTCGAAGAAGGGGTAGATAAAGGCCACGATCAGCACCGTGGCACACAGCTGCGGGCCGAACTTGGCGCGCTCAGCAATGCCGCCAGAAATGATCGCCGGGATGGCCGCCGCAAAAGTCAGCAGAAAGAAGAACTTCACCAGGGCATAACCGTTACCTTCGGTCAGCACACTGGCCGGAGAGAGGAAGGTCACGCCGTAGGCGATCCAGTAGCCGACAAAGAAATAGGCCAGAGCCGATACGGCAAAGTCAGAAATGATTTTCGACAAGGCATTGACCTGATTCTTCTGCCGCACGGTGCCCACTTCAAGGAAGGCAAAACCGGCATGCATGGCCAGCACCATGACCGCGCCTAACAGGATAAACAGGGTATTGGAGCCGTGAATCAGGGTTTCCACAGCACTGTTGATGTTGTCCATCTGCGAAGAAAACTCCGTCGCGAGGAAAGGCACCAAAGAAGATCACAAGGGTAAAAATGCGCACCAGAATGCAGCGCTTATCCATTGTTATCTCACCGCAATCAACCTCTAAAAGCACCAAACCAGTGCTTTAGAGCGCCACAGCGTGGTGCTAATTCCATAGTTATTAATGAGTTAGTGATGCACCTCGGCATCCAGGCCAAAACCCCTGCAGCCCCATAAAGGAGCGCTAAAGCAAAGGCGCGCACCAGTGTAACGCAAGCGCTGTACCAGGCATCCACTCATGAGCAGACTACAGAGGCCTCTCAGCCCGCACAGGCAAAGCAGCCTGAATCGCTGGACTGAGATAACCGCTGACGTGCGCCACGACGAGGGCCATACCGACCTTGGTGAAAACAGCGGTTACGTCGCACTCATGCGACCCGGCCACTGCGCCAAACCGGACGACGGGCGTCATGCGCGCCGAGTGGTATTGATCATGGAGCTGCGGTGTCGGCGCACACTGCTGCACAGAAAACCCATCCCAACTAACGATCTTTAAGCAAGGGATTAATCTGGCCACGATCTTGCTTTAACCCCAGGCTTAATCGCCCACAAGGCGCTGCGCCTGCTTAAGGAAGCCGACCGTGTTCAATGGACAACCGCTTGCTGTTTTCCAACCCTTCATCGATACCGCCACCGGGCGTATTGCCGGTGTTGAAGCATTGGCGCGGCTGCGCAGCGATGACGGGAGATTGCACTCAGCGGGGCCATTGTTCAGCGACCCGAAGACACCGCCGGCCGCTTTGCGTCGCCTAGATCGCGAAATCCGCCGCCAGGCGCTAAGTCGTTTTCATGAGGCGCCGCAGGACTGGTTCCTCAGCTTAAATATCTCACCGCGCTGGATCAGCCGCCTTCGTCCGGAGCAGCCCCTGCCCAGCCTTAAACAACTGGAACAGAGCGGTATTGACCCGGCACGCATTGTGTTTGAAATCACCGAGCTAGGCGGTGCGAGCAGCCGTCTGCCCGGCGTGGTGGCGTCTTACCGCCAAGCGGGGGCGAGAATCGCCATCGACGATTTTGGCGCAGGCTATTCGCAACTCGACCGCGTGCTGGCTTTGCAACCGGACATCCTCAAACTCGACATGCGCCTGTTTCAACAAGCCGCGCGCGGAGGCCCCAGCAGCGAGGTGGTGAAAGCGCTCGCACAAATGGCGGAAAAAACCGGCTGCTGGATCATTGCCGAGGGTGTCGAAACCGAAGCTGAGCTGGATTTTGCCCTCGAATGCGGCGCGCGCTACGTGCAGGGCTACCTGTTTGCCAAACCCGAAGAAGCTTTTTTCAGCAGCCAGGCCTTCGTTAAACGCTTTGCTCAACTACGCGACCATTATGTGCAACAAAAACTCGCCGAGCGCGCACGCCTGATGACGCTGCGCCAGCAACTAGGCGAGCTGATGAACAGCTTCAGAACCTGGATCAGTGCAGGCGAACACGCCGAACAACTACCCCATCCGCACGCCCACCCCTGGCTGCTGCGCATTTACCAGTGCGACCGCCATGGCACCCAACTGACTGCCAACCTGGAATGGCGTGAACATGCCTGGCACAGCGACAGCCGTTACATTGGCCATAACTGGTCGTGGCGACCGTACTTTTACCAATTACCGGCAGAAGGCTGGGACGAGCGCCGGCTGATTCTCTCCAGCACCTACCGCGATGCCACCACCAACCAGTACTGCCTGACGGCCGGGCAATTTATCGACAACGGCAAACGGCTGCTGCTGATTGACATTGACGCTGCCGGCTTTTAACAACGCCTCGCCTTGCATCATCGACATAGAACCCTGAAGCTAGCCTGCATTAGCCAGGTAACGGCGAGGGATCTATCTTGGATTGGCAAACCCTGCTCAACCGCGAACGACTCGGCAAGCCGACGCACAGCGTCGCCGAACTGGGCCGAACGCCGTTTCATAAAGACCATGACCGTATCATTTTCTCCGGGGCCTTCCGCCGCCTAGGGCGTAAAACCCAGGTTCACCCGGTGTCCAGCAACGACCATATCCATACCCGTCTGACCCACTCGCTGGAAGTCAGTTGTGTGGGCCGTTCGCTGGGGATGCGCGTTGGCGAGATGATCCGCGACGCCTTGCCTGACTGGTGTGACCCCAGCGACCTGGGTATGGTCGTGCAGTCCGCCTGCCTGGCCCACGATATCGGCAATCCACCGTTCGGCCATTCCGGCGAAGACGCCATCCGCCACTGGTTTCAACAGGCTGCTGGACGCGGCTGGCTGGATTCCATGAGCAGCGCCGAGCGCGGTGACTTCCTCAGTTTCGAGGGCAACGCCCAGGGGTTTCGCGTACTGACGCAACTGGAATACCACCAGTTCGACGGCGGTACACGGCTGACCTACGCCACCCTCGGCACCTACCTGAAATACCCCTGGACGGCGCGACACGCCGAAGCCCTAGGCTACAAAAAACACAAGTTCGGCTGCTACCAGAGCGAGTTGCCGTTGCTTGAGCAGATCGCCAGCAAACTCGGCCTGCCGCAGCTGGAAGAACAACGCTGGGCACGTCACCCGCTGGTGTACCTGATGGAAGCCGCCGACGACATTTGCTACGGCTTGATTGATCTCGAAGACGGCCTGGAAATGGAGTTGCTCGACTACTGTGAAGTCGAAGCACTGCTGCTGGATCTGGTTGGCGATGACCTGCCGGAAAACTACCGTCAACTCGGCCCGGACGACTCCAAGCGGCGCAAACTGGCGATCCTGCGTGGCAAAGCCATCGAACACCTGACCAATGCCGCCGCCGAGGCCTTTGTCGAGCAACAGGACGCCTTGCTCGCCGGCACCTTGCAAGGCGATCTGGTCGAGCACATGCACGGTACCGCCAAACGTTGCGTGCAGAGTGCCAAGGACATGGCTCGGCAGAAGATCTTCCAGGACAAGCGCAAGACCCTGCACGAGATCGGCGCATACACCACCTTGGAAATCCTCCTCAACGCCTTCTGCGGGGCAGCCCTGGAGCAACATGGCGGGCGAACGCCCTCCTTTAAAAACCGGCGCATTCTTGACCTGCTCGGCAATAACGCACCGGACCCCAACTGGCCGTTGTACCGTTCATTTCTGCGCATGATCGACTTTATTGCCGGCATGACCGACAGCTACGCCACCGAAATGGCGCGCGAAATGACAGGCCGCTCCAGTCCGGTATAAGCCATGAATAACGTTTTGCGAGACCGCGTCAGCTGGCACCCCGGACCAATCGCCTGGGGCCCGGCCGTGATCGCCGGTTTGGGCTGCGCCTTGCCGTTGCTGCTTGGTTTGTTCAGTGGCCATCCAGGTTTTATCTGGGCGTCGGTGGGGGCATTCCAAGCGGCGCAGGCTAATCCACTGCAGCGCCTTGGCATGCTGCGCATGTTGATGCTCTGCGCTCTGGGGGCCTTCAGCGCAGGGGTTGGCTTTTGGGCGGGCAGTTACCCAGATGCCAGCCTGCTGATTTTTGCCTTGTTCGGTTTCCTGCTCGCCTGGCTGCAGCGCTTTGGCAGTGAAGCCGGCAAACTGGGTATCGGCCTGGCCATTTGCTTGTGCTTGGGTCAAGGCCAGTACGGCATGGGGACGCTGAACAATCCCTACGCCATCGCTATGCTGTTTATCCTCGGTGGGTTGTGGGTTATGTTGCTGGCCTTTGGTTACCGGGGCCTGAATGGCTTGCGCATGTGGCCCTACATGCCGCGCTTTATCAGCATCCTCAAAGTCCTCAAGCGCAACGCCAAGCGTCTGCCACAGCAAAAATGGCGGCTGCATGCGCTCGGCTGTACCCTGGCCTTTGCCCTCTCCGGTTTGATCGTCAGCCTGGCCGATCTGCACCGGGGGTACTGGTTGACACTGACCGTCATAGCCACCTTGCAACTCAACTTTCAGGCCAGTCTGGTTCGCGCGGTGCAGGCCACAATGGTCAGCCTCGGCGCAGCTGGCTTGCTGATACTGCTGGGGCATAGCCTGCAAGACCCGAGCATGATGGTCGCCACCCTACTGCCGCTCATCGCGCTGTGCCGGGCATTGCAAGCCAAGCATTACGGTCTGTTTGTGCTGCAAACCAGCGTGTGCTTTGTCCTCCTTGCCGAAAGCCTGGCTCTCGACTGGCATCTGCCACAGGTGCGTTTGTTCAACAGCTTGCTAGGCATGGCCCTAGCGCTGCTATTGGCACTGTTGATTTACGGGGTAGAGCGTTGGCTGAACAGCCATCGGCATCCGCCTGAGCCACCGCCAGTTCCCACCCCGGAACCTTGAAGCTAATTTCGGCAAACCCGCCCATCCTTCACTATGCTTGGCTACTGGTTGGCGCATGCAAGGATGGGCGGGATGCAACAGCAGGCATTGCACAAAAAAGGGGCTAGAACGCGGCGCTTTCCGCTGCATATCCATATCAGCGCACTTTTTACCTTTCTGCTGCTCAGCTCAGGCGTGCTGCTCGGTCTGTTCAACTACCAGCAAACCAGCGACATCATTCTCAGCAGCAGCAATCAGTTGTTTTCCCAGATGCGCCAGGAAGTCAAAGCAGATCTGCGCAACACCTACCAACCCATAAACGCCATGATCAACCTGCTGGCGCGCAATGAGCAGGTCAACGGGCGCGACCGTCATGCCCGCATGGTCATGCTGCCTATTTTTGCTCAAGCCCTGCGCGACAACCCTAAACTGGCATCGATCTACATCGGCTATGGCAATGGCGAT
>CAMCJM010000160.1 GCA_945874835.1 Pseudomonas synxantha | reverse complement strand
CCAAACCGCAGCAGACGTGTTTTCTCTGGGTGTAGCGTCAGGTTGAACTGAGTGAGTCGAGCTTCCAAAGCATGGCGAAAGCTCCATGCATCTTCACGCTTTTCAAACCCAAGCACACTGTCGTCTGCATACCGCACGGCGATCATCTCGCCCTGTGCTGTACGCCCACGCCATTGCCTAATCCACAAATCCATCACGTAGTGCAGGTATGACCTACGACCAAGGTCGGGAGATGGCACGGCACGCTGAAATCACCCAGAAAACCGGCGTGGCGATCTTCTTCTGTGACCCGCACAGCCCCTGGCAACGTGGCAGCAACGAGAATATCAACGGCCTGATCCGTCAGTACTTACCCAAGGGCACAGACCTGTCGGTACACAGCCAGGAGGAACTAGACGCCATCGCGCTGCAACTGAATATGCGACCGCGTAAGCGCTTCGACTTCAAGTGCCCCATAGAAGTTATGGGCGAGGTGATGCAGAAAGCCATGGCGATGCAGCATGATGCTCCAGCCTCAATTCAATAACCGTGTTGCACTCAGCTCCTGCAACCGCCCCTATTTAACTATCTATTGAGGATTGTCTGGAGTGGGCCTGTATCTTCGGTCGATTTCAGGCTCCGTTGATTTTTAAAGCGGCAAATCAAAAACATTCATATCAGTCCCTAACCTCAGTGTTTCTAGCCGACGCGAGCACCTCGCGACGGCTATTGCCCATGTTATGGACACCGTGATTTTGCCCCCTCCGTTTAGCGATGCTGCGCCTTTACGCCATGCGCAAAGTCACCTGAACACTCAACCACCAATGCCAATCACGACGTTGGTCGGCATGGCCGAACACACCCACGCTGGTATGCTGCACGCTTTTTCCCCGAGCCTTTGCCATGCCTGTGTTCGATATTTTGCTGTTGCTGCTCGCCGGTTTCGCCGCAGGCGGGATGAATGCCCTGGCCGGTGGCGGCACCTTCTTCTCCTTTCCGGCGCTGCTGGC
The DNA here is from genome assembly GCA_945874835.1 of Pseudomonas synxantha. GTDB lineage: Bacteria > Pseudomonadota > Gammaproteobacteria > Pseudomonadales > Pseudomonadaceae > Aquipseudomonas > Aquipseudomonas synxantha_B. The sequence continues at coordinate 6,564 of CAMCJM010000160.1, read as the reverse complement.
GGCCGGGCTGCCGCCGGTAACGGCCAATGCCACCAATGCCGTGGCGCTGTGGCCGGCCAGTTTGGTGGGAGCATGGGCGGCACGGGCTTCGTTACGTCCTTTGGGGCGTTATCTGCTGCCTTTAATGGCGGCCGGGTTGGCGGGTGGTTTGCTTGGCGGGCTGTTGCTGCTGGTGGGTGGCGATGCGGTGTTTGCCACGCTGATTCCCTGGCTGCTGCTGGCCGCCACCGCGCTGTTTGCCGCCAGCCCCTGGCTGAGTCGCTGGCTGGCTGCGCGCCGTGCCGAGGCCGCGCAACCGCCGCACAGCCCGCTGTCGCTTGGTGCACACATTGGAGTGTCGATCTATGGCGGTTACTTCGGCGCGGGCATGGGTATTTTGCAGTTGGCGGCGTTTTCCATCGAAGGCCATCCGCTGGCCCGTGCCAATGCGTTAAAGAACCTGATTTCGGCGGTGATTTACAGCGTGGCCACGGCAACCTTTGTCATCGCCGGGCGAGTCAGTTGGTATGAACTGGTGATTCTGCTGGTGGGGGCTACGGTGGGCGGCTATGTCGGCGGCGCGCTGGGCCAGCGCTTGCCAGCCAAGTTCCTGCGCATGCTGGTGATTGGGGTGGGCAGCGGCATGACGCTCTACTACTTCTGGGCGACCTATTTCGCCCAGTAACCGTTAAGGTTTGCCGCGTTTGCGAAACTCCACAGGCGTTTCACCGACCCAGCGTTTGAAGGCACGGTAAAAAGTGCTCGGCTCGGAGAAGCCGGTGCGTTCGACGATCACTTCGATGCGCTCGTCGGTGTTAAGCAGCAAGTCCTTGGCCAACCGGCAGCGGTAATCGGTGACCAGATCGTTGAAGCGCACCCCGGCCATGGCCAGGCGCTCGCGCAAGCGGCGTGCCGGCATGTTCAAGCGCGCGGCGACCTGCTCCAGCGTCGCGCCGCTGTCGACCAGCAACTCACCGATCAACTCACGCACCTTGCGCACTAGATCCAGCCGCTCGACTTCGACCAGCTGCCGACGCGCCAGGGATTCGTGCATGCGAAGCAGTTCCGGTGCGGCATGCCGTGAGGTTTTCTCCAGCACCGAGGCATTGAACACCAGCGCATAACGCTCACCGCCCAGTTGCGCCGGGCAACCGTAGACTTGCTCATAGCGTTCGGCCGGCGCGCCCTCGGCATGCATAAAGTGCACTTCGTAGGGGATGAATTCGCCTTCGGTCAAGGCATCGAACAAGCGGATCACTGCGCCAGCGAGCATTTCAGGGAAGTGCCGGGGCGTACCCGGAATCAACCCAAGCACCAGTACCGCGCGCTCGCCCTGCACCTCCAGCTTGGCATTCAAGGTGTCAGACAGCAGGCGCACATAGCGCAGGGCATGGCGCAGGCCTTCGCCGAAGGTTTCACTGGAGAGGAACAGGTATTCCAGCGCAGGCCATGAAAAGCTGGCAGGTGCTGGGCCAAATAGAGGCCCACATGCTCTTCGCCGCATTCATCAATGGCGGCTTTCCAGAACAGTGCTTGAGCCGCGTGGGGAAAGCGCCCGGCAGGCAAACCACCCGGCGGCAGGCCCACCCGCGCCAGCACCCGATCCGGGTCGGTACCGCTGGCACGCAGGGCGTCTATCACGGGGCGCATTAGCGCCACGTCGTCAGTCAGGTCGCGCATGTGGAGAAATTCTTATTGTGTGCGAGGCGCGGCCATCTTAGGCGGCTTTAGGCCATGCGCTCAAGGCGTGAATCATGCAGCTAACCGATTGACTGGCCCGCCGCACGGGCAGGCATGCCGGCCAATGCAGATAAAAGCCGGCCGACTAAGCTGCTGCCACCGTTCTGAGGAGTTTGCCCATGGCCATCGACTGGCTCGATCTGCCCGCCCCGCCTGCGTTACCTGCCCTGTTTTTACGCGCGGCCCTGCGCCGTCGCGTCACCGGCCGCCACCTACCTGAACTGGGCGTGCGCTGCCAGGTGACGGTTGATCCCCAACACCTGGCGCGCTATCGGCAAATTAGCGGCTTTGCCGATGATCATCGGCTGCCCGCGCCTTACCCGCACATCCTCGCGTTTGCCCTGCAAATGCAACTGCTGACCGACCCGCGCTTCCCCTTCCCGCTGCTGGGTTTGGTGCATTTGGAGAATCACATCCGTGTGTTGCGCCCACTCGGCGGCCTCGGGCCGTTCACGGTCAGTGTTCACGTACAGGCGCTGCAAGCCCATGACAAGGGCGTGACCTTCAGCCTGATCACCCAACTGCACGACCAACTGGGCCTGCTGTGGGAGGGCGACAGCCGCATCCTCTGCCGCGCGCTGCGCTTAGAGGGCAAACCGGCCGAGCGTGATGCCGAAGCCGCGCTGGCGCAAAGAACCCTGACCCACTGGCGCGCCCCTGCCGATATCGGTCGGCGCTATGCGCGCATCGCTGGCGACTACAACCCGATCCACATGTTTGCCGCCACGGCCAAGCTGTTCGGTTTTCCCCGCGCCATCGCTCACGGGCTGTGGAACAAAGGCCGCGCCCTCGCCGAGCTGGGCGCGCGCCTGCCTGCCGCCGGTTATGAAGTGAGCGTGCGCTTCCAAAAACCGGTGCTGCTGCCCGCCGACGTCCGCTTGCTGAGCAGCGAGCCAGCGGCCAATGGCCAGTTCAGCCTGCTCGGTGATGAAGAGCGCGTGCACATGACCGGCCACTGGCGAACGCTGGACTGAAACCTCCGGCGGCTGCCGTTTCCAGCACGGCAGCCGCTTGCACCACAGGGCCGAACCCCCGAAGCTAGGCGTCTGTTTGCTGGAGCGCCTGATGAACCTCGCCGAAATCACCACCCGTATGCACGCCATTCGCGACCACAACGCCTGGCGGCCCTTTCACAGCCCGAAGAACCTGGCCATGGCCGCCAGCGTGGAAATGGCCGAGCTGGTGGAAATCTTCCAGTGGCTCAGCGAAGCGCAATCACGGCAACTCAGCGCTGAGCAACTCACCCACGCCGGGCAAGAAATCGGCGACATCATCCTTTATCTGGTGCTGCTGTGTGGCGAACTGGGTCTGGACATGGAACAGGTGGTGCGCGCCAAACTGGCCGATAACGAGCGCCGCTTTCTGGGGGACGCCCCATGAGTGACCGACACTTTGACGAGCTGGCCACGCGCTTTGCCGAAAAAATCTACGGCGGTGCCAAGGGCGCGATTCGCCTGGCCGTGCTCCAGGCTGATCTGGCCGAAGCCCTGCCCGAGCGGCCGTTGCGGGTGTTGGATATTGGCGCAGGCCTTGGCCATATGTCGCTGTGGCTGGCCGAACGCGGCCATCAGGTGACCGTCAGCGAACCGGCCGCGCCGATGTTGCAGGGCGCTCGCGAGCGCTTTGCCGAAGCAGGCCAGCAAGCCACCTTTATCCAGGCACCCTGGCAGGACTTGCTCGGCCAACTGGAGCAACCCTATGACCTGGTGATCTGCCATGCGGTGCTGGAATGGCTGGCCGAACCGCACAGCATTCTGCCGGTGCTGCACCAGCTGTGCGCGCCCGGTGGCTGGCTGTCGCTGGCGTTCTACAACAAGGATGCGTTGATCTACCGCAACCTGCTCAAGGGCCATTTCCGCAAGCTGCGCAAGGCTGAGTTTGCCGGCGAGAAACAAAGCCTGACCCCGCAAATGCCGCTCGATCCGCGTGAGCTGGCGACGCAACTTGAGCCAAATTGGCAGGTCGAAAGCCAGAGTGGCGTGCGCGTGTTTCACGACTACATGCCGCAGCCTTTCCAGGCCAAGGCCGAGCTGACAGACCTGCTGGAAATGGAACTGGCCTACCGCCGCCACCCCAGCTTCGCCGGCTTGGGTCGCTACCTGCACTGGATTTGCCGGCCGCGCTGAAGGCCTTAACGCTAAGGGAGCCTCTTGATGAAACGACTCGGTTTACTGCTGCTACTGGCCGGTCTTAGCGCCTGCCAAAGCCATAACCCCTATGTGGCGAGCAGCAATCCCTTACCGCCAGCACCGGCGCAGGCCAGCCAGGTGTTGGACATGAGTGCTTACCCGGCCGCCCCGCGCGACTTCGCCAGCTACCGCACCTGGAGCTGGCAGCGTTTGCCCGCTGGCACCGCCTGGGCCAGTTCAGAAGACATACAACAAGCCCTGAGTAACGCCCTCGACCAACGCGGCCTGCGTCCACAACGCAGCGATGCAACGGCCGACCTGCTGGTGAGTGCGGACATTCGACAGGAGCAACGCATTCGCCAAGTAACCGAGCAATACGGCAGCCACTACGGGCACGGCCGTTATGGCAACACATACGGCTTATCGGGCAGCACGCCGCTGGTGCGCAGCTATACCGAAGAGGTGATCGTGGTGCGCATTGAATTGCTGGATGGCCAGGACCGCCAACCGGTCTGGAGCGCCAGCGCCGAAACCCTCAGTAGCGGCAGCCAAAGTGAACGCGCGGCCGCCCTGCGCAACGCCGTTACACAGGCCTTATCGGCCTACCCACCGAGCTGATTCAGCGTTCAAGGAGAGCCACCATGCGTGCATCACTGTTTCTACTGCCGCTTTTGCTGCTGTTGAGTGCCTGCCAAAGCCCACAGTTGCAGCGCGACTTTGACCCAGCGCGAGATTTTGCTGCCTACCGCAGTTGGAGCTGGCAGGAGCCCGCCGTGCAGTTCAAGCCTGATGACCCGCGCCTGAACAGCGACCTGACCGGCCAACGCATCCGCAGCGCGATCAGTGAACAACTGGAACAACGCGGCCTGCGCGCCGCCCCGGCCAACAGCGCAGGCGACCTCAAGGTGCAGGTGTGGATGATTGTCGACAACCGCCAGCAACAGGTCAGCACGCAACTGGGTGGCGGCTGGGGTGAGCCGTGGAATGGCGGCTTCTGGGGCGGCCCACGTTATGTCGAAACGCACACCCTGGACTATCAGGTCGGCACCTTGCAGATCGACCTGCTCGACGGCAAGGACGGCAAACTGGTCTGGCGCGGCAGCGCTGAGCAAGTCCTGCGCAATCGCCAACCCAGCCCCAACGAGCGCGAAGCGGCGATTCGCGCAACAGTGGCCGAAGTACTCAGCCAATACCCACCGCGCTAAGCGCGTACGCCTCACTCAACAAGGATGATGCATGAGCCCAACTCCACACCTGAGTCACCGCACGGCGGTGGCCGCTGACTTGGCCGAGATTGTCGGCTTTGCACAAAGTGCCGAGGAGCTGTTCTTCTGCTTCCCCAAAGCCAACTGGCCGCTAAGCGTCGGGCAACTGGCCGCAGCAATGGCCGAACGCCGCGACAGCACCGTGGTGCTGCTCGAAGGCCGAATCGCCGGCTTTGCCAACTTCTACCAATGGCACTATGACGACCATTGCGCCCTCGGCAATCTGATGATTGCGCCGTGGGCACGCGGCCAGGGGGTGGCGCAGTATCTGGTGGCGGCGATGGAGCAACTGGCACGCGCGCATTACCGGGCCACACGCATGCAGGTGTCATGCTTCAACGCCAACAGCGCCGGCCTGCTGCTCTACCCCAAACTCGGCTATGCGCCGATTGGCGTTGTCGAACGGCGCGATCCACAGGGTCAGCGCGTGGCACTGGTTCAGTTCAGTAAAGCGCTGTAGACGCTGGGTTTAGGCCTAAGCGACCCAGCGGACAAAAACCGTGACGTCGATCTGGCAGCACTCGCCAGCCCCCCGATGAGACGCGCTGATCGTGTTGGGCTTCGCTGCGCTCAGCGCCAACCTACCCATGATCTTTAGCGCGTGCTTACAGATCCCATTCAGGACTGTCGGCCAGTCGCTCAATCAAAAAATCCAGCAAGGCGCGCACGGCCTGCGGCATCTGCCGGCGCGTGCCGTAAAGGGCATGAATGCCCAGCTGTTGCGGCTCGTAGTCCGGCAGTACCTGCACCAGCGCCCCACTACGCAAGTGCGCCGCCACGGAGTAACGCGGCTGCAAACTGAGGCCCGCGTCAGCCAGTACGGCTTCAAGCAGCACCATCGACTCATTAGCGCTGAGGCTGCCACTGACCGCCACCGCATGCGGCTCACCGACGCGGGTGAACTCCCAAATGCTGCGGCCGAAGTAGGCGTAACTCAGGCAATTGTGCTGCGCCAGCTCCTCGGGCCTCTGCGGCGTGCCGTGCTTGGCGAGGTACGCTGGTGTGGCGCACACCACCGAACGGCACACCGCCAGTTGACGGGCGATCAGGTTGGGGTCGAGCTGATTGGTGATGCGCAGGGCCAGGTCGATACGCGCTTCGACCAGATTGACCGACTGGCTGCCCGCCAGCAGTTCAAAGCTGACCTGCGGATGCAGCCGGGTGAAGTCACCCAACGCATGCACCAGCCAGGCCTGCGCCAGCGACTGGCTGCAGGCAATGCGCAAGGTGCCGCGCGGCGTGTCCGCCTGTGTACGGCCGACACCCTGCATGGCATCGGCCACGGCAAGCATTTCGCGGCATTTCACTAGGTTCTGTTGACGTATCAGCGGAGCCACAACAGGGTTGCAGCGAAGGCCAGCATAGACTTGAAATGACTGGCCTTTTTCTCAAAACGCGTAGCAATCCGCCGGTAATGCTTCAGTTTGCCGAACAGGCACTCCACGACGTGG
>CAMCJM010000159.1 GCA_945874835.1 Pseudomonas synxantha | reverse complement strand
ACTGGGTGCGTTCAGTAGCCGTATCCCCTTTGTGGCACTCAGCAGGCTTTGTATATGAGCCCACTCGGTATCGCTTAACTGGCTTCTGTCGGTCATGGCAAAAGCCAGATTCTAGCCGGTGGCTTACGTCAACAGAACCTAGAGCGGATAAAGTATTAAAAAGAGCATTTATCAGGCTATTGACTTGGATCAGCAGCGACCCGTGTAACGTGCACCTGACGGATTAGTGCCGCCTGCCGGATGCGAACTCTGTGGGAGGGGCTTTAGCCGCGACGGGCTGAAAATGCACAAAACCCGCCGAAGCGGGTTTTGTGGGTAACGCGCTGGGGATCAGGCCAGTTCGTCGAAGCACTCGGCGATGATTGCCAGGCCACGGTCGAGCAGTTCATCTTCTGCAGTCAACGGCACCAGCACGCGCAAGACGTTGCCGTAGGTGCCGCACGACAGCAGGATCAAGCCCTTGTCACGCGCCTTGGCGACGATCTGCGCGGTCAGCGCGGCGTTGGGTTTGTGTACATCGCCGCCTTCACACAGTTCCATGGCGATCATCGCACCGAGGGCGCGCACTTCGCCGATGCTGTTGTGCTTGGCCTGCATGGCCTTGAGGCCGGTGACCAAACGCTCGCCGACAATCTTGCAGCGCTCCAGCAGTTTTTCTTCCTCGAACACATCCATCACCGCCAACGCCGCGGCGCAGGCCAGCGGGCTGCCAGCGTAGGTGCCGCCCAGGCCGCCGGGAGCAATGGCGTCCATGTATTCGGCCTTGCCGCACACGCCCGCCACCGGGAAGCCGCCGGCGATGGATTTAGCGAAGGTGGTCAAATCGGCGGCGACGCCCATTTGTTCCATGGCGAAGAAGGTGCCGGTTCGGCCGGCGCCGGTTTGTACTTCGTCGGCGATCAGCAGGATGCCGTGCTGATCACACAGGGCGCGCAGGCGCAGCATGAAGTCTTTCGGCGCGACGTAGAAACCGCCCTCGCCTTGCACCGGCTCGATGATGATCGCGGCAATATCGCGCGGCTCGGCGTCGTTCTTGAAGATGCGTTCGATGCTGGCGATGGCATCATCGCTGCTGACGCCGTGCAGCGCGCAAGGGAACTGCGCACGGAAAATGCCACCAGGCATCAGGCCCATGCCGGCCGAGTACGGCACCACTTTGCCGGTCAAACCCAGGGTCATCATGGTGCGACCGTGGTAACCGCCGGTGAAGGCGATCACGCCAGCACGGCCGGTGGCGGCACGAGCGATTTTGATCGAGTTTTCCACCGCTTCCGAGCCGGTGGTGACCAGCAGGGTCTTCTTGGCGAAGTCGCCCGGCACGCGCGCGTTGATCTTCTCGCACAGCTCAACATACGGCTCATACGCCAGCACCTGGAAGCAGGTGTGGGTTAGCTTGGTCAGTTGCTCTTGCACCGCGGCCACCACTTTCGGGTGCAGGTGGCCGGTGTTGAGCACCGCGATGCCGCCAGCAAAGTCGATAAACTCGCGGCCTTCAACGTCGGTCACCGTGGCGTTCTTTGCCGACTCGGCGAAGATCGGGTGGATCTGGCCCACGCCACGCGGAACGGCAGCGGTGCGGCGTTGCATCAAAGATTCGTTGGTCTTGCTCATAAAGTCCTCATTCGCCGCTCATCGGTCGGCGTAGTTCAAGGATAAAAGGCAACCGGGGGAAGAGTGCGGTCAGCATTCGATGATCGACTACCGCGCCCTGCGGATTGCTCAGGTTCATTTTCGTTGCTGCAAACCCAGGTGACCGGCTCGTTGGTTGAACCTGGGGTGTTTAATTTCCTAGCGGCTCCACCATTCGAGAGCTTCGGGGCTAAGGCCAATGCCGTATGGCCGACGACCCGGAGGTCGATACCCTTACACGCCCAGGCAGAGGTATTTGATTTCCAGGTAATCCTCAATGCCGTATTTGGAGCCTTCGCGGCCGAGGCCCGAGGCTTTCATGCCGCCGAACGGAGCGACTTCATTGGAGATCAGCCCGGTGTTGACGCCGACCATACCGTATTCCAGGGCTTCGGCCACACGGAACACACGGCTCAGGTCACGGGCGTAGAAGTACGAAGCCAAACCGAACTCGGTATCGTTGGACATGGCGATCACTTCGGTCTCGTCCTTGAAGCGGAACAGCGGTGCCAGCGGGCCAAAGGTTTCTTCCTTGGCGACGGCCGCGTTGTTCGGCACATCCACCAGAATGGTCGGCTCGAAATAGCTGCCGCCCAGCGCGTGCGGCTTGCCGCCCATCAGCACGCGTGCGCCTTTGCTGACCGCATCGTCGATATGCTCCTGCACCTTGGCCATGGCTTTGGCATCGATCAGCGGACCAGTGGTGATGCCGTCGTCCAGACCATTGCCGATCTGCAGCTTGGCCACCGCAGCAGCCAGTTTCTCGGCAAACACGTCGTACACGCCGTCTTGAATGTACAGGCGGTTGGCACACACACAGGTCTGGCCGTTGTTGCGGTATTTGGAAATCAGCGCGCCTTCTACCGCCTTATCCAGGTCGGCGTCGTCGAACACGATAAACGGCGCGTTGCCGCCCAATTCCAACGACACCTTCTTGATGTCCTTGGCGCATTCGGCCATCAGTTGGCGACCGATTTCAGTGGAGCCAGTGAAGCTCAGCTTGCGCACAATCGGGTTGCCGGTCAGCTCGCTGCCGATATCGCCAGCGCTGCCGGTGACCACGCTTAACACGCCTTTCGGAATACCGGCGCGTTCAGCCAGGGCCACCAAGGCCAGCGCGGAGAACGGCGTTTGCGACGCAGGCTTGATCACCATGGTGCAACCGGCGGCCAAGGCTGGGCCGGCTTTACGGGTGATCATCGCCGCCGGGAAGTTCCAAGGCGTAATGGCAGCGGTGACGCCAATCGGCTGCTTGATAACGATCAGACGCTTGTCCGGCTGATGGCCCGGAATCACGTCGCCATAGACGCGCTTGGCTTCTTCGGCGAACCACTCAATAAAGGAGGCGGCGTAGGCAATCTCGCCTTTGGCTTCGGCCAGCGGCTTGCCTTGCTCCAGGGTCATCAGGCGGCCAAGGTCGTCCTGATTTTCGATCAGCAGTTCAAACCAGCGGCGCAGTTTGTTTGAGCGCTCTTTGGCAGTCAGGGCACGCCAAGCTGGCAAAGCACGGTCGGCGGCTTCAATGGCGCGACGGGTTTCCGCTGCGCCCATCTTCGGCACACTGCCGATGATTTCGCCGGTGGCCGGGTTGTTAACCTGGATGGTCTGGCCGCTGTCCGCGTCCAGCCAAACGCCGTCGATATACGCCTGCTGGCGAAACAGCTGGGTGTCTTTCAGTTGCATGGCAGTCTCCTAAAACCCGACACCCAGGCATCGGTACACGTCATCGAATACACCGCGTGCTTGCGGCGCAGGGGCTTGATCAGCGAGCTCTTGCATCAGCTACCGCGCCAAAAGGTAAATGGCCATGGTTTTCAGCACGAGCGTTTGAAATCTCAAACGAATGCTAGGGTCAAGAGGGTTAAAGGGCAATAGCCTGTTCGAAAAAATTAACGCTCAATCGCACCTATCACCGCATTTATGGCGACAGATCGTCGATTAGAGCAGCCGTGCAGAATCACGAACAAGGCACCAGCATGGACGCCCGCCAGCGACATGCGTATGATTGCGCCCGCGCTGCACCAGTAGCTCAGCTGGATAGAGTACTGCCCTCCGAAGGCAGGGGTCGTGGGTTCGAATCCCGCCTGGTGCGCCATATAAAACAAGGGCTTAGGTGAAAACCTAGGCCCTTTTTTTTGGCCTGTGCCAATTTTGTGCCTAAACCGTGCCGTACCGCTGCGCACGATTTATGCACTGAAGCCATATGAGCTGGATACGCTGAGGCCCTCAGCCGAACTCGAAAGCGCCATTCAACAGGACAAGCGCACCTGGATTCGTTAACAAGCCTGACGCACAAAAAAAATGCTGGTAATGTCGCTCTGCACAAAAAAACATTGGCGTGCGCAAAGAATCCGGCGCGCAGCCCGGCATTCAAGAAGGAACTGAACCATGCAACCGGTCGGGTATAACCGCCTGCTTCAGGAGTCGACAGTCAAGGCGCTGCCACCAGCGCACTTGGCGGAAGTTCGTGCGGTCACCCGCAAGGAGCTCATTGAGCAGACCCTGGCCGTGCCAGTCAGCATGGCACCAGCTGCCGACGACCTGCTTGGTCATGTGCTCTTCGCCCTCAAGCATGAAGGCATTAGCCTAGACATCCTCGCCCAGTGCCTGCCGCTGATTAGCGAACCACAAATCCGTGCCGCCATCGACGCCAGCCCCACCAGTCAGTACCTGCGCAAGGCCGGCTACCTGTGGGAGTACTTCACCGGTCAGCCCATCCAGCGCCAGAGCGACAGCCTGCGCACGGCCTACGTAGCGCTGTTCGATCCCGCCCAGTACATTACAGGCGCAAGCCAGAAGAACAACCGCTGGCGGGTGCTGTTCAATGGTATCGGCAACCTCGACTACTGCATCACCTTGCGCCGCACCGACGCGCTGCAGGCACTGCTGGAGCGCAACCTGCTGCAACAGGCCACCGAGTTCAGTGAATCGCTGCCCCGCGACATCCTCAACCGCGCCCTAGCCTGGGCCTACCTGCACGAAACCCGCGACTCCTACGCCATCGAGAAAGAGAGCCCCAGCGAAGACAAAGCCAGCCGCTTCGTTCACCTGCTCAAGCAGGCCCACCAGCCACGCAAGCTGGATGAAGACTATTTCGTCGAGCTGCAAAACGCCGTCATCAACAGTCCCTATGCCCAGGCGGCGGCGTTTCGCCACCAACAGAACTACCTGAGTAACGGTTTGCGCGGCGCACTCGGCGTCACCTATCTCCCCCCAGCGCCCGAGCTGGGCCGCGAATTGATGGAACAGCTGATGCAGCTGGCCAACCAGCCCCCCAAAGAGTTAGACCCGCTACTGCTGGCCAGCATTGTCTCGTTCGGTTTTGTCTTCATTCACCCTTTTATGGATGGCAACGGTCGCCTGTCGCGCTTCCTCTTTCATCAGGTACTCTGCCAGCGCGGCGCCCTCAAACATGGCCTTTTGCTGCCAGTGTCCGTTGCTCTGCGCCAGAACGAGGCCGACTACCTAGCCACCTTTCAGGCCTTTTCCGAGCCAGCGCGGCGCTTCTGGGACGTCACCTTCATTGATGAGGACCAGTTTGCCTTCGACTTCAACGGCCACCCTGCGCTATACCGCTACTGGGACGCTACCGCCTGCGCCGAATTCATGCTGCGCGCCACCGAGCAGGCGCTCGAACGCCACCTCAAAGAAGAGACCCTATTTCTCAATCGCTACGACGCCATCTACCGGCGTATCGACCAAGCGTTCGACATCCCCAACAGCATCCTCTCGCGCCTTGTAATGTTCTGCCTCGACCAAAACGGCAGGCTTTCCCAGAACCGCCGCAAGCAGTACCAGCATCAAGTGCCAGATGCCGTGTTTGATGCGCTGGAATCGGCTTGGCGCGAGGTGCAGCGTGTAGCACCTACTCACGGATGAATCGCCATGCAAAATCCCCGCTCCTTGGTTTTTGCCCTGCACGCCCACTGGTCAGTCGTCGAGTGGTTGGTGCAGCGCTCACGTGAGCAACCCGTATTTGAACAAGATCAGGTTGTGGCGCTAATTGGCAAGGTCGACCCCAGTAAGACGTCCGACGACCGCGAGGGAATTCTTAGGGCATTGATCAATGCCGATATCCTGCAACTACTGCCTCGCGACAGTCTGCTGCAACTCAATGCTCATGTACTTGAGTTCGTTCGCGGCCTGACCCGTGAGCACGAGCTGGGTTTATCTGCGGTACTTCAAGCGCGGGTGCAGGGTATTCGCGAGACTACCGAGCGGCTCAATGAAGCCCTTGAACGACGCGACCTTGACCTGCTTCGTCAGGCAGCCGCGCAGCTCGCCGAATTATTCCGCCAGATCGGCCTGCAGCTGGATCAGGATCGGCATGCCATTTTGGAAATCGCCGAAAAAGCCAAGGCCAGCGATAGCCAGATGCCCGCCGAGCGCCGCTATCGGCAGGTACTGCAAGCCTACGATGAATATATTGAGCCCATGGCGGCAATGATGGACAGCGGCCCCGCCGGCACCTTCTACCGATACCTGGAAGAAACAGAACGCGCCCTTGATTATAGTTTGGAGGTACTCACCGCGCAGGGCGCGCTCTACACCCTGCGCGTGCTAGTGCGCCAAGCGGCTTTCCAAACCAAGGATTTGCGCAAACTGGGCCGCGAGGTGCTCAAGCAGTGCAGCGATACGCTGCTGCCGTTGCGCGAGGAGCTTCGCCAACACAACAGCTTGTCCGCGACGATTAGCCACCTGCTCGGGCTCGTGCGTAAGCGAGGCTTGTCGCGCACCTTCAAACATAGCCAATTACCGCTATGGCGTGCGGATCGGCCAAAGCGGGTATCGGTGGGCGATGAAATTAGAACCATCATGACCGAGGCGCGCAGCTTCAAGCCAATCAGCAAGGTGTTTCCAGAAGAAGCACCGGGTGTCTCGGTGACCGAGCTTCAACTGGTCGACAGTCTTGAGTTGCGCCAGCGCTTAGCGGGCTGCCTGCCCGTCCCGAGTCTGCTGGACTGGTTGCGCAGCCAATATGCCCACCTGAACGACGCCACGTTACTGCGCCTTTACCACGAACTGATCAATGAACCCGACTGGCTTATTAAGCAGGCTGACCAGCGCGCGTGTACTGAGCTGAATAAATTGAATGTCATCCATTACCCGCATGGAATCCTTGAGTGACCAATCAATCCGCCACCCTGCAGTTGGGCCGTATGCCACACCTGCCCGAGCTATTTAAACGTTTCAACGCCGCACCTAAACCGTGTTGCTGAGCCGGCGCTCTGGGCCGCGCTGGAAAAAGAGCAAGAGCATTACCTAACGCTGTTCTCCAGCTTGGGATTCAACCTGCGCATAGACGGACGCGGCTTTGCTTGGTTTCACTTCGACGGTGCCAACAGCAACGTCAATAGCGCCACGCGCCAACTGGCTCTGCTATTTATGCTGGTGTTCGAACTGAAGGCTGACGAAGGACTGCATCTGGCTCGCTTCACCGACTGGCTGATCGACCGTGAGTTGCTGGCGGCATTGTTTGAGCGCAGCAATGACCTGCTGCTGGCGGAAGGTCTTGATGAACAGAACCTAGTAAGTCTGTTTGAGCGCGCGTGTAACTACGGCTTTGCCGAGTCGACCAACGGTGGCTGGCAGTTGCTGCCTGCCGTCTGGCGCTACCTGGATCATTTCGAGTCGCTGGCCAGCGCGCAACTGGATGACGATGACGTGCTGGTCGAAGCCGTGGAGATGGACGCAGTCGGCGAAGAAGGCGACGAGCAATGATCAGTTATGGATTTCAGCGCTTAGTGTTGCTCAACAGTGCGGGTTACCAGCGTGCCGAGTTGCCGCTAGATGCGTATTTCGGCCCACCGTGACCGGCTGTTTCGGTAGATCGTGACCGGCCATTTCGCTAACGCGTGACCGCTCATTTCGCTATCAACGTGACCGATTTCCAGCCTGCTCCGAAACAGGCGGTCACGACTTACCGAAATGGCCGGTCA